>JACRNF010000012.1 GCA_016219355.1 Chlamydiota bacterium | reverse complement strand
CTTTAGAACTATCTGATTTTTTCAACAACGATCAATTTAAACGATCGCATTTAGGTATTTATGTTGTAGAAGTTGATACTCAAAAAGAAATTTATTCATTTAATCCCGATCAATATTTTATTCCCTCTTCAGTTTTAAAAGTTATTACTGGAGCGCTTGCTCTGAACGCTTTGGGAGAAGAGTTTTGTTTTCATACCGATCTGAAATATGAAGGAGTCATAGATTCTAACAAAGTTTTGCATGGTAATGTTTGGATTGTCGGTGGGGGAGACCCAACTTTATCTTTAAATATCTTGGATGTTTTTGAACAAGCTTTAAAGGATCTTGGGGTTTATCAAATCGATGGAAAAATTATTGCTGATGCCAGCTGTTTTGAAAAGGAGATGTCATCGCAATATTGGTATGTTGAAGATGTTGCCAATGGCTATGGAGCAGGAGCAAGTGGTTTAACCATCAATAAAAACAGTTATGAAATTACTTTTAAGCCCGGTAGTAAAGAAGGGGAAAAATCACAAGTACTAAAAATTGAACCAAACATTGTTGGACTAAAATACCATAATGAAGTTTGCACAGGACCGAAGGGCTCCGGAGATAGAGTTAATGTTTTTGGCGCGGAATATAATGAAATGCAATTTTATAAAGGGACAGTTCCTTTAGAAGAGCCCACTTTTAGAATTAAAGGAGCAATTTTTAACCCTCCTTTATTTTTAGCTCAAGCATTAAATTCTAAAATGCATGCCTCAAAAGGAGTTCAAGTAATTTGGGATAAAACTGGTGATAATACCACTCTTTTGTTAAAGCATAAATCTGTTCCCCTAAAAGATATCCTTAAAGAAATGAACTTTTTTAGCATCAATCTTTATGCCGAACATCTTTTAAAAAAGGTTGGGGAAGGAAAAACCTCTCTTGGCGTTTTAAAAATGCAAAAGTTTTTAGATAATTTAAACATTCCCGCTAAAATTACTGACGGTTGCGGTCTTTCTCGTAATAACTTGTTAACTCCTAAAGGAGTGGTAAAACTGCTTTGCGAAATAAAAAAATCTAAAGCTTATAGCTCGTTGTATAATTCCCTGCCGGGGATACGCGAGGGGACTTTGACTTATGTACACTTAAAGAACTCTAGCTTGAAGGCTAAAACAGGCGCTATGGCCCAAATTTGCAATTTAGCAGGCTATTTAATATTGCCATCTAAAAAAGAATATGCTTTTTGCATTTTTTGCAATAACTACTTAGGCGATCGTCATCAAATAAAAGAAGAAATCCATAATTTTTTAGAGGCCTTAGCTGAAAAATAAGCATTGCTAAAATCGTGATAATTTCATATAAAAAAAATATGGCAAAGTCATCTTTTAAAGTAGGTTTGGGTTTTGGTTTAGCATCCGGCGTAATCACCACGCTTGGCTTAATGATCGGCTTGTATTCCAGTACCTTTTCAAGAAGCATTGTTTTGGCAGGTATTTTAACCATTGCCATTGCAGACGCTTGCTCCGATGCCTTGGGTATGCATTTTGCAGAAGAAATCGAGGGTGTTCATACTACTAAAGAAATCTGGCTTTCAACCATTTTTACTTTTATATCCAAATTTTTCGTAGCTCTATCTTTTCTTGTCCCCATTTTAATTTTTCCATTAAAAAGTGGGATTATTCTAAATATCATCTGGGGATTTTTACTGCTTGGAATGTTTAGCTTTATTGTTGCCAAAAGACAAAAAAACAATCCTTATAAAGCTGTATTAGAGCATTTTTCGATAATGATTGCGGTGATTGTAATAACGTTTTATGTTGGCAGTTTTGTAGAAAAAATCTTTCCGGCTTAGGTTTATTTTATAAAATTTAGTATATTATATTTAAAAAACAAACTTGATACATGATAAGAAATAATGTTGCTTTTTTTTTTTTTTTTCTGGCCTCTTTTTTATCTAGGCTTTTTAGCCTTGTGCATAATTGGTATCAAAGGATTGTGCAAAGGTTAATGCCCAATCATTATGGGCAAACAACTTCAAAAACTACTGAAGTTGCGAGTAGGGTCTTACTCGCTTTTGCTATTGTTCCGATGACCATTCTTTCTCCACTAGCTTTTTTAGGAATAGGTTTTAGATACGTTGCCAATTTTTTTAGGCCAGCCCCTTATGTCTATTTCAAAACTGATGTATTGGAAAAAGAGACCACAAAATTTAGCATCTTTTCTTTGAACACTTGCTTCATTTCAGGAGGATGGCCACTTACCGAAGGAGGTGTAGCCCCCTGGAAAGATCGAATCGATAAAATCGCATCTCTTATTTTAAGACAAAATGCAGATATTGTTGCTCTTCAAGAGGTGTTTGATCTTCAAGCTGGATTTAAACTTTATAAGGAATTAAAAAATAACTATACCCATTTTTATTTAAACATTGGACCTAATAAACAAGTAGGAGTCTGTAGCGGCCTTTTTGTAGCCAGTAAGATTAAAATTGTTCATCCCCAATTTTTCCCATTTGAAAGAGCTAAAACTTTTAAAGCCTCTTTTATGAACAAAGGTTTTTTTAGTTTTGATTTGGTATCTCAAAAAAAGCATTTGGCATCGCTATTTGTTACTCATATGCACCATTCGGAAAATGATCTAAGGCCTGCTTTAGAAGATGTTGAAATGAGGGAAAAACAAATCGAAAAAATAATTTTAGCTATGGAGAAGAAAAAAGAGGGGCCTAAAGTTTTAGTAGGTGACTTAAATATGGATACAAAGGAAGCTGAGGCAAATTTATCAGCTCACTTTGTTAACTTTACAAAAGAGCCCACTGCTGCTACCGAGTTTTTGAAAAGATATATAAAATCGGGTAAAAAAATTCCAGGCGGGTTCACTTTAGACTACGCTCTTTTGCAAAAAGAGGAGGATGGGTCTTGCAAATATAAAATTAAGACCCACGTCGTTGAAACTTTTTCTTTTACAAATCCTAAAAAGGCCCTCTCCGATCATTATGGGCTTTTAACTGTGGTTGGTTAAAATTTATTTAAATTGTTAAATTATTATTTATAAATTGTTTAATATTAATGCTGTAATTAATATTAATTAATTAGTATAATAAACGATTAAATCAATAGAGGTTAATAATGGCGGCGGTTGGCTTTAAAGCTAGTTATGATCCAAGAGTTTCATCGCTTGGAAATTTAGATCATTTTCAATCGGACTCTTCGTATTATATGGATATGTTGCACCGGGTTCATGTTGTTTCAAATGAAGTTGGACAAATAGAAACTCAAGAAGAGTTAAATGTTTTGCCAATTTCTGGAAACACCATTATGGGAGTAAGCGGTTTTAGGCTTTTAAATTATGCCGCAATCAGAGTCCTAAAAGATCCTGACGCCATAAAATATATAATTGCTCTTGATCGAAGCTTAATGGCTGAAGCTTTTTGGCAAGATATGAATAATATCATTATTCAATCTCAAACTAAAGAAGAAGCTCAAGAAAAAATTATCCAAACTATTAGACAAAGATGCGACCGTTATTTTAAAGGCTGTTTATCTCCATCGGAATATGCCGAAACGGAAATATTTAGACTTGAAGGAGAAATAAAGGACAATCTTAGCTGGCTTTCAACTGATGCTGGGTTTCATGCTATCCAAAATATCTTTTTGAAAAATAATTTTAGATTTTTGCATTTGGATCTTTTTGACCAACAAGCGATTTTTGATTTAAAAGATCTTTTAAATCAATCTGGAGTTACTCTAGATACTTTTTATTTATCGAATGTATATGAATATTTGCCTAAAACAAAAATCAAGTTCTTTGCAACCTCCATTGCTGCTTTAATTGATGAAAATACCATAACTATAGATACCAAACCAAGAAGCTCCAATCAAAAAGTTTTAATCCAAAGAATCTTAAATGGGAAAAAAAAGTTTATGCAAGGATCTGTCAATCCCAAATTTAAACATTATTATTCTAAACCTATCTCGGGCATTGATCTTTTAGCTTTTGCTGCAAATCGTGCATAGTTTATTATTAATCAAAAATTTTATGAAAAACAATACATCCTGGGAAGAAGTCAGTAAATGGTATGATAGTGTAGTCGGCCTTACCGGCCACTATTTTCATGAGCATGTCATCTTTCCTAAAATTTTACCCCTATTAAAAAATGCAAATTCTATTTTAGACATAGCCTGCGGTCAAGGTATTTTATCTAGAAAACTACCTCCATCTTGCGAGTACCATGGCGTCGATGCCTCTTCTTCACTAATAGAATCGGCTAAAAATTATGCCCAGAATAAAAAACATCATTTTATTACAGGGGATGCTACGCTCCCTTTGCATTTAGATAAAAAAGATTTTGATTGCGTTACAGTAATTTTAGCCATTCAAAATATAGAAAACCCTCTAGCTGTTTTTAAAAATGCTTTTCATCATTTAAAAAAAGGGGGAAATCTCCTCATTGTATTAAATCACCCCTGCTTTAGAATACCCAGACAAACTTCTTGGCAAATCGATGAAAATCAAAAACTTTTATACAGGCGTATCAATCTCTACCTCTCAGCATTAAAAATACCCATTAAAACAAGTCCAGGTAAAGAAAACTCTTCAGAAACTTTTTCCTTTCATCACCCCCTCTTTACTTATTTTAAATGGCTCAAAGAAGCTAACTTCTTAATAGAAGACCTCCAAGAATGGACCTCCGATAAAATCAGCACCGGTAAATGCGCCAAAATGGAAAATAGGGCCAGAGAAGAATTTCCACTGTTTTTATCCATAATTGCTAGGAAAAATTAAACAGTAAAAAAAGAGGGGAAGGAAGAATTATTAGGGACTCCGTCCCTAATAACCCTGCCAAAGGAGCCAGCTCCTTTGGAAACCTATGTTTTTAAAAAAGGGAGTTAGGGGATAATTTCAAGTTCTAAGATTCTATCAACTTTGAAAACTCTAGTTTCTTGTCTATTCAGACAATAGGCTTGCAGGCCGATATAGGGTTTATCTTGATAGACCATTTCTCCAAGGAAGCTTGGAAGTATGATACGATGCGATTTTTCATCGGTAGTTTTTAGATAAGTAATAGAGAGTTTTGATTTAGTTTCAATTGCTTTTTGGATTATCTGCATTTTAGTTTCTAATGAACATTTTTTTTCCGATATCGAATATTGAAAATGGGTCAAAAAATTGACCACTCTAAAGTCCATAATCACATTTCCCTTTTTCAAAGGCTTTTTTAAGATGAGCCCTTCAAAGGTCGTACAACGAGATAAAGCTACATATGTTTGACCATGGGCAAAGGCCCCTCGGTCTAGGTCTACAACAACTTTTTCAAAAGTTTTGCCTTGGCTTTTATGGATAGTAATTGCCCAAGCTAGTTTTAAAGGATATTGAATAAAGGATCCCACAATATCTTGTGTTATCGTCTTGTTTTTTTCATCAAAAGCGTATTTGTATAAGTCCCACTCATGCTTTTCAACTTCAACCTTTTCACCTTCTTGGGTTTTGACAATAATTTTTTCTTTTTTTATATCAAGAATAGTTCCAATCGTCCCATTGACCCAAAGGCCAAAATTGTGGTTAGTCAAAAACATAACCTGGGCGCCGATTTTTAAATTAAGATCTTTTTCTGTAGGACTCGCTCCTATTTCAAAGTCTCCTTCGATATCAGCGTTAAAGCAATAGTTTTTTCCTTTTAAGTTTAAGAGCTTTTCCTGGTTGGTTTTATCGGCCGCTTGATTTGTTGATGTTAAATAAATATAACCTTCATCATTTTTAAAATCTAAAACCACTCTTTTGTTTAATAAAAAAAGCTGCTCGTCGGTAATGGTGTTTTTCCTAATGGCATTTAAAAGCTCGATAAAATCTTGGTCTTTTTGCCTATAAATTTTTTCTAGTTCTACAAACTGCAATTTGAAATTTTCATTTTTAAGGACATTAGATGAAAAAAAATAAGGAGAGTCGTACAGCTGCTCAAAAAAAGGCTTTTCCTGAGATGTTACTACCGGAGGAAGTTGGTACAAATCGCCTATAAAGATCATTTTTATCCCACCAAAGGGTCTTTTAACTCTAAGAGCCTCTTGCAAGAATTGATCCACAGAGTCTAATAAATCGGCTCTCACCATCGAGACTTCATCGATAATGATCATGTCAATGGCGTTGTATAATGAGTCTTTTTTTATTCTCTTGCCCATATTTCTTGCATCATCGGGATTGACACCGACCTTAAAATGAAAGAATGAATGGATGGTTTCTCCTTTTACATTCAAAGCAGCTACACCAGTTGGTGCAAGCACTACGATATTTTGATTGGTATGGGCAATAAAATGGGAAAGAAGCGTTGATTTTCCGGTCCCTGCTTTTCCGGTGATAAAAATGCTCTCATCGGAGTTTTCTAATAGATTGAGCGTGTTTTGAAATTGATCGTCTAAGGTGATTGCCATAGTTAAAAATGCTTTTTTTAGATAATTTTTATTTAAAATGGATATTAAAGCAATTTATTATTTAAAACTTGGAGGGAAAAAATGATCTTGAAATTTATCACCGATAAAAAAGCAAAAACTGACTTTTAATTCTTTTTAATCTAGCATCCAGCTTGGTCTTGGCCCCCAGCTCTCGCTTGGATCTACAGGACAATATTCTGCTTCTTGTCTTTCACATGCTGTTTTAATTTCTTCGAGTTCACTATCTGTTGCAAGTCTCATACGAAGAGCAAATTCTTGTTTAATCGTTTGATCGGTAAATATTGCATTGATAGCTGTAGTGTGAGTTTTTCTTAGCTTTAACATAAGATAGCCCATGCCAAGATGTTTTGTTCCATAGCAGTCAAATCTTCTAACTATATTTCCCATTTGTCCAAAATAAACATCCTGATCGTTTGAACGAAGAGTAAAACAACCATCCACAGAAAATTTAGTTGTGTCGCACAAAAAAGCGATAGGCTTTCCTGATAAATTCGCTTTGATAATATCTTGAACTGATCCGATGGGAGTAAATGAATCATCTCTACGTGTTACTAATCCTGCAGCTGGCATAAGTTTTACTCCTTAAAATTGAAAGTTTTTATAAAGATACTAAATTTTACACTTTTAAAAATAAAATTGAAGTTGAAATAATTTTTTCTACAAAAGGCAGGGATCTTCGCAAAATCAATCTATGATGGCTTTTTACACAAATAGCTTGTATAATATTTGCTAATTTTAAGGAGCTATCATGCCCAAACCGCGCTATAATCAAAAAATTAATTTAACTATCCAATCTCTTGGCAATAATGGAGAAGGGGTAGGGTATTGGCATGGATATACAGTTTTTGTAGACGGAGCTTTGCCTTTTGAAGTAATTACGGCAAGAATGACCAAAATTCAAAAAAATTATGGTAGGGCTAAAATTGAAAGTTATGTCACAACTACTTATGAGCGGATACAGCCGATCTGCCCTTATTTTGGAAGCTGCGGCGGATGCCATTTGATGCATCTTCCATATGATAAACAGCTTTTATTAAAACAAGAGATGGTTAAAAAAGCTTTTGAAAAAAACAACTTGGCCGATGTATTAATTTCTCCCTGCTCCGGTTCTTATTTAGAGCTGGGTTATCGTAATAAGATCCAATCCCCCGTTAGAACGAAAGATAATAAACTTATATTTGGCTTTTATGAAAGAAACAGCGTCGACATTATCGATATTGAAAGTTGCGCTTTGCATTCTCCTCTTTCAGAAGGGGTCTTTCAAAAGGTCAAAGCTATTTTAAGAAAATCAAAACTTCAAGGATATGATTGCATTTCTTGCGTTGGTGAGCTCAGGCACGTTTTAGTAAAAAGTTCATTTTATAATAATGAGGCATTAGTAATATTGGTCACAAATGACGAGGTCAAAGAAGATCTTTTTAAAATTGCTGAAGAAATAATGAAAAATTGTCCCGAGGTCAAAGGGGTTTTTCAAAATATCAATAAAGAAAATTCCAATGTGGTTTTAGGAGAAGAATTTCGGCTCATTTCAGGCAAAGAAAACATAGAAGAAAAAATTTGCGGCTTAAGCTTTAAAATTTCACCCGCTTCGTTTTTTCAAGTGAATATTTTACAAGCAGAAAATCTTTATAGACAAGCTTTGAACTTTGCCGATCTTAAGGGCGATGAGATCGCTTTAGACGCTTATTGCGGAGTAGGGACATTATCTTTATGTATTGCCAAACAGGCTAAAGAGGTGATTGGCGTTGAAAGTGTTGCAAAAGCAATTGAAGACGCGAGAGAAAATGGCAGTTTAAATAGTATCGATAACGTAAAATTTGCCTCAGCGGATGCCGCTGAATTTATTAAAACTTTGGATAGAGTAGATGTCGCTTTTTTAAATCCTCCGAGAAAAGGGTGCGGACAAGATTTTTTAAATACGTTAGTGGGATTGTCTCCTAAGAAAATTATCTATATCTCTTGCAATCCCATGACTTTGGCCAAAGATCTTTTTTTCTTAAAAGAAAATGGATATATTATCGATGAAGTAAAACCATTTGATATGTTTGCTCAAACTTGCCATGTAGAGTGTGTCGCTAAAATTTCTAAATGTTAAAATGGTTTCTTGTTAATGAGTTTACATGTTGATGGTGCTTCCGATTCAGCTCATTTAAGTGAACTTGCAATTAGATCGATTGTTTATGAAGTTGTTGATAGCGTTCTAATTAAAAGTGTTGTTAGGGAGCGTTTTTTTGCTCCCATTTCACCTAGCGATAGAATAGAATCTCCTACTTTTTTTCAAGTAAGCAGTGAGTTTGTTGAGCTCTCAAAAGCCATTGAAGAAGCTTCAGAAATTAATAGATTTAGATCTCTTAGTGAAGAAGAGCTTTTTAGAGTAAAGCATTGGTTTGATCAAGTAATGACAAAATCAAAAACGAGTAAAGATCTTGTCTTAATTTTAAAAATCTTTGTCAAATGGCCATTTTATAATCGAATGGAATTTTTTAGCATGGTTATTGCTAAACTTAAAGAAAAAAATGCAGAGCTAAATAATTATTTTCGGAGCAGAGATCTTATTTTAACCAAAACGGCTATTAATAAAGCTATTGAACTCTTTGTAAAAAGAGATTTTTTTTCTAAAGGTTTGATAGAGTGCGAAGATGTTGATAAACTCCCGCTTGTCATAGAAAGTTTTTTACGTTCCGATAAAAAAAACGAGATCAGAGGTTGGGTTGCATGTAATTTTCATGCAGAAGATGATCATGTTATTGCCGTTTTTGTCAAAAAGTATGAAAACCGAATCAAAATTTTAGCTTTAGATTCAATGGGACATAATATTAATGACTTATCCGAGTTGCGGGCTGGTTTAAAAAATCTGATTTTTTATTTTAGCCATAGAGCTGACAATGTTGAAATTTTTTCTTTTAAACTAAAAAGGCAAAATGATGGAGTTAGTTGCTCCATTTTTGCATTATCAGATTTAAAAAATCTGGTAAGGTTAGAGCAAGGAGGTCAAGATATTTTTGATTTTTTAGTAAAAGAGGCTCACCCAACTTCAGTAATGCATAAAATACAGGATGATTCAGATCTAAAATTTTATGAAGTGGATTGTCTGCCGCCTTGTATGATGAAGGTTACACAATCCATGAGAATGATTGAAAAGTATAAAAGTAATTCTCCTCGGACTCTTTCTCCCTTTTTTTTAAGAATATCTCCATTTAACGAAATTAAAATTGATGAAGAAGATGTAACCAGGCTGTCGAAGGCTGTTGGAAAAAGTGTTTTTAATTCGCCTATGGCACTTGTAAATGGGTATGTTGAGAACAAAAGACTTAAGCTCATCTGCATGCTTGTAGAAGACACTCTTGGAGATGACGAATAATCTATTCAACTCTTAAAAACAGGCTCTTTAAATATTCTCCCTCAGGATGAAAAATATTGATGGGATGATCTAAAGCTTGTCTATGTTTTGATAAAATAAACACTTTTTTATTAGCTTCTTTAGCTGCTTCAAAGATCATTTTTTGAAACAGCTCTTCATCAATAAAATAAGAGCAACTACAGGTTAAAATAAAACCTTTTTTTTGTAAGTTTTTCATGGCTAGCTTATTGAGCTCTTTATACCCTAAATAGGCTTGGGTTGTATCTTTTTGTTTTTTAGCAAAGGCAGGGGGATCTAAAATGATTAGATCATAATCTAAAGGCTTTTTTAAAAAATCAAAGACATCCGATGCAATAAACTCATGTTTTTTTAGATTTTGATTGTTTAGCTCTACGTTTTTTGTGCCAAGGATCAAAGCTTTTTGAGAAGAGTCCACCGAATCTATTTTTAAGCCGTTTTGGCCGGCAAATAAAGAAAATCCGCCGGTATAACAAAAACAGTTCAATACTTTTTTATTGTAAGAGTATTCTGTAATAAACTTTCTCATTTCCCGTTGATCTAAAAAAAAGCCGGTTTTTTGCCCTTCAACTATATCGACGTAAAATTTTACCCCATTTTCTACAATCTCAATTAAGTCAAATTTTGTGCCATATAAAAGCCCTTCAAAATCCTCAAGTCCTTCTAATTTTCTAGATGCTATAGAGGATTTTTCATAAATTGCTTTAATGTTGGGAAAAATAGTTTTTAGCTTTTCTAAAATAAAAGGCTTTAATTTTTCCATCCCAAGTGTTGCTATTTGAATTACCAGAACTTGATCATATTTATCGATAATGAGGCCTGGCAAAAGATCTCCTTCGCCGTTGACTATTCGATATGCGTTTGTGAGCTTTTCATCAAATAAAGATCTTCTAAAATTAATGGCCGAAATTAAATTTTCTTCGACAGCTTGAAGAGGATCAGTACTTCCAAAGCTAAGCATCCTTCCGGCTATTGAAGTATTAGGGTTAAAATAGCCGTGGCCTAAAAGTTTGTTGTCCGAGGAATAGACAGCTAATATTTCACCTGGATCAAATGATGGGAGAGCTTTTATCGCTCCGGAAAAAATCCAGTGGTGCCGATTTAAAACGGCCTTTTCTTTTTGGGGATGTAAAATTACTTTTTTGTAGTCCATTAGATTTTAAAGTTGTACCTCTCTAAAGCGGATTGTAAAATGATCTCTAAGAATCGAGCATAATTTAAATTGTCATATTCTGCCATAAGGTTCATTTTGCCATCAAAACACCATCCGGGATTAGGATTAGCTTCCAATAGTTTAACTTCCCCTTGAGAATCTTCTCTAAAATCAAACCTTGCGTAGTCTTTACACTCTAATCGTTCAAAAAGTAGTAGCGATCTATCGATCAGCTCTCTTTCACGCTTTTCTAGAAGCTCTGCTTTTTTATACTTGATTTGGTTCCAAAAAGGTGAAGTTGGGACCCATTTGGATTCATAGGATAATATTTGAGGTAAATTTGGGGGAAGATGAGAATAATCAACTTCTAACATGGGCAAAATTTTATAGTTGCCGATATTGCCGAGTATTCCTACTGTAAATTCTCTTCCGGGTAAGAATTCTTGCACTAGAAAAGCTCTGTTTGGAAATGTTTCTTTCATCTTAAAAAGATAGTTAATCAGTTGCTCTGGATTATGAACTAAAGCCTCTTGTGTAATTCCCATCGATCCATCCCCAAGGTTCGGTTTTAAAAGAGCTGGAAAAATCGAAGGAAGCGAGGCTCCTTGATCTGAAGTGTCAACATAGGTTTCTAATGGGACCGGTATACCTAAGGTGATAGCTAGAGATCTTACTAAAGCTTTATTATAGCAAATCCCAAGAGTTGAGGGGGAGGCTCCCGAATAGGGTATTTGAAGCATTTCTAAAAGAGCCGGAACATGGAGCTCTTTAAAGGGATCGTTGTTAAACCCTTCATCGCAAAGATTAAAGACAAAAGTTGGTCTTTGCATTTGGAGTTTTTGCAATAATGAGCCGTGACGATCTATGTAGGAAAATTTAAATTTGGTTAATTTGCTTAAACTCTCTTTTAAATTTTTAATGGTTAAAAAATCTTCAACATTAAACTTTCCCTCATTTTTGATGGAGTCTGATTGTGATGGATCTCCTAAAAGGACCGTGATGTCTAATTGCTTTTTTGAAAGGGTTAAATGGGTAAATTTTTCTGGAGCTTTTGCGGTAATAAAAAGCCTATTTGCCATCATTCCCAAATCTTGTCCTCTTGAAGAAGAAGAGATCACATTGGTATGATGTACGATATTTGTATATCCAAGATCTTTTAATAATTTGAATATTTGATCTAGGGTATAGAGTCTTTCGGCATAAAATCTATCGGCAATTATCCCTTTTTCATTTTTTATTACAACTTCTCTAGAGATGATCCTTCTCTTCTCTGAAGAAAGAGATCTTTCTCGGCAGACAAGATGTTTTTGATCGATCCATTCCCAGGACCTTGGCTCAAAATTTTGCATCATCCATCCGCCGTCTACAATGTCTAAAACAAGGGTTCCTTTAGATTTTAATATTCTTTTAATATTTTGAATAACGGCTATATCATCTTCTTCCTTTTCAAAATATCCAAAAGAATTGCCCATTAAAATTACGGTGTCCATCGAGCTTGCTTGAAGTTTGACTTTTCTTGCGTCCGCTGCAAAGAAATCGATATCAAGATTCATTTGTAGGGCCCTTTTTTTGGCAACTCCGATCAAATATCTGGAATTATCCACTCCGGTGATATTTTTAAAGGATCTTTTAGCAAGTTCGATGCAGTGCCTTCCTTGGCCGCAGCAAAGGTCTAAAATGTGATCATTAAAATTAATTTTGCCATTTTTAATTACTAGATCTATATCCTTGATGGTATTTTCAGCATTTTCAACAACATCTCCGTCGGTTTTTAAATAAAGAGAATCAAAAAGGCCATTCCACCAATTTGTCGGCAAATGTTTTTCCAAATCTGAAATAGGCCCTATGCAAGGATAAAAGTTTTTGGATTTTTCTTTAGGTTTTATTTTTTTTAAAAATTCTTTTGTTGTCATGACAAATTTAATGTTTGATGTTGAGCCTTTCCAAGGCGGAATTGATTATTAATTCTAAAAATTCAAAATAGCTTAAATTATCAAATCCGGCCATGATGTTCATTTTTCCATCGATGCACCAGCCGGGATTAGGATTTACTTCTAAAAGTTTGATAACCCCATTAACGTCTTCTCGAAAGTCAAACCGAGCATAATCTCGACATTCCAATCGTTCAAAAAGCATAATTGAATAATCTATTAATTGACGATAAGTTTCTTCTTCTAATTTACTTTTAATATATTTGATTTTTTGAGCAAAGGGTGAGTCAAAAATCCATTTAGATTCATAAGATAAAATTTGAGGGAGGTCGCTCGGTAGATCGGAGTAATCGACTTCCAGAACCGGTAAAATTTTATAATTTCCGTTATTACCGATAAGAGCTACGCTAAATTCTCTTCCGGGTAAAAATTCTTGCACTAAAACGGCCCTATTAGGAAATTCTTCTCTCATTTTATTAAGATAATCGATTAACTGTTCTGGAGAGTTAACTACCGCATCTTTTGTGATGCCAATAGAGTTGTCCCCGTAATTGGGTTTTAAAAGGGCCGGAAAGATAGAGGGGAGGGCCGCGGTCTGATCAAAAGTATCCACATAGGTTTCTAAAGGTACCGGAATATCTATTGAATCGGCAAGAGCTCTGACCAGAGTTTTATTATAACAGATACCAAGGCAGTTTGGCCCAGCGCCGCTATATGGGATTTGCAGCATTTCTAAAATTGCCGGTACATGTTGTTCTTTGAAGGCATCATTTAAAAATCCTTCATCGCAAAGATTTAAGATAAAACTTGGGCTCTCGACTATCAACCTTTGAATGAGATTGGAATGTTTTTCATAAAAATTAAATTTGAATTGAGATAATTTACTTAAAGTTTCTTTTAATGTTTCGATCGTTTTCAAATCTTCTTGGTTAAATTTGCCCTCTTTTTTAACAAGATCTGGTAAGGTAGAGTCTCCTAAAATAACACTGATTTCCAATTTTTTTTGTTGTTTTTGAAAAATTGTTTTTTTTGTTTGGGCTTTGGCAGTGATAAAAAGCCGGTTTTTCATCATTCCCAAATCTTGATTGCGACTTGAGACTGGCTCGAAATTGGAGTGTCTTTCTATGTGAGAATAACCGCATTTATTTAAAAGTTGCATTATGGCATCTGCGCTATAGAGCCTTTCAGCATAAAAACGATCGGCTATTATTCCTTTTTCCTCATGAATGACAACTTCTCTTGAAACGATTTTACTGTTATCTGAAGATAAAGATCTTTCTCTGCAAACAAGATGCTTTTGATCGATCCATTCCCATGACCTTGGCTCAAAATTTTGCTGCATCCAACTACCATCAACGATGTCTAGTACGAGGTTCCCTTCCGATTTCAAAATCCTTTTTATCGATTCGATCACAGCAATATCATCTTCTTCTTTTTCAAAGTAACCAAAAGAATTGCCCATCAAAATGACTGTATCGACACTATCTTCCAAAATTTTAATCCTTCTCGCATCACCTTCGGAAAAATTAATGTGCAAATTTAATAATGAAGCTCTTTTTTTTGCTAAACGGATAAGATATCTAGATTTGTCTATTCCAAACACTTTAAAAAAGCCCCGTCTTGAAAGTTCAATACAATGTCTACCTTGGCCGCAGCAAAGATCTAAAATACGATCGGATGGCTCTATTTTGGTGGTTTTTATAATTAAATCGACCTCATTTTTGGTGTTTTCATCATTCTCGATCACATCCCCATCGGTTTTAAGATATATAGAATTAAATAAGCTTTTCCACCATTCGGAAGGTAAATGCTTTTCAAGATCTGATAATGGTCCTAAAGAACAAGAGCCGTTTTTACTCTTATCTTTTATCTTGGTTTTTTTTATGACTAACTTAGACGACATGACACTCCTTTTATTAAAATAGATAGCTTTAATCCTAAAATCAAGCTTTTATTTATGAAAGAAAAAAATATTTTTTTATTTAAATATTTTAAAGTTAACGATTTAAATATACCCAACCAATTTTTCAGATTGGTGGGGTATATTGATTTATAAAATGGCTAATATAGCTCAAGGAGAAATTGAAAGGGTCCTTTAGCACTTTTTGTTGCAAAGCAAATCAACTTATTATATACCCCAAATTAGGTAAACATTTAGGAGAAATGTATGGATACCTTAACTATTTATTTGGCCAAACTATTAGGGCTGTATCTTTTCATAATTGGGTTTTCAATGTTATTTAAGACCCATCATTATCAAAAAGCAATTAAAGAAATCAGTGGCTCGGACGCTATTATGACTTTAATTAGTTTTATGCCTTTAGCAGTGGGTTTATCGATTGTTTTAGGTCATAATGTTTGGACAATGCATTGGTCGGTATTAATTACTATTATTGGCTGGCTTTTATTGTTAAAAGGGATTGCAAGGCTATTTTTCTATAAGCATGTTATGAAAGTAATGGCTAAAAAGGCCGAGCAAAAATATTTTATTATGACCATGGGAGTTATAGTAATTATAATTGGCGCGGTATTGGCTTATTTAGGATTTACAGGCTAAAGAAAAATTGTTGCATTTAAGATAATTTTTTTTGATTATTAAGATCTTAGCTTAAGAGGTTGTATGATTAATTTTTTAAGAAAAGATCGATGGTCACCTTATGTAGCAGGAGCTCTGATCGGAGCTTTATCATGGGTGGCCTTTGTGATTTTTAATCATTCCTTGGGAACGGCCGGGGGATTTACCAAGATAACCGCTTTTTTAGGAAGCTTGGCATCTGTAGAGCATGTAAAAAGTTCAGAGTACTTTTCTAAATATTACATGCAAACATTTGGTTGGCAGGTTACCTTTATATTAGGTGTTTTTTTTGGTTCTTTGATAGCCGTTTATTTATCTAAGAAAAAGAGGGTGGAATATGTTCCAGAGCTTTGGAAAAAGAACTTTGGGCCATCGAAGGTAAAAAGATTTATCGGAGCCTACATTGGTGGCATCTTTTTGATGTTTGGCGCAAGGCTTGCCGGTGGATGTATGTCGGGGCATGGTATTTCAGGAGGGTTACAACTATCCATTTCCGGATGGATTTTTATTATTTGCGGTTTTGGCACTGCGATTGCAACGGCCTTTATGGTTTATCGTAAACATTAAGGAGAAAAATATGGGATTTGCTTCTTTCACGGAACTTTTTTTTGGCTTTTTATCTGGAATAGTTTTTGGCTTTTTAGCAAGAAAAGCTTATTTGACACGATTTAATGTTATTGTCGGCCAGCTCCTTTTTAAAGACTTTACGGTAATGAAGGTAATTTTTACTGCGATTGTTGTCGGAAGCATTGGTATATATATATCTTTGCAAATTGGATGGCTTGAGAAACTAGATGTTAGCGATTATTCTATGGCGGCTACGGCCTTAGGTGGAATAATTTTTGGCATAGGAATGGCCCTTTTAGGATATTGTCCAACAACCGGCATAGCAGCACTAGCTGATGGGGCCCGCGATATGATTTTTGGCCTTCTAGGGATTATTTCAGGTATATTTTTATATTCCTTTGCTTATCCCTGGATTAACAAACATATTATTTTGATTCATTCTGAAGGAACTTTACCGGAAGTCATACAATTATCTCCTTGGATCTTTATTGGTATTTTGGCTGTTTTTGCCTTTGGCTTTTTTTATTATTTGGAAACCAAAGAAAAATGAAAAATTCGATTTATCCAAGCTGGATAGAAATTGATCTTAAGCAATTTAAGAAAAACATCAAAAGTATTCAAAACTTTACCCGTCCGGCTTTGTTTTGTTTGCCGATAAAGGCCAATGCTTATGGGCATGGACTTTTGCAGGTTGCAAAAGCTGCTGAAGATATGAAAGTTGATTATTTGGCCGTTGCTTCACTTCATGAAGCCATATTATTGAGAAAAGGAAACATAATGACTCCCATTTTGGTCCTTGGGGCGATTCATGAAGAGCAGATTCAAGATTTGATTGATTATGATTTGGAATTTTCAATAAGTTCTTTATACAAGGCAGAGCTTGTTTTTAGCTTTTGTAAAAAACTTAAAAAAAAATGCAAAATCCATGTCGAGGTAGATACCGGCATGAGAAGGACCGGGGTAAGGCCTCATACGGCAATAGAGCTCGTTAAATTTATCAAATCTAAAAGTTGTTTTAATTTAAAAGGGATATATTCTCATTTTGCAACAGCCGATAATCCCAACGATTCATTTGCTAAAAAACAGATTTTAGAATTTAAAGAACTTTTAAAAAAATTAAAATTACAAAAAAATACTATTGCTCATTTAGCCAATTCCGGTGGGGTCTGTTTTTATCCAGAATCATGGCTTGATATGATAAGATGTGGTCTTTTGGCCTTCGGCTATTTTCCGACTACTTCTATAAAAAAATTAGAGATTACTCCCTGCTTTTCTTTAAAAAGCAAGGTTTCTTATTTTAAAGTTATTGAAAAGAACGAAGGAGTAAGCTACGGCCATGTATTTACTTCCAAAAAATCTACAAGGATCGTTACCGTTTCTATTGGATATGGAGATGGTTATAACCGTCTTTTGTCTAATAAAGGGAAAGTTTTGATTAGGGAAAAAAAATATCCGATAGTTGGCAACATTTGCATGGATCAATTCATGGTTGATATTGGCGAAGATAGTGTTTATGTCGGAGACGAGGTGGTTCTCATTGGCAAGCAAGGAAATGAAGAGATCAAGCTAGAAGAAGTGGCCGCAATTTGCAATACAATTCCTTATGAAGTACTATGTTTTTTTAATGAAAGGTTAGAAAGATTTTATTTAAATTAAGCTATGATTTTAGTATATATCACTTGTAAAAATGTCTCTGAGGCCCAAAAAATCGGAAAGCTTTTATTAGAAGAAAAGCTTTGCGCCTGCATCAATATTTTGCCTAAAATGACCTCTTTATATTATTGGCCTAAAGATAAGTTAAACGTGGATTCTGAATCCTTACTTTTGGCTAAAACTTTAAAAGCTAAATATAAAAAGCTTGAAGCATTTGTTAAAAGAGTTCATTCCTATGACAATCCTTGCATAATGGCTCTTGAAGTTTTTGCAGTTTCTAAAGACTATCTCAAATGGCTTAAGTCGCAAATGTGAGAACATCTCTAAATTTTCGGAGGACTTTTGGTAAATTTAACTCAAGGAACATATATCCGATTGCAGATGCACATTTATGGAGCAATCAAAGATTTTCCCTGTCTAGTAAAAGATATTGTGATTACTCAAACAAAAGTGATTCTCTATATTCAAGAACTTTTTTTTGATCTGATGCGCGGCAAACCACGTCCTTCAGGGCAGGGTCAAGAGCGCTGGCGGCGTAGCCGCCCTTAGGTTTAGGAATGTAATGGCAAATAGTAGCAATTGAACCACCATTGTAATTACCCACAAAGTAGTTGGGTGACCACAATGCCTGCCTCAAAGTTTGCGGACACCGACAAAGATAAGGAGGCGGTCTTTTAGTGTTTTTTTTTAAACACTCCATGACAGTATTTTGCAACAAAGACCTGAAGAGCATGAATTAGAAATACACAGTCTGCTTAAAATGTTATTGTTTTTTTTTCATGAATTAAATTAAAGTTTATGCATGAAAAGATTACAAGCTTTCAAATTTGAGTTGCAGCCCAATGGCGAACAGGTACGTGACTTGCTTTGCTTTAGTGGGACATGTCGTTTTGTATACAACAAGGCGCTCAATATTCAAATAGAGAATTACGATGCAGGAAATAAGTTTATTAGCTATGTGGAAATGGCTAAGCTATTCACGGAGTGGCGTAACAGCATTGAAACCCCTTGGCTCAAAGAATCTCCTTGCCATCCTTTGCAACAAGCTCTGAAAGACTTGGATAAAGCATTCCAAAACTTCTTTGCGAAAAGAGCCGCCTTTCCATGTTTCAAACGAAAAGGTAGTGGCAATAGTTTTCGTTTTCCCGACCACTTGCAAATTAAACTCGACCAGGCCAATAATCGTGTTTTTCTTCCGAAACTCGGCTGGATACGTTACCGAAATAGCCGTAAGGTATTAGGCGAGGTGCGAAATGTCACCATATCCGCTAAAGG
>JACRNF010000009.1 GCA_016219355.1 Chlamydiota bacterium | reverse complement strand
TGAGATAAATAACCGGCAATTTCGCTCCCTTGGATTTTTAGCCCGTTCTTTAATAAATCTTCATAAAAAAAAAAAAAAAGAGGATCGTTTAAATGATGCCTTGCATAAAGTTCAAAAGCTTTTGGGGTAGGGATTCTGCCACCCGAGGCATGTTGCTGGGCCAAGAGCCCATTTTCTTCTAACTTGGCAAAGTAGTTCCTGATGGTGGCGGAGCTCATGTATTCGAATCCTTTTTCTCTTAAAGAGTTGGAGCCGATAGGTTCGCCCATTTTGATATAAAGTTCGATCAGTCCAAACAAAATGGCAGTTTCTTTGTCCTGTTTGGTCAATCTTTTCCTTTTAAGGGGCAGGGTTTTCAAAGTTCACCTTTTACTTTTAATATACCTATAATATTAGCACAAGTTTGGGGGATAAATCAAGTTTTTTTAGCACAAAGGCGGATAGATTGCGAATTTATATATATAAGTGTTTAAAAAACAAGGATTTAGCTGTGAAAATTTTTTTAATTTTTTTACTAAAAATATATATAAAATTTTTTTTAAATTTAAAAAAAGGCTCTTAAAAAAGAGCCTTGATTTAGAAAATTTAAACAATTAAAAAGTATAAGTTACAGAAAGAACGCCCGATACAAAATTCAAAGAATTTCGTCCCCATACGGAGAACCATACACCTCCAATAACACCCAAATTTGGATTGAAGTTGTATTCAATGGCCGGAGCTAAGCTAAGCTGGTCATTAAAAGGGGAGCCATTAGTTGCAGGGGTGCCGAGACTATCGAGGACTCCGGCGGAGGTACCGCTAAAGGTTGTTTTAAATGCGTAGGTATAAGCGGTATCTAGGGCTATAACCCAATGTGGGTTGAAACTAAATTCATAACCAAAGTCGATCGTAAAGTTTTGACCGGGATGAATTTTCCCGTTGGTGCCAAATCCCCCTCCATAATTATTGAAGCCACTTACCGAAACCGGAGCTGGAAACACATAATTTAATGATAAACGAAAATCCATAGGATGGGTAGAAATCCACCAAACGACTTTTGAAATATTCAGGTTAACTCCGGTTTGATATGAACCGGCGCCTGTTGCATCCACTCCACCTTTATGGGAACTGAGATTTTCATATTTTCCGGTAGGAAAAATTTCTTTTATGCCCAAGGAGATGGCTGGATGATAGGGTTTTTCTTCCAATATGCCAATATCAAACTTTAAAGTGGTGTCTCCAATGTTGGTATCATGTTGGCCATTTTGGTGATTATAAAACCCTTGAACAATAATAAGACCATCGAGCCTTTTTACAATCCCTGCCTGAAAAATAAATACCGGGTTAAATTGAGTGAAATCTGGAATATTGTGCGAGTGGCCATGTTTATTTTTGTGGAGGGAGTTCTTCAGCGAGAACATCGCTGTAGTTCAATACTCCTAATAAAACAAATAACGTGGACAATTTTTTAAGCATAAATATCATCTCTTACTTTTTAGAAGAACACTATAACCGATTCTGAAATTTGAAAAAAATAAAAAAAAGATAGAAAAAAAATTCCTCAAAATTTATATGAAGATTATAGAGAGCCTTACAAGCAGGAGTTTATAATGACAGATCTTCAAGGGCCCGGCTCGGGTCCAATATCGCCGAAAGACAAAGCTATTTACAAACAAGAATTCGCTCGTTCGGTCGATTTGTTTAAAGAAAGCTTAGAGGAGTTTGAAAAAGCAACCGAGGTGCATAAAAAAGCCAAATTCAATGACGTTATGCAAAAGGCAATGCAAATTATGAATGAGACTGCCCCTCTTTGTTTAAACAAAAGTCTGCAAGAACAAAAAGCTAAGCTAGAGAAAGACTATCAGCAGTTAATAAGTAAGGACAATCCGCAAAATGTTGCCCAGCTAAATAACGACATCGAAAAGATCCAAAAAAAGCTTTAACTTGTTTTATTTGTCGTTTCATCATAACATAATTACTTTCTTTACAGGAGTAATATTATGTTAAAGAGAGTTTTTTTATCCCTTTTTGCAAGTTTGCCATTAATAGCTTTTTCATCTGATGGGGCCGATTCTAAAGAGATTACTAGCGAACAAGTGTCCCCAAAAGATCTTGAGATTTACAAACATGGTTTTATTCGTTCCATGAATTTGTTTAAAGACTCTTTAAAAGAGTTTCAAAAAGCAACTGAGGAACATAAAAAAGCAAAACTTAGCAGTGTTATGCAAAAAGCCATTCAGATTATGAATGAGACCGCGCCTCTTTGTTTAAGCGAAGATTTGCAAAAGCAAAAAGAACAACTTTTAAAAGACTTTGAGCATATAATTCACCAAAGTACGGCTCAAAATTTTGATCTGTTAAACCAAGATATTGAAGATATCCAAAAACGGCTCTAGATTCCAATTGCTTTATTTAACAAATATTTTATATCATTTAACTCTTTCTTTAAGGAGTTAAAAAATATGTTAAAAAAAGCAGTGTTAAGTATCTTGTTAATTTTATTTTTTCCTGTTCTCTCATATTCTTATGAGAATTTTTTTGATGCATATGATAAAAATATTTCCGATCAAGAATTGCAAAGTATTAAAAATTATGTTCTTTTAGTATCGGACGATGAAGAAAAGCAAGTATCTAATTTTGGATTAGTTCATACTTACTGCTGTAAAGGGATGCTAGATGAGGCAGTAGAGGTTTTTTCTGTAATGAACCCTTCCACCGAAGATGGGTGTCTTTATGAGTTTTTAGCAGCTAAATGCATAATGTTTGGTTTTTTAAACACGGATAATGGTTCACAAGTAAATGATTTTATAAAAGATTTGGATTTTAAAGAGGCCTTATTATTTGAGATGATTTGCTGGTACTGCGGGAAAAATGATTTCAAAACTGCAAGTGAAATAAAAAATCAATTAACGGATCCAGACAAGATTGAAATTGCCAATGTGATTCTGAGCATTGATCTAAAAGATTTTAAAAAATCCAAGAAATTGATTTGGGACTTGGATGATTATGCTTTAAATTCCGTAATCAACATTTATTTACATATGGATGATTTTGCTTCAGCTGAGAAAATTATTATGCATTTTTCCGATGTTGAATATCGAGATATGTTATTGTTCGATCTATTTTATCAATTTTTCTTACAAAACAAAGAGCAAGATGCTAAAAGAGTGATAAAAAATATATCCAACAAGGACGATCTGAATGAATATATTACTAGTATGATAGAGATTTATTCCGATACTAATAATCAAAGCGAACTTGATCGTCTTGCAAAATGGAAAGTTTTCTAAACCGGTTTTAAAACTTCTTGATTATTCAGATATTTTCTTAAAACTTTTGGAATTATAACTGAGCCATCTTCTAGCTGGTTATTTTCAAGTATTGCAACCATCAGCCTTGAAGTTGCAACCCCTGATCCATTTAAAGTGTGGACAAAATTAGTTTTCTCTTGTTTTTTACGATATCGGATTGAAGATCTTCTCGCCTGAAAATCGGTGCAATTAGAAACGGATGATACCTCGTAGTATCTATCTTGTCCGGGAAGCCATACTTCAATATCAATAGTTTTAGCCGAAGCATAAGACATATCTCCGGTAACTAAAAGCATGTTGCGATAATGAAGCTCAAGCCCTTGCAGCACCTCTTCTGCTGAAGATACCATCTGTTCAAATATTTGAGGACTTTCCTCGGGCTTGGTAAAACAAAAGAGCTCAACTTTATTAAATTGATGGGTTCTGATCAGCCCTCTTTCTTGTTTTCCGGCAGCTCCCGCCTCTCTTCTAAAGCAGGGGGTATAGGAGACGTATTTTAAAGGGAGGTTTTCTTCTTCTAAAATTTCATCGTAGTGCATGCCGTTTATAGCAACTTCTGATGTTGGTATTAAATATAAATCATAATCTTCATCTTTTAGGTGAAAAAGCTGATCTTTAAATTTGGGAAGCTGGCCCGATCCGAACATAATGGTCTTATTGACTAAAAGAGGGGGGATAATTTGCACAAACCCATTTTTAATATGGATCTCAAGCATGTAGTTTAAAAGGGCCCATTCTAGTCTTGCTCCCATATTAGTATATAATGTCCAACGATTACCGGTTAATTTTACCGCTCTTTCAAAATCAAAGAGTTTTAGTTTTTCATTGAGCTCAACGTGGTTTTTAAAAGGAAAAGAAAAGGTTCTTTTTTCTCCAATTTGTTTTACGCAAACGTTATCTTTTGGATTTAAAGAAACCAAGATATCGTCCATCGGGATATTAGGAAGAAAAGAGATTAGTTTGGTCCTTTCTTCTTCCATGGGATTTAATTCATTTTCAAGCTTTAATATTTCAGTTTTTAGCCCTTCGACATTTTCCATTAAAGAACTTGCGTCTTCTTTTTTTTGTTTTTTTAATCCGATTTCTTTGGATATGCTATTTAGCTTTGATTTTAGCTGTTCAGACAGAGTTTGTAGCTCTCTTATTTTAGAATCTAAAGAGATGATGGATGAAAGATCGATTTCCGGAATTTTAGTTTGAAGTTTTTTTTCTATTACCTTGGGGTCTTGTCTTATGAGTTTTAGGTCTAACATATCTTCACCATGTCCTATGTATTAAAGGAAAATTATCTATTTTAAGATCAATTGTTTTCAATATTTTTTTGTTAGCTTTGAATTTTATTGTAATTAAAAATTCGTGATTGATTAAAAATCGATAATTAGTATATTCTATTACAAATTTTTAAAAAAAGCAATTTAATTAAAAAATCATTAAAAAATTAAAAAAATAGAGGTTATTTATGGCAGCAGCAGGTGGTGGTGTAGATGTAATTCGTTTAAGTCCATCCGGATTAACAGAAGGAACGCCGGGGTTTCGGGGCTCTCCGGTTCAATTTGATTATAGTGCACAAGCCTTTGGATTAACTAAAGAGTTTGAAGAGGTGCAAGTTAATCTTTTGGAAACACTTAATAAAATTTATGATTTAAAAAAGTCAGGTAAAATTCCGGCTAAAGAGGTTCAGAGCTCTTTGGAAAGTTTGATAGCTCAATGGATGAAGCTTTGGCCTTTTCTTAATATTGAAGCTCTTAAAAATTGGAGTATATATCAGACTGCAATTGATCTTGAGATTACTAAAATAGATCTTGATCCGAGCTCTTCAGAGTCTTTAGCTCTAAATGATATTAATATAGAAAATCCTACTACTAAAAAAGAGGTAATAGAATCAATAGTCAAGCGATTAAATAAAAATAAACAAATATTGCTAGAGGCAAAATTACAAAAAATTCAAGTCTTGCGAATGAAGATCGCGGATTTAATGTTGAGCATAGATGAAAATACAATCCGAGTTAAAAAATTAAAATCCAAGATTGAAGAAAATTTAGGAAGAAGACAAGAGATCCAAGGTAAAATGAAATTAATACAGCAGAATTTAGATGAACTAAAAGGAAAGGATGAAAAAACTCAAAAAGAGAGAGCTCAAACATTAACGGATGAGTTTAATCAACTTTCACGAACCCTTGCGAATTTAGAAACCGAAGTAAATAATTTACAAATTCTAATCAACAAATTAAATAAATGTATATCTGAAAACGAAATTGAAATGGAGTCTTTAGTTTTAAAAATTAATACTGTAGCTTTTGATGATGTGCAATTGGATCCTATAGAATCTACACTTTTACAAAAACTGGATGAGGATCAAGTAAATAAAGTAATAAAATTAGGTAATTCAGGAAGGATACTTACAAAACCGGATATAGAATTAAGAAAAATTCAGATTGAGGCTTGTCTAAAAAAAGTTAAAGAAGAATCGGCTAACGCATCTCGCAAGATTCAAGTGATCATTCCGTTATTGGAAACCAAAAATAAAGAACTATCTAAACTTTATCAAGCTTTATCAAATCATTATGCAGATCAAATAGAAAAATGTATTGCAGCTATCGTTTTTTTAGAAGAAGCATTAGAAAATTTGAACAAGAGGCTTTCTGAATTGGAAGATTCTAAAGAAGTAGAGCCCCTACCAACATTTTTGAGAAAATCCCACAGCTCTACTGCTTTAGATATTAGAGCAGCAAGAGAGGCTGCTTTTTTAAAAAAATCGCAAAGTTCTTCAGGTTTAGATTCTAAAGCAGCGCCACGTCAAACTTCTTTTAGGCCAATCAAAACCCTTAGTATGGAATGTGTTAGGGAGGTGGACGAGCCGCAAGAAGAAGCTGAAGATCAAACGGAGGCGGCCAGTTCTGCAGCAACCGCCCATCCTTCTTCTGAGCCTTCGCAAAGCATTAAAGAGGAAGATGAACATGATATTGGAGATCGAGCTATAGCTGACATTGACACAGATCGAGCATTAGCTGCAGAAGAGCTTGGCGCTTTGAAGGTTTTATCAGAGGCTTCCGAAGATGATGTTGGAAAAGGTAAAGCAAGAGCATAACTCTAAGCGCTTGATAAAAAAAAATATTATGCCATAATCTATCTCAATTATTTAGTTAAAAGGGACAGATTATGGCTGCCTCCGCGTTTTTTCATAGAATAACAGCTGCACACCCATTTTTTTTGTTAAATCCCATATTTGCGGGATATATCATTAATAATCCTGAAGATTTAATACTTCGGATTTTTAAGAAAATCTTTTATGAATATGGAAGTAAAAAAATTGAGGAATCGGATCCATTAATTCAAGATTTAAAAGCTAAGCTCGCCAAATTGCCTCTCTTTAGAGATCCTTTAAATTCATGGAGCTTAAAAAGGATATCGATTGAAATATTGGCTAGGAAGTTATTTGCATATATGAATAAAGAAGAATTAACCTCTGAAAAATCCCTTGATTTGGATTCGCTGCAAAAAGAAAGAAGCAAACGTGTTAAGGAAGCCAGAAGAATCATCGATGAATTAAATATAAAAAAATTTCCGTATTATGAAGATTTAACGAAAGAGAAAAAAAAGATTTCTCCAATATTGAAAACGATAGAAGAAAAAGAAAAAGAGATCGCGGTGCTTAACAAGCAAAAACAGGATCTTCAAGAATTACCTTCGTCTGAATATTTTTCTGAAATTTTCATCTTACAAAGTGAAATTATTGAAAAAAATTTAGAACTTAAAAAATTAAAAAATGAAAGAGATAACATCCAAAGAAATATTGTATTGGATGAAACATATCTTTATAACTTAGATGAATACACTCGTTTTATTATTCAAGAGCTTCAAATGGTTCAGTTTGGTTAAAAAAACTGCTCTATAGATTGTTTTAAATTGTACTTCCATTAGGCAGAAATCTTTTACAAGAGCCTTGAATTTTTTTGCTATTTAATTCTCTTAAAAAAAATTTTGGAATCGAGATTATATACATTTATTGCGATAAAAACTAAAAAAAAGAATATGAGATTTTGCCTCTTGCTAAAGCTCTTTTAGTTTGTTAATATATAAGATGATATTTTCAAAAGGTGGAGTTTTATGTCCAAGCTTACTGCTAAGTGTCCCTTAATTCTTAGGTATCATCGACTTATGGATGCTTTTGCTAAATCTGACGATGAAAGGGATTTTTTTCTTGATAAACTGGAAGGATTTTTGATCTTTGCCGATTTGGATAGAGGAGAAGAAGAGCTAAAAGAACTGGAATTGGAAATCAGTAAAAATCTAGATAGGTTTTTTCTAATTCCTAAAATGAGCCTTTTTGAGATTAAAAAGTTCATGGAAGGGTTTGTTCATGAAAAAGTGTATGATATCGATACCAAAGAAAAGCTGATTGATATTATCGGGGCAAAAGAGGCCCGGGAAAATTTTTTGGAATTTATCTATGATAATTTGGTGGAGCTTGAAAAATGGCAGCAATACTATCAAGAAAGATTTAGAATACGAATTATTGAATGGTTAAGATCTCAAAATATCAGATTTTGTTTTGAAGAAGACCTTGAGATCTCTAAAGCGATTGTTGAAAAGCTAAAACAAACCATTTTTGATGACAAAGTTCATAAAGATATTGCTGCTGCAAGAGAAGTAGTCTCATCAAAAGCTAAAACTTATTATTCAAACGAAGCTTTGAACCCAAGGCCAAAAAGGGGAAGACCTCCTAAGCAAATTGCCAAAGTTGAAATTGAACCTCAATTTTCAATTGATATCTATACCACGGTTCCCAAAGTTTTAAGGCCATTTTTATATATACCGGATATTGCATCAGCCGCGTCGGTAACCTTCTCTGCAAGGTTTGAATCGGAAGAGCAGCTGCTTGCCACATTAAGAGGAAGCTCGAGGATAAAAGTGGATGAAAAACTCGAAGCTCTATCTCGCAAATTAGACTCTTTGCAAGTTCTTTCTAAACGGCTTGCTGCATCTGAAACAAACTTAGGTCTTGAAACCAAAAAACCTTTTACTCCATTTATTAAGCCTAAACTAAGAGAGACTAAACACATTGAAATTGCCCCAAAACAAGGGGCCAAGGTTGAGGAGGCCATTTTTGAGGTGCTCCCATCCCGCAAAGAAGAACTTCATGAAGAATATGGTACTAAACGTAAAAAATTCTCTATTAAAAAGGTTACAAAAATTAAGAAAAAAACTAAATAGTTATGAGCCTCTCTTTTAAAGATAAAAATAGATGTTTGAAAGTTTTAAAGGTTTTGTATTTGTCCAGATTTTCTGATGAAAAAATGAGCAAGATGGTCAAACAAAACAAGGGCGGAACTTTTTATCTTTCCAACGCCGGCCATGATCTGATAGGGACTCTTTGCGCTCTTTCATTAATACCTAAAAAAGATTGGGCCTATCCTTACTATCGAGATAGAGCGTTTGTAATTGGGCTTGAAGCCCCTTTAATCGATATTTTTGGCTCCTTTTTAGCAAGAGATGTTCATCATCATGGTGGCGGCAGGATGATGCCCGATCATTTTAGCCATAAAGAACTTAAGATCCCTTGCCAATCCAGCTGTGTTGGCTCGCAATTTTTGCAAGCAACAGGCCTTGCTTTAGGAGTAAAAGAAAAAAACGAAGTGGTTTATGTCTCTGGAGGAGATGGCTCGACATCCCAAGGAGATTTTCATGAGGCCCTTAATTTTTCATGCATTAAAAATCTGCCTATAATTTTTGTCATACAAGATAATGCCTATGCGATATCGACGACCTTAGATGAGCAAACGGCTGGAAAAAGTATTGCCAAAGTTTGCCAAGGATTTGAAAATCTTTTAATTTTGGAAATTGACGGCACCGATTATTTAGAAACCTCAACGGCTGCTCAAAAAGCGGTAGAAAAAGCAAGATCTAATAATGGTCCGTCTCTTATTGTGGCTAAAGTGCCAAGGTTGGGCGCTCATAGCAATAGCGACGATCCTTCCAAATATAAAGATGCGACAATTATTGAATCAGAAAAAAAACGGGACCCTTTGCCTAAATTTGAAGCTTGGCTATTATCTGAAAAAATTTTAACTTCGATCGAAATTGCAAATGTGAAGCAAGAGGCTCAAAAAGAGGTTGAAGAAGCTTCGATTGAGGCAGAGCAAATTCCATTCCCATCAACTGAAAACTATCCGACAAAGATTTTTAAAGAGTTTGATGTTATTAAGTCTGAACCTAAGCTTGGTGAATCTATTGTAATGATGGACGCTATCAATCACGCAATTGATGAAGAGATGCAAAGAGATCCTGGCGTTTTAGTATTTGGAGAAGATGTAGCTAAAGGCAAGGGAGGCGTTTTTGGGATTACCAAAAACCTTACCCAAAAATATGGAAGCCAAAGGTGTTTTAATACTCCATTAGCAGAATCTTGCATTATTGGGGTTGCTATCGGCCTTTCAACTGACGGTTTTCATAAGCCTATTGCTGAAATTCAATTTGCCGACTATATGTGGCCAGCAATGAACCAGCTTGCCAATGAACTTCCCAGTATTTTTTATCGTTCAAACGGCGAGTGGAATTGTCCTGTAGTGGTCAGAATGACCTATGGGGGATATATTCAAGGGGGGCCTTATCACTCTCAAAGCATAGAGGCTCATTTTTGCTCTATTCCCGGCATTAAAGTTGTTATTCCTTCAAATGCGCAAGATGCTAAAAGACTTTTAAAAACAGCGATTAGAGATCCGAGTCCGGTGATTTTTTTAGAACATAAAGCTCTTTATCGCCAACGATTTTTTGCAGCCCGCGAAGAGCCTTCTTCTGATGAATTGGAAGAATTTGGCAAAGCTAAGATAATTGCAGAAGGAAAAGATGCTACCATTGTTTGCTGGGGGCTGATGGCCGTTTTTGTTTTTGAGATTGCCGAAAAGCTTAAAAAGGAAAATATTTTTATCGAGGTCTTAGACCTTAGAACCTTAGTTCCTTTGGATAAAAATAGCATTTTAGAATCAGTAAAAAAAACCGGCAAACTTTTAATTGTCCATGAAGCGCCGAAAACTTGCGGTTTTGGGGCGGAGCTTGCTTCTCAAGTAATGGAGGAGGCTTTTTCTTATTTAGACGCTCCGGTTGTTAGAATAGGGGCTAAGGATTGCATGGTCCCTTATGCTAAAAACTTAGAAGATGCAACTTTGCCGCAAAAAGAAGAGATTGAAAAAGCTATCAGAAAGTTAGTCAGTTATTAACTTTAATTTTTTTTCTAAGCCTAGTTTTGTGAAGCTTATCAAACTTTAAAAGCTTTTCCTGTATTCTTAAACTTGCGGATCCTTTATGCATGGCTTTGATGCTTTTTCTTTTTTTAGCTAGCATTTCATCCATATGCATTAAATGGGCAAGAAGGCTTTCTTGTGTTTTTGCAAAAGCCTCTTTTTCTTCTTGGTTTAAAGAGCTCTTATTAAGAGCTTCGGCATTTTTAATTAGTTGCGATAGAGTTTCATCAATATCAACTAAAATTTCTTCCCCTAACATATATTTTCTCTTGTGCTCTTTCGGCCTCATTGTGTTAATCGATAATTATTTTGTCAAGAGATCAAATTTTATATTCATTTTTTCCTATATTTGCTAAATTTTTCTTTTTAACCTCTATTTTGAGTTTTTAAAAAGTATGATCGGAATTTGTCCATTAGCTTCAGGCTCTAGAGGAAACGCCATTTATTTGGGTTTTAAAAATACCAAAATTCTAATCGATGGAGGAATCTCTTATTTTCAATTAAAAACCAGGCTCTTGGAAATAGGAGTAGATATAAGTGAAATTGATGCGGTTTTAGTTTCTCATGAACATGCCAATAAAATGCTGAGGTTTAAGATTTTTACAACCGGAGAATCTTTTGAATTTAAAGATTTAACGGTATTTCCTTTTTCTGTTCCCCACGATACTTTGGACCCGGTGGGATTTGTTATAAAAGTGGATGGACTAAAACTTGGCTTTTGCACCGATCTTGGTTTTGTCAGTAGTCTAGTAAAAAAATGTTTGGAAGGTGTGGATTACTTATATATTGAGGCAAACCACGAAGTGTCGATGGTCCACTCTTGCAATCGGCCTATGGTTTACAAGCAAAGGGTGTTATCAAGACAGGGGCATATTTCCAACGAGCAGTGTCTAAACCTCATACAGGACCTCATCCATCCTAATTTAAAACATATTTTTTTGGCCCATTTGTCGCAAGAATGTAACTCTAAAGAGCTTTTAAAAAGCCTCATTGAAAAATTGCTCAAGGAAAAAAAATCATCGGCTAGATTTTCGATTGCTTATCAAGAAAAAGTATCGGACAAAGTCTTATTTTAAAAAGGTTTGATATAATCAGAAGAAAGAGGCGTCACTCATAGCGCTTGTTCAATATCGCTAAAAGAATTTCTTTGAATGGCAATAAGCTCATCTTTCATATACCAGCGGTCTTTGGCTTGCAAACTGTGCCATTTTTGGTCGATAGCCTCATGTTGTACATATGTATGACATAAAATGGGCTTTAGGCTTTCTAAGGCCTCCAGATATAGATTTTTTAAAGTACTAAAATAGTGATTGTTGATGGCATAAGCGTGGGCGTCTACAGATATAATCACTCGATTAATGTTCGGATAGTCGGTTTTATTTATTACTCTTAAAGTCCCTCCTAAAAAAAAGACATCCCATTCATTTTTTACGGTGTTAAAAAATGATTCAACGTAATCATCGGCCTTTTTTTTGTCTACGATAAACTCGGCGTCATCTTCTAAAATAAGAAGGTTTTTAAATTTACTTTTTTCAGCAAGCTCAAGCGCTTTTATATGGCTTAAAGCGCAGCCGAGATGGCCATTTAAGGGAACATATTCGGCATCGATCCTAACTATTTTATCTTTTTCTACTTTTAGCTTGTCTAGCTCTGATAAGATTTGTCTTTTTCTATCTTTGCGATGCTTAAGATTAATATAGGCGACTTTATCAAACAGATTTAAACTCATCTATATATTTTCCTATTTTGTTTAAAGCAGGATACTTTCTTATTTTCACTTTGGTGCTGATGTCGCTAAATGAGTTTCGCTGTATGGCAATAGGTTTGTTTTTCATGAACCATCTGTCTCTATATTGTAAAAAGTGCCATTTGCGGTCCAAAGAGTTATTTTCAACCATAGTATGAAAAACAATATTTTTTAAGATCTCATAGGCCTCAATATAGAGGTCTTTTAAAGTTTTATAATAATGTTCATTAATTACATAGGCGTGGGAGTGAAGAGAAGCAACAATTCTTTTAACGGAGGGGTACTTTGTTTTTTCTTTAACAATAACGAGCGTGCCTAAAAAAAAGACATCCCAGTCGTTTTTCATGAGTTTTAAAAAAGACTCGACATATGCATCTACCTCTTTTTTACTCCCGATGAATTGGCAGTCATCTTCTAAAATGAGCACATTTTTAAATTTGTTTTTTTCAGCGAATTCAATAGCTTGGATATGACTTAAAGCGCAGCCGGCATGCCCATTTAAAGCGTTGTATGACCCTTCAATTCTATGGATTTTTTCTTTCTTAACTTTTAATTTGGTTAATTCCTGAAGAATTTCTTTTTTTCTATCTTTTCGATGTTTGAGGTTTATATAAATGATAGCATCAAAAAGATTTAAGCTCATAACGGCTCATCAAAAGATAAAATTTTTCTAGCTTTACTTCCTTCTTGAGGTCCAATGACCCCATTTAATTCCAGTTCGTCCATTAAAGAGGCGGCCCTGGCGTAGCCGATTTTTAGTTTTCTTTGTAAAAAAGTGGTGGAGGCGTTTCTTGTAGAAACAACAATTTGCAAAGCTTGGTCATATAGCTGGTCTTTGGCATTAGTATTAGTAGAAGAAGTTTCATCCATTTTTGGCATGTTATCAAAAGAATTGATTAAATAATTTGTGGGGTTCTTATCACAAATATTAGCAATAACCTTGTTAATATCTTCATCTCTAATATAGGCCCCTTGAGCTCTTAAAAGTTGAGATGATCCCGGAGGGGCAAATAAAAGATCTCCATTGCCTAAAAGACTTTCTGCGCCGATTTCATCCAAAATGATCTGGGAGTTGATCCTGCTGGCTACCTTAAAAGCAATGCGGCAGGGGAAGTTGGCTTTGATTATGCCGGTGATAACTTCTCTAGAGGGCCTTTGAGTGGCTAATATTAAATGAATACCGACCGCTCTTGCCATTTGGGCGATCCTGGCAATAGGGGTCTCCAGATCTGAGCTAGAGGCCATCATTAAATCGGCAAACTCATCGATGATACCGACGATAATAGGCATTTTTTCAGGTATGGTAATATTTAACTTCCCTTCAAACTCTTTATTGATTTTTCTAGAGTTGAAAGAGGTAATATTTCTTAAAGAAAGCAGTTTTAAAATGTCATAGCGATTTTGCATCTCTTTTACCAAAAAATGCAATGCAGAATAAGCGCCATGGGGCTCGGTTATCACTGGAGCTATCATATGGGGAAGGTTGGAATATTGGGTAAGCTCAACTTTTTTAGGATCGACCAGCATAAGTTTTACTTCTTCAGGATCGCAGTTCATTAAAATCGACATGACGATAGTATTGATGCAGACCGATTTTCCTGATCCGGTTGCCCCTGCAATCAGCAGATGGGGCATTTTGGTAAGGTCGGTGATCAAATATTCTCCGGTGACTGTTTTTCCAAGCAGAATGGGGATATTTAGTTTATGACTCGAGCCATTATAATAAGAGATCATTTCTTTTAAAGAGACTTCTTGAGGATAAATAGAGGGTATTTCCACTCCAACGGCCGCTTTGCCTGGAATGGGAGCAATAATCCTGATAGATTTTGCTTCTAAATTTAAAGCGATATCGTTTTCTAAAGTTTTTATTTTTTGGACCTTTACCCCAGTGGATGGATGAACTTCAAAAGAGGTTATTGTTGGTCCGCAATTAATATCTCCCACTTTAGCTTCTATCCCAAAATTTTTAAGAGTGGACTCTAAAATCTCCGATTGTCTTTTTAGCTCTTTTTTAACTGTAGGATGGTCGATTTTTTTAGGATCAGTTAAAAGATCTAAAGAGGGGAGTTTATAAGAAGAGCGTTTGTCATCTTTAGGTTTATGAATTTGAATGTTATTGGTAGTAATTTTGATCTTTTTTTCTTCTTCGGTTTTTAAAACAGGAGGCTCTTTAACTTTGGGAGCAACTAAAGGTTTTAATTCTTTAATAACAACATTGATTTCTTTTTTTTGAGGATATTCTGATTTTTTTTGCATCAAACCTATCAAAGAGACGATTTGATTTTTTATAGCGATAAAATTTTTTCTTTGGAAAATCAGCAAAACCCCTTTTTTCAAAATTGAAAATAGGTTGATATTGGTAAAAAGGAAAAACGAGATGAAGGCGGTTATTGAAAAGATTAAGGTATTGCCGGTTTTGCTAAGTATATTTTGCAGGCTGAAAAAATCTAGATCCTTGTAAATAAAATAAAAAGGTACTCCTCCAAGATTATATCTTTGGAAGATGATTTCTTTTGGTCTATATCTATAAAAATCTTCCGTAATGATCTTTTTTTGTAAAAAAACGAGTTTATCTGGGTAGCTATCGGCAAAAATAGTCATAAGCATGCACACAGAAAAAAGGAGCATAAAAAAAGAAAAGCTCTTTAAAGAGAGGTTATCGATTTTTTTATTTACAAAAAAATTAAAGGACAAAGTTGCAAAATAAAAAACAAAAAGATAAGAGCCGAAGCCGAAAAGATAGTTAGCAATAAATCCCAGGTAATAGCCTAAGTAGCCCAAGTAATTTTGTTTAGGTGTGTCGATAGAAAAACTGCTTAGCGATAGAAGAAAAATTACACTTAAGGCTAAACATAAAAGGGCTTGAAATTCAGAGGATTTTCCTTTTTTTTTAGCTTTGTTTTTCATGATTAAACAATAAAGTTAAAGTATATTAAAGAAAAAATGCCGAAAACCAAACAATAAATGGCAAAAGGCTTCATTTTTTTATTATCCACAACGGAAAAAATATAGCGCATGGAAAAAAATGCCACGATAAAAGAGGCAAAAAAGCCTACAATGTAAGACCCTAAAGAGGAGTCGATCATGTTTTTTTGTATCATGCTTTTTAATTTTAAGGCTTCCAAAAAGCTTCCTCCCAAAACGGTTGGTATGGCAAGGATAAAAGAAAAATAAATAGCGTTGTTTATTTTCCAGTTTCTATAGCATCCGGCAAAAATGGTCGAGCCGCTTCTAGAAATGCCCGGTATTAAGGCTATAGCTTGCATTAAGCCTATAAATAACACATCTTTGATTTTAGTATTAAGAGAAGAATTGCTAACTTTAACATTTTTTTTATAAGCGGTTAAAAATAAGAGCCCCGAAGTAATGATTAAAAAAATACCGGTAAATTCTTTTCCAGAAAAATATTCTCTCAAAGGTTTTAGCAAAAAATACATGGGAAATAACGGAAGAATGGCTATTGCATACAAAAGTATTTTTTCTCTTTGGAAAAAAAATATTCTATAGATTTCTTTTCTTAGAAAAATTAAAGCGGCGAGCGTTGTGCCTAAATGGCAAAAGAGGTCAAAAAAAACAATACTTGGACTATCAGGGACGTTTAAAAAAGATTTTATTAATTTTAAGTGGGCAGAGGAGCTTACGGGTATGAATTCAGTGATGCCTTGAACGATGCCTAAAATTAATGCCTTAATGAAAGTCACACATTTCCTCAACAAAGGGCGATCGACGGGGTTCGAACCCGCGACACTTGGATCCACAATCCAATGCTCTAACCAACTGAGCTACGATCGCCATAAAAGGTATAACTTTTGTACCCTAAAATGGCTTTTTAGTCAAATTTTGCTTTTGCTTTGGAGTTGATTAATAGGTTGATGGGGTAAAGTTTTTATTTTAAATGTGGGTAAAATTGAGAGAATTTGAGCGAAAAACAAAGAAATCAAAATTGCAAAAAGATTGCTGATTTTGAATGGATTAAACCCGAAACTGAGGTTGTTAGGCTCTTCCTTCATTTATTAATGCTAAAGCCGTCTCTTCATAATGATCTTGTTTAGCATACCTTAATGCTGTATATCCAAATTGATCTTTTGTTTTAACATTAGCATTACAATTAAGTAAGGCCAAAACAGTATTTGTTTGGTCATATTTTGCCGCTTCTATTAAAGCAGTTGTTCCATTGAAGAAACCATTAACATTTGCTCCATCATTAATTAAAGTTAAAGCGAGCTTTGTTTTGCCCATACCGCAAGCGGCTATTAGAGCGTTCATTCTGCAAACCTTTTTTTCTATGTCATTAGCTATTGAATCAATGAATGCTCTAACCGTTTCTGTATGACCCTTTTTGATTGCTAAATTAACGGCGAAATGCCCATTAAGGGCTCCTTTAGCAATTAATTTCTGAACAATTGCCGTATGGCCCCCTTCGGCGGCCCAGCCTAAAGCAGTGTGGTTTTCGCTATCTCTAAGATCCATTGAATCAACATTAGCGCCTAAAGTAATTGCTGTTTGGGCTTTCTCTAATTTTCCTTCTTTGCAAGCATCTAATAATTCTAGATTCAGCTTTTGTTTTTGGGCGTTTAAGGAAAAAGCCTCTTGAGAAACGTTCAGATCTTCTCGAATAACGGCCCCTGCTTTTTTTAGTTCATTAAAGGTCTTAGGGTGGCCACCTCTCCATGCAGCCGATGCGGCACGATTAAGATAATCCTGACAACTTGCAGGCCGCTCGCTAAGTTTAATTTGAGCATTATTTGCCCAGATAACAATTGTTTTTAATGTCGTATCATCAGAATAAGGGTCAGATAAAACTGCAATTAATATATTAAAATCTTTTATTCCGTCTTGAATTTTCTGAAAAACCAAATCTGGATTAATATACTGAGGATCAAAAAAGATCAGATCATCTAAATAGAGGTATCTAAAGAGGTATCTAAAAACGGTTAAAATTCCACATGCAGCCTCAGTAATTCTTTGATTATCGGGTAGATTTTCGTCGGGTCTTTGAAATCTTGGAAGATCTTTTTCCTGGATCTTTGTAATTTTTTCTTGCAGAGCTTGCTGGGCTCCGGCTAAAAATGCTAATGAAAAATCTGCTGCTGTAACTGCCATGTTAATTCCTCTTTTTTTTATGATAATCTTTATTATTTTTATGACTAATATTATATTTTAATTATAATTAAAAAACAATTGTAAATTATTTATTATTATAAATATAAGTTTAAAACTTAAGTAATTTAAAATTAGATGATTGTAAAATGCGCGATTAAAAAAACCTGATTCTGTAAAGGTTTTATTTTAATTTTTGGAAAATTAATGAAGTAATTAATAGCTATATTTTAGTTGAAATTAATTCAAAATTATAGTATAATAAATTATTAATTATTATAAAAAACTAAAAATTATGCCAATAAATGAGCTAGCCCTTATTGTTAGATGTAGACATGATCCTACAAATCACTTTACGTCTCCTTTGTCTAATTATGCTATCGAAAAAATAACGAGAAGATTTAAAGAGACAGCTATTCGTTACTTTTCCACCAAAGACGAACTGATGGCTATTTTTTCTGAATTTAAAGATAGAGAAATAACCCTTTTACTTTTTCAAGCTCATGGCAATTCTAAACGTGGAGCTCTTTACTTAAGTAAAAAAGAATTTTTATATCCCGTATTTTTTAAAACTATGAACCTTGCAAATGTCAAAACAACTATTCTTCATTGCTGCTCATTAGCTGCAAGTTTTGGAGTTGTCTTATCTAAAAAAACAGGTCGGCAGGTATGGGCATCGCGCGAACTTATTTATCAAATCCGCTTATACTTTTCTCCTACAGAGGGACTTAAAGTTTTTTTCTCTGCGTCCAATAATTTTGCTGAAAATCCTTATAATCTCTTAGCTATAAAAAATAATACGGTCTGCCTAGAAGAATGCAATATTGCAGAGTCCTTTGACCAACTGAAAAAAAATGCACTTGCCTTAGTAAAAAATAACAAAATTACAGAAGCTATAGAACTTTTGTCTAAAATTAGATCAGTTATACTCTCTTACGCTTGGTCTCAAAAACTATCAGATGTTGAAATTCACAATGAGCTCGATTTTTTATACGATAATATTTATTTGCCCATATTCGAAAGCTTAAAAAATAAAGAGGATTTTACTGAGTTAAGACATTTGCTATTCGATCAAATTTCTTTATCTTGCGCTTTTGAAAATAAAAATTTTAAAACTGAATATTTAAAAAAAATGCAAAAGGAGCTATTGAAACTTGCCGAAATGTTATTTTCACGCAATAAATTGGACTTGATCTATCAGATATTTTATGGGCCGCTTGATTTTTTACATCCCTCATCATCCGAAGCTTTTATGCAAGATATCATATCAGGCTATATCAGCATCAATGAATTGGAAAAGGGTGGAGAGCTCACTTTAAAATATATTAAAGATCCTATGCTGAAGGATCAATTTCTTATCCAGATCATAAATAGTAAATTAGCAGACCCCAACGCTTCTTTAGAAAAGATGGTGGAATACATTGACAATGTTAATGACCTAAAACAAAAAGAAGATTGCCTTATAAAAATTACCCAAAGGTTCATTGAGAGAAAAGAACATAAGCTTGCATTAAAATGCATCCAAAAAATGCAAGATCTGGCATTAAAAGAAAAAAATCTTTTTCTTTTAGCAACAAGCTGGGTTAAAACAGAAAATTTTTTGGAAGTTTTGCAAATTGTGGATTTATTTAAAAGCGCCATAACCAGAGATAAAGTTTTATTTCAAATCGCAATAAAACTTATTTATGAAGATAAAATATCCGAAGCGAAAAATTTAATGTCTCAATTGACTTTTTCCCTATTTAAAGATCAGTTAAGGATGTTAATTTTGGAAAGGATTCCTCTATCGACATTTATAGGTAAAATCAAGAAACCCAGAGCAAATATATCGGATGCATCTCTCATTGAGTTTCATTTAAGTCAGGTCGGCAGTATAAAAAAAATGGAAAGAAAAAAATTTATTGAAATGATAGGAAGTGAGGAGCGGGCCATAGAGCATATAGCCCATAATATTTTAGTAGATTTAGAAAGAGGAAACATTTCTACCATACGCTATGACCATTTAATTCCTGATGGAAGAAGAGAAGAAGTTTTACAAAGGGTATATCAAAGACTCCCTCAGTTTTTAAAGGAATGTAAGGAAAAAGGTCAGCCTGTCTCAATTAATGCGATTTTTGCAGCTTCTTCTGAAGAATATAATGCGTTGTATAAACTGCTTCGAGATTACATCGATCCTAAGAGTTTAGATTTTATGAAAATGTTGAAAAAAGCTATCAAATATAAAAAAGATGAAATAATTGATTTAATCTTAAAAAATTTTCAGAATCGCATAATCAATCAACAAATTAGATACAAAGGAAAAGGGTTTGATGAGATTTTTGAGTATTGCATGAAATGCCAAAACATTTCTGCTCTTGAACAATTAATAAAAATTCCCGATTCTACCACCGATTGGGAGCTTCTTTTTGATCACAGTTTTCAAAAATTTGGGCTTGATAAAGAGTTTCTTCAAAAAGTTTGGAAATTGATCTTTAAAAAAGATGAAGCCTCTTTAGATAAATATTTAAAAAAGTTTGGGCCTATTTTATTTGCTAGGGATCTTACAAAGGAGATGCCTTTAATAGGCGTAATTGCTTGGGATCTTACAAAGGGGCTGTCTTTGTCTTCAATGGGCATAACTTTTACGGCTCATATAAAGATGCCTGATGAATTAGACATAAAAATGCAGCGTGTATTTTCTGAATGTGTATTAGGAAGGCGTTCTTCTGAAATTGACTCGGACTGTCAAATTTTGCCTGAGCGTAAGAAACCTGAGGTCCAAATGCAGTTTGATGAAGATCTTTACGGATAAGATACGTCCGCAATCTATTTGTCATAGATTGCTAAATAAAAATATTTCAAGGTCTAAATATTTCTTGGTCGCTATCAGTTTTAAAAAAAACAAACAGTAGCGAAACGATAATTATCAAGCTTAATGCGAGCTCCAAAGAAAGCCCTTTAACTCTGATGTAAAATCCCAAAAACGGAGGGGGATAGGTAATCAGTTTTAAAAAATAAGCGGTAAAAAGGTTGTTTATAAGATTTATAGGATAAGCTAATGGAGCCCAAATCAAATAAAGAGTCGATGAGATCATCACCAATATCAATGAGAGGGTTGAAAAAAGAGGAATAAAAAGATTATAGACAAACCCTAAAAAGGGAAGTTTATAAAAATGAAAAAGAACAATCGGCAAGATCGTTAAATTAATCGCAATATTTAAGCTGATCGCTTGAGAGAGATAAGAAGAGATCTTATAGCCTATGTAGGCAATAAGACTTAGCTCTTTGATTTCTTTATCCTCTCTTTTTTTAAAAAATCTAGATAACCATTTATCTATGGGCGGATAAACTAAAAAGATCGCGCCGACACTTAAAAAACTTAGCTGAAACCCAACATTGATCAAATTTAAAGGATCGGAAATACAGACAATCAATAAACTAATACCCAAAGCATTAACCGAAGAATACCTTTTGGTAAATAGCTGGGCAATTAAGGCAACTTGTATCATCACCCAAGCCCTTTGTACCGAAGGACAAGAACCTACAAATAAAAAATAGAGGTTTATAATCATTAGCAAAATATAAATCGAGGCTTTTAACGGCAAAAATCTTTTAAAGAAAAAGGAAAAAAACATTACTAAAACAGCAAAGTTAAATCCTGAAATGGCCAAAACATGCTGCAGCCCAGTTTTGGCAAAGGAAAAATATAGAAATTGATCGTCAACATCTGCCGTTGTCGAGGCATTGATAAAATAATAGACATTCTTATCCGGTATAATTTCTTTTAAGTAGTTTTTTACAAACTCTTTTGCAGAATAACGCTCTTCGGCAAAAGACAATAACCTTTTTTTCTGATGCCAGGGCTGTTTTGTCTTTAATACAAAATTAAAATTTCCTTTGTTGATTAATTTGCCTTGAACCTTATAGGAAAAATTACCATTAGGTCTTGGGGCTTCATCTTTTTTGGTTTTAAAAAAAATAGAGCAGGGCAAGTTCTTATAAATTTTATCCTCTGATCTAAAATTTTTCAAAATCCCTCTGTAAATAAAACAGTTTTGATTAAAGGCGCTAGAGTGTCTAATGGAGGCAATTTCAAAAGTGCCTCTTCCTGTGCATTCAGTGAACTCTTCTTTAATGTTGGGGTAGTAATAAAAAGTAAAAAAAAAGCCTAAAAGAGCTGTAAATAGCCCCCAAAGGATTTTTTTGTAATTGAGAAAATTTATAAATAGAAGAATTATTAGCAAAAATGATTTTTCTACTAGGAAATAAGACTCTCCAAGAATAAAATTCAGTCCGTAAAATAGAGCTGGGGTCTCTTGCCAGAATTTAAAAAAACGAGAAAAAAAATTAGAAATACGAAACAGCATTTTAAAACTTTTTTTATAAAAAGATATCAGATGAGAGCAAATGAAAGATAGCGGATTGATTTACAAAATTTTAGCGTCCTCATGTTTTACATAAGTTAATGTCAGAAATTTTCTTTTGTTTTTTCTTTCAAAAAAGAAGCTAAATTAATTAATATGGATTGTTGGGCAAGAAAAAATGGGATATTGGATGAACTCTTGTGTCTTAGAGTTTTATAAAAAGGCCAAAACTGCAAATGATAGCGGTTTTTATGATTTGATTTTTGTTGAAAATTCCGAGCTTTCTTATGAAGAGGTTTTAAACTTGTGCCCAAGCTTGCCAAGAGGATGGTTCGAGCTTACAAAACTAGATAAAGCATTAAGAATAGAGTTTGCAAGAGATTTTTGTCTTAGCACACTTCCTTATGTTCCCAAAAACTATCCGTTATTGTCCGATTTTTTTTCTAAAATGGATGATATAGGTGTTGTTCTTATTAAAAAAAATCAAAACTCTTTGTTTGAATGCGAACTTGTATATAGCATGCAAAGCAATTTGAGTTTTTTTAGAGGCTCTCCTCCTTGCAGCGAAGAGATGATTGATTTAGTAAATAGAGAGCTCAATGAGTGTTTGCCTAAAGATTTTTTAGCTTTTTTGAAGATTCATAACGGATTTAGCAAAAATTATGATAGCGGTATTATTAAAGCGGAATGCTTAAAAGAGTTTGCTCAAGAATTTCAAGGACTTATTATTAATAACTCTAAAATTATTAAATGCGGTAAAAAACAGATCGATCCGTCTAGCTTAATTCCCTTTTACCAAAGTTACTCCAAAGGAGATTTTCAATGTTTTTACCTTGATTGGTTTTCTCAAAACGATATTGGCAATGTTTATTATTCATCCGGCGATTTGGCTATTTCCGATTTTAATTTAAATATTTCTTCCATTGAGACTTTGGCTTTTCCTTCATTTTTGGAATGGCTCATTTTTTACATTGAGGAAGTGGAGCTATAATGTATACGGTAAAAGATTTATATCAAGAACATGGAAAAACTCTAGGGTTAGAACTAGTTGCCGGCAGTCTTGGTTTAAAGCGAAAAATTAAAAAACCGGAAGTTCATCGTCCAGGACTTAGTTTGACCGGATATTTAAAAAATTTAAGTTCGATCAGGATTTTAATCTTCGGCAAAGGGGAGATAGATTATTTAAGAGAGCTTGAACATCATATCAGACTAGAGCGTCTTAGTATGATTTTAACTCCCACAACCCCAGCGGTGATAGTAGCCAGAAGATATCGCCCTCCTAAAGAACTGACTTCTATCTGTGAAAAAAATGGTATTCCACTTTTTAGGGCTTCGATGGCCACCATGGCCTTAATTTCCAAAATGATTTTTTTGTTAAATGAAGAGTTTGCTCCGACTATAACGATGCATGGGACCTTGGTGGAGGTGTTTGGAGTAGGGGTCCTTATCCAAGGAGAATCGTCCATCGGTAAAAGCGAGGCAGCTTTGGGGCTTTTGGAACGGGGACATAGGTTGATTTCCGATGATGTGGTAGAAATTAGAAAAAGAGAAGATAGTTATTTAATTGGGTCGGGGCCGGAGCTTACTCGGCACATGATGGAGATTAGAGGAATCGGGATTATCAATGTTGCCCATTTACATGGAGCTGTCAGCGTTAGACCTGATAAGGTCTTAGATATAATTATTAAGTTGGAAGCCTGGAATGATAAACATTTCTATGATCGAGTTGGTCTTGAAGAAAGATATTGTGATATTTTAGGAGTCAGCCTTCCTTTCCATCTTTTGCCGGTCAAGCCGGGAAGAGATGTTGTTCTGCTGATTGAAACAATTACTTTGAATTATCGCTTGAAAAGCAGAGGATATCACTCTGCCAAGGAATTTAATGCTAAACTTTTAGAAAACATTGCCAAAAGACAAAAAAAGAGAAAAATCAGTGAGATTAATACAGAAGTTAAAGGTTAAAAACGAGCTTGGCTTGCATATTCGGCCGGCTACAGCCATTGTTAAATTGCTGCAAAATACAAAATCTTCAGTTTTCTTTGGTTACAACAATCAAATGGTCAATGCCAGAAGCATTATGCATATTTTAATGCTGGCGGCAAAAAAAAATTCACAAATACAAGTGGTAATAGAAGGAAGCGACGCTAAGGAAACGATGAATTTATTAATAAAAGCTTTTGAAAAGGGTTTTGGGGAGAGGTGAAATGAGCGAGGCAATCTTAAAGGGAATAACTCTTAGTGAAGGGATAGCAATCGGAAAAGCTATGTTTTTTAATGATGTCGAAGAAAATTATCCGAAAAGAAACCTTGGTAAGAATGAAATTGAAGGGGAAATATCCAGATTTAAAAAAGCTGTGGCCTCTTCTCGCAATGATATCAAAAAACTGCAAAAAAACTTTACGAAGCAAGGTATTTTGGAAATTGTTGAAATCTTAAATTCTCACTTGGAGATGCTCTATGATCCCTGGCTCATGCAACAGGTGGAAGAAAAAATTAAAAAGTTAAAAATAAATAGCGAGGCGGTTTTTAAAACTGTATTAGAAGAATTTAAAAAGAAATGTTCCGATGATTCATTTTTTAGCGAGAGATATAAAGATGTTTTGGATGTTTCCAAACGGATTTTAAAACACTTGACGAGTAGGCAAAAATTAAATGCCAATATCAAAAATGGTATAGTGTTAACTCATGAGATTATTCCTTCAGATATTGCTGAGGCCGATGAACAATCCATTTTAGCTTTTGTTACTCAAAAAGGGGGAAGATCATCCCATTCCGCAATTATTGCCAGAGCTAAAAATATTCCATTTATTGCTAATGTAGATATTGATAAGTTGGACATTGCTAAGCTAAAAAAAGTTATTGTTGATGGTATAAATGGAAAAATAATATTTAATCCTTCCAAGTCAACTATTAAAAAATATGAGCAATTAAAAAAAGAGCTTAAAGTTGATGTTTCCGGTAATGAAAAAATAAATACAGCGCTTCAAACCCAAGACAAAGTCAATATAAAAATCTATGGCAATATAGGTTCTATCCAAGATGTGAAGGTTTTATTTAAAAATAATGCTCATGGTGTCGGATTGTTTCGATCAGAATATCTTTTTTTGGCCAAGAAGAAGCTTCCTTCAGAAGAAGAGCAATTTAAAATATATAAAGAGTTGGCCCAGACGTTAAAAAATTATCCATTGATTATTCGGATATTTGATTTTGGCGCCGATAAAAATTATATATTTTCTTGCGAAGACAAATATTCGTATTTGAGCGATGAATCTAACCCCGCCTTAGGATGTAGGGGGGCAAGGTTTTTATTGAAGCACCAAGAGATTTTGGATACTCAGATAAGGGCTCTTTTAAGAGCTTCGGCTTTTGGCAATGTTCATTTTTTGGTACCCTTTGTCAGCGACGTATCGGAGTTTTTAAGAATAAAACAAAGAATGCTGCAAATTAAAGAAGATCTTATTGCTCAAAAAATTAAAGTCGCTCCTGATATTATTTTAGGATGCATGATTGAGGTCCCTTCTGCTGCGATTATGGCTGATGCTTTTGCAGAAGTGGCCGACTTTTTATCAATAGGGACAAATGATCTGAATCAGTATCTGCTCGCAGCCGATTGCGCTAATGCTAATGTTTCACATTTTTTTAATGGGCTCCACCCTTCTTTATTGCGGGTGTTAGAATTTATTGTAAAAGCGGCTGAAAAAAAGCAAAAAAGGGTAATTCTATGTGGAGAGATAGCTGCAGATAAAAGATTTACAAAACTTCTTTTAGGGCTTGGGATAAAAGAATTTTCCGTTACCGCAAGATATATACCCCTAATATCGCATGTCATTAAAAATCTTTCATTTATTGATGCAATGGATTTTTTTACTAAAGTTAAAAAAATATCGGATAATCAGCAGCTGCAAAATTATGTCATCAATGATTCTTAATTAGACTTTTTCGTTTTTAAAAGATCCTTTGAGTTCCACTTTGGCAAACCTTAGCAAATTATCCAATTTAGGCAGGTCTCTTTTTTCTACTGGAGGCAAATCGGGCTTAGCTATTATAGGTGGGGGAGTTTGAGGCAGCAAAAACTCTACGATTTCAGGTTTCGGTAGATCTTGGCTTGCTTTTACTATTGGTTCATTCCCATGTTTTATTTCTTTTTCCAGTTCAATGAGCTTTTTTGCAAGAGCTTGAATTGGGATCCGATTTTTGCTTTGTATGATTTTTAAAATACACATCTCCATAAATACCCTTTTGAAAGGGCTTTTGTGGATATTTTGTAAGGCAGTGATCAAGAGATCTAAAATGAATAAACAATCATCTGTGGTGTAAATGTTGCAAGATTGCTTATATTTTTGGATCAAATGCTCAGATAATGGACCGGTAAGGCTTTTAATTTTGAATAAGAGGATATGCCTGTAGTGCTCTAATAAAGATTCTAGAATATAAGCAAAATCTTTGCCGGAGGAAAAAATCTTTTCTACAAAGCTAAAAGCAAAGTTGATGTTATTATTGTTAAAGGCTTCGTCTAAGGTAAAAAAATAGTCCTCAGAGATAAAGCCGAGCAGTTCATTGATCGTATTTATAGCGATCTCCCCATCATGATAACAAAGGATTTGATCTAATAATGATTCTGAGTCTCTTAAGGAGCCGTCTGAAAAGTTGGCTATGAGATAAAGGGCTTCTTTTTGCACTTTTCGGTTTAAGTCGATGCAAATAGTCTCAAGTTTACTTACCATTGAATCAATAAGGATCCTGTTTAATTCAAAACGCTGACATCTGCTGATAATAGTCGGAAGAACTTTATGAGCTTCGGTGGTTGCAAAGAAAAATTTTATATTAGATGGGGGCTCTTCTAAAGTTTTAAGCAGAGCATTGAAAGCCTCTTTGGTCAACATGTGCACTTCATCGATAATATAAATTTTGTATTTTCCATCGGTAGGGGCATAGCCGATGGTTTCATTGATTTGCCTGATATCATCGATGCCTCGATTGGAGGCTCCATCGATTTCAATTACATCCAAAGACCTTGAAGCGGAAATTTCCAAACAACTTTGGCAGTTATTGCAAGGCTCTAATTCTTCCGATAAGTTCTTGCAGTTTAAGGCCTTGGCAAAAAGCCTGGCCAAAGTAGTTTTTCCGGTGCCGCGGGAGCCGGAAAAAAGATATGCGTGGGCAACCCTTTTATATTTAAGGGAATTTTTGATTGTGGTTATAATGGCTGTTTGACCAATTACTTCTTTAAAAGTTTGAGGGCGGTACTTTCTGGCAAGGATTTGATATTTTTCCATTTGACTCTTTAGGTGGTTTAAGAAGATAATTTTTTATAAAATATAATTTCTCGTCTACTAAAAAGTGAGCCTTGAGCCGTAAAGGGGCTAAAAGTTAATGGAAATTGAGAAAAATTCGTTGAAAAAGTTTTTAAAGAAAGATTTTTTATATCGTTTTTTAATTTGCCTCTTTTTTTGCCTTACCCTTTTTGTTTGCTTGCATTTCAAAGAAGTCAAAATGGATATTCTAGAGCCGGGTACATTGGCCAATCGTTTCATAGTGTCTCAGGTTAGTTTTGATTTTCTGGATGAAGAGGGGACGATAATTTTAAAACAGAAGGCTCTTTCGGAGCTTGGTAATATCTATAAAATTGATGACAAAGAGATTCGGCAAGCTAGTTTTGATTTTGCAAAATATCTTTCCACTTCGCAAAACATAAAATTTAACAATGAAGAAATTTTAAGCGTTGCCGGCAAGTTTGAAAGGCTTTTGATGCAAACCAGGTTCTCGGATGTAAAGACAATTGAAAAAATGAATCAACTGGATCTGGAGGTGCGTCATTACGTGGCTCTTTCAGCAACGGCAAAGTATCAGGAAAAAGAGATCTTGCCTCAAGAATATATGATTTATTTTGCAAAAAGATTATTGGTGTTGGAAGAGGGGCTGACCGAAGAAAAGTTAATTTTTATTGCCAACTATTTTGCTAATTTCGCATTTGATTTGGAGATTGATCATTTTGCTCAAAACAATTTAAGGAAGTTAGTTGAAAATAGTGTTCATCAAAAATATGCCAAAGTGCTGGCTGGAGAGCAGATTATAGCGCAGAACGAATCTATCAATTTCCGGCATATAGCTATGTTAAAAGCTATGAAAAATGCAATTAATGCTCAGCGCAATTTATTAGATCCGTATACTATTTTGGGTAATTTTTTATTATCTTTGGCATTTGCCTGCGTCTTTATTTTATACTTAAAAGTTTACCAGAAAAAAATTTTAAAATCGCTTACAAAGGTCTCTTTGCTTGTTTGCATTGTCGTTATTACAATGATTTTTGCCAAAATCATTGAGTATATGCTTTTAAAGAGCACGACAGAGGCCATCCATAATATCAGGTATCCGATTATTGTTCCTCTAGCGGCAATATTGATAGCAATTTTAATGAATAATCGCTTAGCATTATTTTCTTCTTTTGTTTTATCCATACTTTTTACCGAGACATTAGAGGTTGAGAGATCTTCATTTTTAATCGTAAATTTTTCTGCTTCACTTATAGCCATAGCATTTTTAAAAACATTGCATAAAAGGACCGACATTTTTGGGATAGTGGGTAAATCATTTTTAGGAATTATTCCACTTACATTGACATTTGACTTGATCAATAGGACCTTTTTTCTAGTTAGTCTACTTGCCAATTTAACGGCCTCTTTAATATTTCTTTTTATTATCGCAGTGATCGTAATTGGTATTTTACCGGCATTAGAATCTATTTTTAATGTTCTGACCGATATTTCATTGATAGAGCACATGGATCCTAGCTGTGAGCTTTTGAGAAGGCTTGCTTTAGAGATGCCGGGTACATATCAACACTCTTTAGTTTTAGGTAATTTGGCGGAAAGGGCAGCTCATGCTATCAATGCTAATGGGGTTTTTTGTAGGGTTGCAACACTATATCATGATATTGGCAAGCTCATGAACGCAAGTTATTTTATTGAAAATCAAAGGAAGGTAGATGTTAATTTACATCACGCTTTATCTCCTCAAGCTTCTGCTGCATTGATAATAGGTCATGTTAAAAATGGGGAGATACTGGCAAAAAAATATCATCTTCCCAAGCCATTTATAGATATTATTAAAGAGCATCATGGAACAACCCTGGTCTATTATTTTTATTGCAAAGCAATGCAATGTTTTGGGGAAGAATATGCAAAAATTAATGAAGGGAAATTTCGTTATCCGGGACCAAAGCCCCACTCCAAAGAATCGGCGATCATTATGATAGTGGACGCAGTAGAAGCGGCATCTAGGTCGCTTACTGAGTTTTCTAAACAATCGCTTGAACAAATGATCAATAAAATTGTTTCAGATAGGGTGTTAGATGGTCAGTTTGATGAATGCTCGATCAATTTACAAGAGCTGCTAATCATTAAAAAGACCTTGGTGGAGAATTTATTATTGTCTCAGCATTTAAGGGTAAAGTATCCTGAAGCTCAGTTAAGCCTCTCAAACAGTTAAAAATCACTATTGCTAATAATTTTTGAAATCCCTAAGTCATTGATGCTCAATCCTGTATTACTTACATTTTAATTGACAAAATATAATTTTATTGTTATAATTATTATTAACATAATAACTTATAGTTATAAATATGGGTAATATAATAATAACTAGACCTCAATGTCGAGAAGATGGTTTATGGGGTAATAAGACTATTTATCAAAAGCAGGTTTTGGAAGAAAACCTTGAAACCATCGGACAGTTAAACAAAATCTGTGAAGCAAACTTAAAAGCTAAAAATAAGGAATTTAAATGCCTTGCGTTGTTATCTATGAGCTTGCCTTACAAGAATTTAGATAATTTTAATGCCTTAATGAATGGGGTCAATATCCCTCTTTTTATCAAAAAAAAAACAAGAAACTATCATTTAGATGAAACTTTAGATTTGGGAGGGGGAATGAAAGCTTACGCCCTTATTCCTGAGGACAATGGTCCCGCTCTAATAGTTTTTCATGGATCTTTTTCGTATGGTTATGGCTCGGGAGCGGGACAATGTGTTATGGATGATTTAGATCCATTGGGAGTGGGCTGGTCTCATTTTCATTATTCAATTAAAGATAAAGTAACAAAGTGGCAACAAAAGCATAAAGGAAGGAAAATAATGGCAGTTGGCCATAGCCTTGGCGGGGCCATTGCCAATTATTGCGGGGTTTTTATAAAAGAGGTAGAAAAAGTTAGGGCGTTTTGCTCGCCTCTTTTAAATATTCAAACCTATGATGCATATCAACAAAGAGATCATTTAGATATTATTAATTATTATCATCAGAATGATCCAATTACCGAATTAACCGGCCAAAGATATATTGGAGAGTGTGCATTGGTTAAGATTCCGGAATCATCCCAAATGAAAGGTCTCAATTTAAATCCTATTAAGTCCCATATGAGGCCGCTTGAAGCCTACACTGAGGTTGAATTAGAGAGAATCGAGGTTGAAAATGAGAATAATAAGCTTGCCTCATATATGCCTTCATTTAGGACCATTTCTAGAATTATTAGCATACCTTTATGGTTAGTAGCTTTAACTTTTTTTACGGTTTCGCGGATCTTGATCGGCAATAGGGGATCACATGACGGAGTATTACTGACACCGATTATGCGCCCTATGCAGGCAATACAAAATAAAGCTCAGCTTGCCATAAGCGACACATCCAAAGAAAAAATCATCAACTTTTTAAATCAAAGAAAGAAGTTAGCTGAAATTAATGAAGAATCCGGCAAAAATTATCAAAGTAAAGCGTTTAGCTCGCAAGAATTTGCATTGGCATATTTAGCCCTACATAAAAATAGGGCGGTTATAGAAAGTAGGGTACCTTTAAAATTAGATCTTTTTATGGATATGGCCTGGCTAATTGATCCAAAAATTTGGATTGATGGAAAAAATTTAACGGCTGAAAAAATTGCTGAATATACCTTTAATCCCAAACAATTCCTTATAGATTTAAAAGTGGATGAAGCGCTGCAAGACCGTATTATGCATGAGTGGGAGCAAGTAGAAAAAACCGGATTTTTTCATAAAGAAGAACTTTGGGACGAGCCTTCAACAGCAGAAAAGATTATCCAAGAGGTCCAGAAGAGATCCAAGTTAATCTAATAAAATTTTTTTAATCTCTTGCGCTATTTTTTCCAAATCATTATCACACTCTAAGATCTCTTTTTCAAGATTTGCGCTATAGAGTTTTGAAACACCTATGTAAATTTTGATTTTTGGCTCAGTCCCTGATGGCCTGACAACGATTTTTGTGCCATCTTCAAGCCAGTATCTTAAAACATTGGACTTGGGAAGCTCTAAATGAGAACTTTGGCTCGTTAGAAGATTAAAAGAGGTCATTTTTTGATAGTCTTCGATAATTACAACTTTTCTGCCTAGTATTTCTTTTAAGGGATGATGTCGCAAATGATTGATTTTATCTTCCATTTTGCTCATGGAATCAGAGCCGTTGGCAAAGGATATAGAAATAAGCTTTTCTCTATATATTCCATATTTTTTGTAAATATCGAATAAAACATCCAAAAGGGTTTTATGATTTTTTTTAGCCATTAATGCAATTTCGGCGATTAAACATGAGGTGGAAATGGAATCTTTATCTCTTGCAAAAGTATGTGTCAGGTATCCCAAGGATTCTTCTGCACCTAAAATGAACTTATAATGGTCTTTTTCCCAAAATCTAATTTTTTCGGCTATATATTTAAAACCGGTTAAGACATCAAAGCAAAAAATCTTATTTTCAAGGCAGATCTTTTTAAAAAGCTCTGAGGTAACAATAGTTTTAATGGCGGATGGGTTTATTGGAAGTTTTTTTGTAGTTAAATAATCTAAAATGATACATGCCAGTTCGTTTCCGGAAAAAATAACAGGCGCTCCTTTATGATTTATAGCAACCGCAACCCGATCTGCATCCGGATCGGTCGCTAGTAAAATATCTTTGCCGGTTTTTATTAAAAGGTTTATTCCAAGCTCTAAAGCTTTTTTTTCTTCCGGATTTGGGTTTTTGGCAAAAGGAAAATTGCCGTCTATCGAGGTTTGCTCTTTGACATACTCAATATCGCTAAAGCCAAAAAGTTTCAAAGCTTTTGGAACCATGGTAATGCCGGCCCCATGTAAATTAGTATAAACGATTTTTAAGAACTTTCCTAAATTTTGATCTATGTCCTTACAGTGGGAAAGGTTACAAAGCTCTTGAAGATAAGCTTTATCAATTTCATCATCGATTTCTTCGATCAGTTTATTTTTTTGATCGGTTTTTACAAGAGAAATGTCTCTTTGGATTTTTTCTACCTCTTCGATTATTCCAATGTCATGAGGGGGTAGTACCTGCCCTCCATCTGCCCAAAAAACTTTATATCCGTTATATTCCGGAGGATTATGGGAAGCGGTGATCATAATGGCTGCCGAGCATTTTTTATGTCGGCATCCAAAAGAGACCAAAGGGGTGGGTCTTAACTCTTTAAATAAATATACTTTAAATCCATTTGCAGATAAAACTTTTGCTGTTTCCTTTGCAAATAATTGAGAGTTTTTTCGATTGTCAAAGCCGATTATGGCGCTTGGATTTGGGACCTTGTGTTTTATTAGATAATTGGCAAGCCCTTGAGTGGCGGCTCTAATAGTATAAACATTTAATCTATTGGTGCCGATTCCCATAATTTCTCGAATTCCGCCGGTGCCAAAACTTAGGTTTTTATAAAAAGGATCGATAAGCTCTTTAGGATTTTGTTTTAATAGATCGCGTACTTGATTTTTGCTCTCATCATCATAAGGACCACTTAACCATGCTTCAATATTTTTTTTTGTTGATTGGGGAAAATCCATTTGTTTCCTATAAAAAGGCTCTTTCTTTAGAATTAAAAGGTTTTTTAGAAAAAGTAAAGCCTTTTTTTAGCTGTTTTCTTGAATGAACTCATTTAAGATTTTATTGATTTCATCAAAGGAATGGTGTTTTCCCTTATTACAGCCGGGGCAGTATTCTTCAAGGGAGTCAAAAGCCTCTTTAGAAGAGAGATTATTTGGCCAAAAAGGAAATGCGCTGCACTGAATGGGCCTTATAGCATAAATGGAGCATTTATTATCTTTTATAAAGACGCAGTCAAAATTTCTATAATTTTCTTTTAAAGAAAGCCTCCCTTTGACAAACCTGCAATATCTTTTCCGAAATTCATCAAGAGAGATTTTAAAAAAATCAGCTATTCTCAATTCATCTTTTAGAGTAAGCCAGGTGTAGCCCGGAAATTTACTGCAGCAATTACAGCAGTTTTTTTGGCACTCAAATTTTAAACCTTCTTTATACCAAGGATCTTTCATAATTTTTTACTATTCAGAAAAGAAAAACAGCTTTCCCGATCTTTGTTCCAAACGTTTTGGGTGTGTTTATATGAGGTAATTTTTAATGCGCTATCTAGCTCTATAAAGCTCCAAAATCCAAATTCCGTGTGAGCGGTGCATCCTGAGTCGATGACAATGGGAAGGGAACTTCCTTGCAGATCTGCAATGGATCGTCTATGGGTATGACCATGTAGATAAAGTTTTATATTATTATGTTTTTGGATCAGCTTTAAAAGATCTTCGCTTCTTTTTAAAATTTTTCGACGAGAGTCGTTAGGAAAAAGGGGAAAATGGTTAGCCATCAAAATAAATTTGTCTTTTGGGATTTTCTCTAAGCTTTTGCTTAGCTCATCTTCTATTGTTTTAGAAAAAAGGCCGGCAGAAGAGAGCCAATGGGTTGGCAAGGTGGTATCTAAACCTACGAACCACCAATTGTCATTTAAGGCAAAAGAGTTTATTTTTTTAGGCACCATGGAAAAGCATTTAAAAAAAGAGCTATTTTTATAAGCTTTTTTGGTGTAATTGTCATGGTTGCCGGGAACTAGGATAAATTTGATGTTGTTTTTATCTAAAAGATCAAAAAATTGTTTGGCCATGGCAAATTCTTCTTTAGATGAAGTGGAGGTAAAATCTCCTGTGGCAATAACATAATCAATTTGCAAACTTTTAAAATGATCGATCAATGAATAAAGCTGTTTTTCATTGTAGAATCGTTTTCTAAAAAATAAAAGGTTGAAATTGCCGACGCATCTTTTGGAAAAAAATTGCAGGGGGTTATAAGAAATTTTTGAAAAGTGTAGGTCGGAAATATGGGCTATTTTTAGCATATTTAAAGCTTTTATTTGGCTTTATTGTACATTAAAAGCCTAATAACCTCAACTTTGGGTTTAATCCACTCAGAATCAACAATCTTTTTGAAAGTTTTGATTCCTTTTTTTTCAAAAATAAACCCTTTGTCTATTTTCTTCTAAAAAAAGAAACCAAACTCCTCAAAAACTTAATTGATTCCGAGAGGATAAACCCAAAGTTGAGGTTAATAAAAAGAAGTCTTAATGCTCATAGCTTAAAAAAAATCGAGGTAAATTTTTTGCCGCAAGGCTAAAGGATCTAGCTAATTTTTAGGAGCAAGATCTTAAAGTATTTGCTACTTATTTTAAGATGCTTGCTATGACTACTCAACTACTTAAGAAAATTATGCTAAATTTTTAGTTGCAGCTAAAAAAATTTACCTCAATTTTGAAACTTGTTTATGGGCTCTTAACTGGATAATAGGGACTCTTTTTTTCATTTCTTTATTTCGTTCTGATTCGGTTTCAAAATCAACAGTTCTGGTATCTCTTTCTTTTTTCATCCTAGCTTTTTTTTGTTTTTTTTCCTGTGTTTTAGTAGAGGGCTTTCTGAAGGCCTTTTTTTCTTGTTCGGTTTCTGGTCCTTGTTCATCTGGTTTTGAGACTTTTCTCATAAATTTCATCATATGATGTGGGACATCTTTCATATTTGGCCTCCCTTTCTTTAGTTTTATAATATAATTATAATTAATTAAAAATCAATATAATTATTTATATTATTAATAATGAGATAATTAAAGATAATAATAAATTCTCAAAGATTGAAACATTTGTAATTTTTCAGGTTGTTTGGG
>JACRNF010000008.1 GCA_016219355.1 Chlamydiota bacterium | reverse complement strand
CAACAATGAAATATTTTTCTTCTGGGCACAAAGGTCTTCCCTGAATGTGTTTTTGCATAATGAGCCTCGGTTGTTAAAAAAACCTTACATTATACCACACAAAATTTTCATGTCTATCTTTTCATTTGCAAAGATCTATAGCAGCACCTTTTACAATCTTTTTGTGATCAGGATTAATTAAATCGGCAAGTTCTTCATTGCCCCTTTCTAAATTTTGAGGGGCCGTACAAAGATGATGAATATTTATTATTTCTTCATTGGTATCTTCATCTTTATCGAAAGAATAGATAACAATTGCTTGGATCTCTTCATTATCAAAAACCACTTGCAAAAAAGTATTTTTAAGTGTTTGCCAAGTTTTCTCTTCGAGTGTGCTAAGTAAGGTTCGAGAAATAATTAAAGCCCAATCCAAATTTTCAATCGATTTTTGATGTCCTGCATATATTGCAGCTCTAATTTGTTCTAATTCATTAATCCATCGATGCAATGTTTCTTGTGTTTTTGCAAATAATGGGTTCTTTTGATCTATCGGTAAAATATTTATAAACAAGGGCGCCTTATTTAACTCGCTACGCTTCACCGAAGCTGCCAAATCGCTCCAAGCTTTTAAAATCGCTTCAGGCTTGATTTTACCTACCCTATGTTTTTTTCGCCAAATTCGTTGCAATTCAATTACATGCTCTTCAACAGATTTAGTAGCGGTTATTCTAAAAACTGCAGACGCCATAATTATCATCTAATTGTTTGTTTCTAAATTAATTATAACATAATTAAATTAATTTGTAAACATGCAAACTAGATTGCAAACTACTTATAATTAGATAATTAGATAAAAACAGGATTTTAAAGGAACTTTGTTCCTTTAATAGGTGGCCTGGAGGACAAAGTCCTCCAATTTAAGGAGACTTCGTCTCCTTAAGATCCTTAAGAGCAAAGGAGCGGAGCTCCTTTGCAATCCTTTTTTTTCTTTAATAAAAATGCTGGATTCTTAATGAAGCGATATGTAGCATAATTGATTTTAAAAAAACCGAAAGGGGGCTATGTCAACACTAAGCATAGATATTGTAAGACAAAATTTAATCCATTATGCTCCTGAACTGCATTTAACTGATGACGCTATCACCCGAATAACAAACGATATTTTAGAGCACTTAGGTACGCAAAAGGTGTACAAAGTTCCCAAGGCATTATCCCCCTGCAAGATCAGAATAATTCCAAGTGGCGATATAAGCAAAGGGCCACGGGTTATGATCTATCTTGCAATTACGCAACAAAGCGGCTTTAAAGTATATTACAGAGCTAAAGATTTACTTGACCAGGCACCTATTAAAACATCAGATTCAGCTCTTGGCGAACAAACAATTGCTTCAAGTCGAGTCGAAGAACGATATAGCTGCCTGCTCGAAAACGAAAGTGAGATTATAAAAATTTTAGCTTCAGATCCTGAGTCTGAAAAATATGTAAGTCACACAGATTTTATTAGCGTCCCGATTGGGTATCATGGGTCGAATAAAAACAAAAGAGATACCGTCAAAATGCTTACGATTCAAGATGGCGTTCGCATAGATCTAGTGGATTTTGAGGAAAAACAGGGATTAACTTCTGAATACTGCTTAAAATTTTCTCTAAAAATATTAGAAATTTTATCCTACCTCAAAAGCAAAGGTATTGTATATGGAGACGTGAAGGCTGATAATTTTATAGTTGTCCCTGATCCAACTGACGATAGATTGCCATTAACTATAAAACTGACCGACTTTTATCTATCAAGAATGCTAAGCTCTCCCCTCAAAATAACTTGGAACTCTTTTATCTCTCCGGAGCTAGCAAAGGCCCATTTAGCAAAGCTAGAACAAATTAAAGATCCATCTGTGGACGAATCGCTTCTAAATTCCCTATTTAATAATATTTTACAGTGTCAAACTTATGAAAATGACGGATGGAGCGCTGGGGTTTTACTCGCCCTTCTATGTAAAAGTTTCTTATCAATGTCGACTCAAGGCAAAATTTCTGCTATCTATTCCCCTATTAGTCAAGATATAGAAGAACAAACAGAAAAAATAGCTCAAATTGATCCAAAGAAGTGGTTAGATAAGCCTGTAGATATGTCATTTGAAACAATCATCTATAGATTGTTAGCATACAACCCTCAAGAAAGAATGCCCATCGAAGAAGCTCGGGATCTTTTTAAAGTAATACGCGTGCGTTTTTTAGAAAAAACGCACGCTGCCGCTGCCTTAGCGTAATCGCTAAGGATTTTAAAGGAACTTTGTTCCTTTAATAGGTGGCTTGGAGGACTTTGTCCTCCAATTTAAGGAGACTTCGTCTCCTTAAGATCCTCAAAGCAAAGGAGCGGAGCTCCTTTGCAATCCTTTTTTTCTTTATCGGTCATTCTTGATCGATAATGAAATGATTAAAGTAGCTTAAAACTATTAAGCTTAAGAGTTTTATTATCATTGATCAAGAAGACCTCTTTGGGGAGGGCTTCTTTACAGAATTCTTTGAGGTTATCTTTTTTAGCAATGACGAATTTTACTTCATGAAGAGAGGTTAAAAGATGGACAAAATCTTCATTAACAATTTTATCTAAATAGACAATGAGGTCTCTTTTTTGAGCTCTTTCTCTTATGGTTTTAAAAATATGGGAGGAGATTTCTTGTTCTCCTTTTATGGCAAGAAGAGTAAAGGGTCTTTTATTAAATACCTTTTTTAGAGCATAGAGCTGTGAAGGATCAAAAATCTTTTTTTCCAGATTGAATTCTAACAATCTACTTGCTAGATCGTTTAGTGAGATCCTGGCGCAGCCAACCTGCTCAATAGCTAAGGCGCCTGCTATATTGGATAGCTCTATGGCATGGCCGATATCTATGTTATTAGCTAGGCAAAAACAAATGACGGCTAAAACGGTATCGCCGGCGCCGGTACCATCTTTGACTTCTTTGGCCCGGACGGGAAAGTCAGATTGTTTTCCTTTTTTATCAAAAACAGAAATGCCGGCTTCTGATTTTGTGATGACTAAGTGATCAATTTTGGTTTCTTGTAAAATGATTTTGGCGGCTTTTTCGATAGGTTCTTTGAATGATAGTTTTGCCGCTTGATAAGCTTCGGAAAGGTTAGGCTTTAGAACCGAGGCGCCGCTATATTTTTTAAAATCTATCCCTTTAGGATCTACTACTACTACAATATTTTTCTTAAGAGATGTTTGAATAATTTTTTGTAAAAGGTTATGAGATAAAAACCCTTTGGCATAATCAGAAACTGCAACGACCTGCACATCTTTAAGTAGACTGTCTAATCTTTTAATCAATGCCTCTTCAATTTCTAAAGATAGTGGCAGTACGGTCTCAGAATCAACCCTTAGCATTTGCTGGCCTGAGGCCATCATACGATTTTTTAAAGGAGTTTTATAATTTTTTTGGATAAAGAGATTGTTAGTATCAACCCCTTCTTTTTTAAGTAAAGATGATAAAATCCTTCCTTCTTTATCAGATCCAATACGACCTATGGCTAAAACAGAGGCTTCCAAAGAAAGTAAATTTAATACAACGTTGCCAGCGCCACCAGGTTTCACCTCTTCATTTTCAACTTCTAGTACTGTAACAGGGGCTTCGGGAGAAATACGCCTGACCTTGCCGGTAGTATATTTATCAAGCATGAAATCGCCAATTACTAAAGCTTTTATTTTGCGTAGACGATTGAAGGAATTTAATAATTTTACCATCTTACGTCCTTTAATAAATAATTTTGCACATAATCAAAGATCGCATCTTCAATATCAAACCATTTCATGTGAAATTTTTTGGTTTGGCAAAGTGAGTTAAATTTAGTCATATCGGCGCAGGTATAGTTTTGATATTGGCTATTTAGCTCTTTAGGCATATCTATGTATTCAATTTGGGCCTCTTTTTGTAAAGCAGCAAAAAGTGCTTTGACAACTTTGTTCCAAGTATTTGCTTCCCCTCTTCCAACATTAAAAATCCCAAAGACATCTAAAAAGGGTGGCTCTAAAAAAAGAGTTGTAATTTTGACAACATCTTTAACATAAATAAAATCTCTTTTCTGCTCGCCGTCAAGATATTTTAATGGTTCGTTGGATTTGAAAAGCTTGACACTTCCACCTTCTTTGGCAATATTGGTCATTTTAAAAATAACCGAGGCCATTTTCCCTTTGTGATTCTCATTAGGACCAAAAACATTAAAATATTTTAATCCAACAACTTTGTTTAAATGATTATTTTTTTTTAGCCACATATCAAAAAGTTGTTTGGAATATCCATACATATTCAGAGGCTTTAAATCATCCAGAAGAGAGTCGGAAAATCCTAAAGAGCCATCGCCGTAGGTAGCTGCTGAAGAGGCATATATAAATCTTGCATTATTTGAAAAAGCGACTTCTGCTAATTTTTGAGAATAGCGAACATTGTTTTCCATGAGATATGAGGAGTCATCGCAGGTGGTATCGGAGCAAGCTCCCAGATGAACAATCGATTGAATTTTTTGTTTTTCTAAAAAGGAAAAAGTCTGATCGATGGGAATAATATCGATAAATTTTTTACCTACAAGATTTTTCCATTTATCGGTTTTATCAAAATCATCTACCAAAAAAAGATTTTCATAGCCGAGATCATTTAGATATTTGACCAAACATGATCCAATAAAGCCTAAAGCCCCCGTGATCAAAATGGTCTTATTTTCTTTCATAAAAACCTCAATTATTAGGATACCAATCAGGTTTATTTCTTTGAATGTTTGTAACTTTGTAAAATGAAACATCTTGCAATTTGGGATCATCTACATCACCAAAGCAAATAAAAGAGGTTCCACTGCCGGTCAAAAGGATCTTAGTAAAACCGAGGGCCGATAATTGATTCTTCACATGGATTAACCGCTCTTCAATCAAAAAAGCAGGCTCCTCTAAGTCATTAAAACAATCTTGTGGATTTAACAAAAAATTATCAAATGATTTTGGAATAGTTCTCTTTAAAAGTTTATTTAGGTCAACTTTTTGATAGACTAATTTAGTTGAAAGGCCAAAAAAAGGTTTGGCAATATAAATGTTTGGAAAATTTTGGAGCTCGGAAAGATCTTCCACTATCTCACCTCTTCCCTTACAGTAAGCGGTCCCCGATGAGAAAAAAAAGGGAATATCAGAGCCAATTTCTGCCGCCCACGATTTTAGCTCATCTTCGGTAGCCGGTTTTTCAAGCAGCGCATTTAAAGCAAAAAGGATGGTTGCAGCATTGCTGCTGCCTCCACCCAAACCGGCTTCGATTGGGATCTTTTTTTCAAGATGGATAAAAACCCCAAATTTTAATTTGGTTTTATCCCTAAAGATATCCAATGCTCTTAAAATTAAATTATTTTCGCTAATCAGATTTTTATCCGAACAGCTAAAATAATCATGAGTTTGCAAATTAACCTGCAAAACATCAAAAATGTTTATTGCTTGATAAAGGGATGCAATTTCGTGGTAACCATCAGTTCTTTTTCCCAGAACTTTAAAAAACAAATTAATTTTTGCAGGAGAAAAAAAATAGTTATTTTTTTTCAGCACCTTTTCCCTTCTTCTTAACTTTGGGTTCTTCTTCTTTAACTTCTACAGCTTCGGTTTTTTCCTTGGGCTCTTTTGCTTTTCTTTTGCTTTTTGGTTTTTCTTCTTCTTTAACCGTTTCAACCGCAGGAATTTCTTCAATAACTTTCACTTCGGAGGGAGCTACAGTCCTTGGAATAAAAACAGAGCCTTCTTCAGGCAAGATCTCGAGTTTGATTTTAGACATAACCTCTTCTTTCAACTTAAGAGGAACATCGATCGTTCCGAGCTCTTTTAAATGTTTTTTAATTTGAATGGCTTTTTTACTCAGCCCTTTTATCCCTTCTTTTTCTAAAAGATGCAACACATCAAAAGCGCTTACTGAGCCATACATTTTACCCTCAGCATCAACTTTTACTCTGATGGTCAAGGTCATTTTCTCTAAAATTTGGGCTAATTCTTCAGCTTCTTTTTTATCTTTTTCAGCATTGAGGGCTCTTTCTTTTTTCAGTTTTTCTTGCATACGCAAAGTATGTTTATCGGCAATTACCCCTAATTGTTGAGGCAAAAGAAAATTCCTTGCATATCCTGCCCTAACCGATACAACTTCGCCACCTTTGCCTAAATCTTCGACATCTTTTAACAATAATAAAGTCTGTTTCATTGCAATTTCTCCTTATTCTTGCGATACAAACGGCAAAAGTGCCATGTATCTGGCTCTTTTGATTGCTTTTTTTAGTAATTTTTGATGGTAGAAAGAAACCCCTGAAATCCTACGAGGTAAAATTTTGCCTCTTTCGGTAATAAATTGGGGGAGCATTTCACAATCTTTATAATCGATCTCATTAACATTTGAGAAAGTAAAAGGACAAACCTTTTTCTTTTTAAGCATCGAATTGTTTGATGAATATTCAACTTTTTCTGACATAATTTTTATCCTCTCTGTGGCAATAAAACCCTTTTCTTTAGGAAAGGGATGAATTGCCAATTTTAAAAAATGCGGGCTTTAATACTTTTAAAGCCTCCGCCCGCTAAAGTAATCCACTTCGGGGTGTTAGAAGGAGTTGTTAAATCTGACACTACTTAAGAGTTTCCTCTCCGTTTAATGGCAGATCACAGTTGCATGGGACTAGTGGAGCATCCCATGGTGTGTATGTATCTCTTCCAACTAACTTCGCATAAAGTTTTCTTTTTGCCCCCTAATCAACCCTTGCAAGACACTCATGTGTCCATCTCGTTGTAAGTCACCTTACAAGCCTCTCCATTAAAGGAGGGTGATTGACCCTCTTAATATGCTGGTTGCTTTAAAGGTTGGAACTCTAAAGTCTCTTTGACGCATTCTGCATTCAAAGTCATAAATCTAATTAAATCTTCATGTAAATGATATTCTTTCCAAAGCTCATTAATATGCGGGGTATCGATTGAGAAATAAATAACATAATAAAAGCCTTCTCTTTTACCGTTGATCTCATAAGCAAGTTTTCTTTTACCCATTTCATGCATTTTATGAATTTGCCCTTTTCTTTGCGTGATGCCGGCAGTAATTTTTTCAATAGCTTTTTTTCTTGCATCTTCACTGAGTGTTGCATTTAATATATACATCCCTTCATATAAACGGTTTTTATCTTTTTCCATTCTTAATCCTCTTGCTTTTTTTCACTAATTTAGTTTTCGAACATTGGCAAAGCCGGCGGCTTTTAACGCTCCATCTTTGAGCCAAATCTCGATCGCTTGCATAGCTTTTTTTATAATTTCATTTAACTTTTCTTTTTCTTCTTGGGTAAAGTGGCCCAAAACAAAATCTTTGATATCTTCAAGGCCCCTTCCAATCCCAACTTTTAATCTGACATAGCCTTTGGAGCTTAAGACTAGCTCGATGTTTTCCAGTCCTTTATGTCCGCCGCTTCCGCTATCTTTTTTTATTCTAAGTTCCCCAAGTGGTATATCAACATCATCAGCCACTACAAGCACCTTATCGAGCTCGATCTTATAAAAGTCCAAGGCCAATTTAACTGCCTCTCCACTAAGGTTCATATAAGTCATGGGCAAAAGTAAAACTACTTCTTCACCCAAGATATTTCCTTTAGCTAGTTTGCCCTTTAATCTTTTTTCATTTTTAAAAGTCAGGCCATGTTTTTTGGCAAGTTCCGTAACCACATCAAAACCAACATTATGTCTTGTGTTTTCAAACTCTTTGGTAGGATTGCCAAGCCCGACTATTAAAAACACTTTACCTCTTGCCAATAACGACTATTACTTCTTTAGGATTTCTCAAAATAGGTGACACCCCTTTTGGCATAGCAAGGTCATTAACAGCCCTGGAATGTGTAATCTCCATATCTGTAACGTCGATAACGAACTCTTTGGGCATATCTTTAGGAAGGCACTTAACTTTTAAGCCGCGGAGAATCTGTCTAAATATTCCACCCAGTTTTAACCCTTTACATTCATTAACCCCGATGCAATTTACTGGAATTCTTACAACAACTTGCTTATCATCAAAAATTCTCATGAAATCGAGATGGATTACTGCATAATCGGTCTTATTATATTCGATCCCTTTAACAATCGCTTTGAAAGTTTTATTTCCGTCTTTTAAAGTAAAAATCGTGGTTGAGAGCTCTCCTTCTTTGAGTTCTCTTAGGATTTTATTAAATTCCGCCCCGCTGATATATATGTTTTCATTTGGCATACCTGATGAATATACAATTGCAGGAATGTTTTTTTCCCAACGAATTTTATTAAGGTCGCTCTGTTTTTTGCCTGTGCGTTTAAATATTGTTAATTCCATTTGGATCTCCCATTTATAAAAAATAAGTAACTATTTTATCTGATTTAAAAATTTTAGCAAAACTAAAAATTATATAAAGAAGAGATGGACTGACCTGAGATGGTGCATTCAATAGCTTCGGCAAACATTTTTGCTACTGACACAACTCTGACAAGCTTCCCTTCGTTATTTTCAGCAGTATCGGTCACCCAAATTTTTTCTATATCGCTATTTTCAAATATTTTTTCATCATTAAAAAGGGCGTGGGTCACTGCTGCAAATATTTTTTTTGCTCCATTTTTTTTACATAATTTAGAAGCTTGCACAAGAGTTTGACCAGTAGAGCAAATGTCATCGATCAGGACAACATTTTTATCTTTCACGTCTCCAATTAAGGCATAAGGCTTGACGGTTTTTGCATCAATTCGATCTTTATCAACAATTGCTACATCTGCCTGTAAGCTCTCTGCAAACAGCCTTGCGGTTTTGCTTCTTCCCGTATTGGACCAAAACTTGCCTGGCATAAAGGTTATCCAAAGGAATATCGAAGAAACCCTCGAGCTGCTGAGCATGAACATCCATGGTCAAAATGCTGCTGGCTCCCCCTTTTTCTAAAAGGTTGGCAACCAGCTTGGCTGTAATCGGTTCTCTACCTTGGGCCCTGCGGTCTTGCCGAGCATACCCAAAATAGGGGATTACTACATGAATGCTTTCACAAGATGCTCTTTTAAAAGCATCTATCATAATCAACAATTCCATGAGATAGAGGTTGGGGTTTTTAGCGATAGTTTGGATTACAAACACCGCCTTTCCCCTAACGTTCTGAAGTATTCGAACGCCTATCTCTCCGTCCGGAAAATTAGTAATTTTAATTTTTCCTAACGGCTTGCCTAATACTTGAGAAACTTTTTTCGAGAACTCTTCATGGGATGTTCCCGAAAATAACAACCAAGAGTTACTTTTCGGCATAATTCCTTGGAATTTAAAACAATTGGGGTGGAAGGATTCGAACCTCCGCATGGCGGAACCAAAACCCGCTGCCTTACCGCTTGGCGACACCCCAGCTTAAATAAAAAAAAATAATAATCAACTAACCCATTTATTTGCAAGGATTAGAAATTTTTTCTCTCTAAAAATTTAAAAAATGGCCCTTTTTGGCGTAAATTTAAGGTGTTTTTTGCCAAATATTAGACAATGCATTAAATATTATTTTAATGAATAAAATAAATATTTTAAAAAAAACTCTCACTACTTAAGCGATTAACTATAAGGTGTTTACTAAGAGAAAAAAGCTCAATCACCACCACTTTTACCAAGCTAAATAACAAAGCTTTTAAACCATAATAAACTATTATTATAAATCAATAATTAATTAAAATTTCATTGAATATTATTTATTATTATATTATAATATTATTATATAAACACTATTAATAAGGAGAAATATTATGCCAAAAACAAGACCAACACCTGCACCATGTTTATCAGCTGATCTTTTAAAAATGTTCGAAAACAGACGTATTGTCGCCACCGGAGGCGCAATATCTCCAACAACCGATACAGCAAGCAAAGTAGCTGTTGCAGCACCTGCAGCAAGATCTTCTGCGCCACAACAAGATAGAGCTCCCTTGTCAACGACGAACCGAAGAGTTGCAGTTGTAGGATTAGCAGCAGCAGAAAGTCCTAGTGAACCGCAAGATCGAACAGCTAAAGTATATAAATGTACTTTAGGAGGAACCTACTCTAAAGAAGAGGTAGCTAGAAGAAAAGCATTAATCAGGTTATCAGAACAACCATAATAGAATAAAAAACATATCTAACAATTTAATAATCCGACATCGTCCCAAGGCCGATTGTCGGATTTTTAATTTTCTGAGATATTCAGATTGCGCCACAAGTTATTCTGATTTTGTCCTAAGAAAATCTCAACCATTCCACTAAAAGATTATTAAATTCACTTAAACTCCATCTAAAAACAATTAAATATTTCCCCTAGAATCGTGAATTAATAATTATACCTATTAATCTATTTAATCACATTTTAAACAATCAAGTTTATTATACCCAAACAACCTGAAAAATTGGATTTTCGGCTTTGTCAAAGCCTCAGGATTCAACGATCGTAAGTGAGTTCATATTTCTAATATTGACTCACTTACGATCGTTGAATCCTGAGATCTTTTACTGAAGCCCAAAACCAATTTTTCAGATTGTTTGGGTATAATCAAAAATTTTTATTTTCTGTTAAAAAATTCACGTTAGACATCTTTATTATTAATGCAATTTTCATTGAAAATTAACATCTTTAATGATATTATTAATAACAATATTAATTTAATAACAACAAAACAACAAAAGTTAATGCTAATTAAATAATCAAGGAAAAAATATGTTAGATCCCTTCAAACAAACACCAAACGGACCAGGCAACGGAAAAACGGATACAGGCATTGCACTTGGAATTGCCGGATATGTTCTAGCTCAATGGGTCATGCCAATTTCAGTAGTAATTCTAGTGACCACTACAAAAGTTACATTATTGTCATTAGCGCTTTTCGGAGGAGGACCGGTCGCACTTGGATTTTTACTTATAGCTATAGCTCTTGGATTTATTTTTTGGGGAGATCACCTAAACCAAGGATTTAAACGAAATATTTCACTCCTTCCAAAAAACACTACCGATGCAAAAAAAGTTAAATCGACCGATCGGACGACAAATACAGCAGAACAAGCATTAAACTGGAGAAACAGCGAATTATATAGCAACAAAGCTCTTTCAAGATCAGCATCAAAACTAAAATTACCTTAAAGCTATATGAATTTTATAACCTAAACCCAACATAAGTTTTAAGACCGATTGCTAGATTCTTATCCTTTGAAAGGTTATCAAGAAAACATTACTGAATATACCACTATCATTAAGCTCACTTCAAATACTATTTATAACAGCAAACTATTAATTTTAAAATTATAATTTAATTTTCTTATTGAATATTTTATACTAACAATGCCTTTTTCAAAATTTTTTATTATTAATAAATAAATTAAAAACACAAAAGCATTTTTTAAATAAAATTTTATATTGCAATTTAATTAGTTTGATGATATTATTTAAAACGATGTTAAATCAAATATAATTAAAAATTAATGCTAGATTAAATATTAAAATAAAAGATTAAATAATCAAGGAGCAAATCATGTCAGCTACAACTAGACCGGAAAGACCGGGCGATACTATTAAGAATGCAGGGGTTACTCTAGCAAGAATCGGAGTATGCGCTTTCACAGTAACCGCCATTGCAGTTATAGCTTTTAAAGTTGCACTAACTGCGTTAGTTGTTTTCACATTTTGGGGGGCGATCGCTGCCGTAATTGTAGGCTTTGGATTAGTAGCTTGGAGAATTTACAAAAACCGCCAAGTTGAACGAACCAGCTCAACTCCAGAAGCCCGAAAGATCAATTCATTTGTTTCAATTAATGTATCTAGAGGAACGCCAGCTAAACCAGCTAGCCCTTTATCAGCATCATCACCAACAATCGCTAGAACTGAACAACGACCTAAGCCCAACGATATTGATGCAGACACCATTAGAATGCGAGCAAGGGCTCAAGAAGAAGCTAGACTTCTTGAACAACAAAAAGACGCCGTCGAAGCTATAAATAGGACCGCTGAAAGAATGAGACAACAGCACTATCAAGTCCAAAGGCAATTTGAACAACCGCTTTCCTCATAACAGCTCAAGTTAATCAAGCATTGACTCTATCCGACATGAAAGCCCCAAGACCGATTGTCGGATTTTTTATTTTATAAGAAATAATTATTTAGTATTAACATTGATTTATTTAATCACATTTTCAACAATCAAGTTTATTAATCAACAATCCATGTTTGCTTTTTAAAAAACTTAAATACATAAGATATTTTTATTAATGCCGTTTCTATTGTAATTTAACAAGTATAATGCTATAATTAAAGACAATTTTAAAGAGAATAAAATTTAATAATTAAATAATCTAGGAGTAGAACATGTCAACATTGTCACCTCTGGAACTAAAGATGGGACTAATACCCAATGGACCGGGTAATGAAAGGATTCAAGCAGGATATGCTGTTGCCATATCTGCCGCAATCTATACTACAACACTATGCATTGCAGCTACCGTTTTAAAAATTACATTAACCTCATTAGTTATTTTCTCAGGTTATGGGGCAATCGCTCTTTTAGTCACAGGAGTTTTACTAATCGGTTGGGGAATTTACCAAAACAAGAAAGTTGAACAAATAAGTTCGTCCGCCCCTGATAAAGCAACTGTTGCCGATACTGCGACCCCTGCTGCTAAAGAAAAACCAGAAACTACCCCACCTAAAGAAGAACCTTCTAATCCTCCTGAAACTGAGGAACCTGCGGCTCCTGCAAAAGAAACATCAGATGAACCTTCAAATACTCATAAAAAATTAAGAGCTGTTGGACAAGGATTAAGAGCCGCCGGACAAACTGTAAAAAATAATTATCCGGCTTTTCTAACAGTAGCATCAGGCATTGCAGCAGTATGGACAGGTGTGTCTTACGGAGGAGCTTGTATAAAAGGGCTCAGCTCAGTTATTAGAACCATCGGTCCCACAACTATTTTATCAGGGACTGCATTAGGAGTTGGTAGACTATTATGGAAATCAAAAAAAGCTGCCCCGAAAACCGTTGCAGCAATCCAAAAAGAATATGTCCAAACTAAAGAAACCTTGAGAAAAAAAACTGAGGAGAGCTCGCAAGCCGAAAAACAATTACTTGAAACAGCTCGTATTTGTAAAGATCCGAAATCTAAAGCTATAATAGCCGCCACTGAAGCATTAGTTGCATTAGTTAAAGCTAATTGTGCCCGAGACACCGCCAATGAGCAAGTTAAAAAACTAACCGATGCATGGGTACTAGCATCACTAGTTAAGGCAAACGCTGAAGTTAAACTTAGAGAGAAAAAACTAGAAGAAGCTTATCTAACTGCAGCACAAGCAACAGTTAGGGCTAATCCGGCCGATGTTGCTAAAGTATCTAATGCCGGACAAGCCAAGATTCGGGAAGCAAATAAAAGCCTGCAAGATGCTCGCAATGAAGTTATAAGTTTAAATAAATTATTTGTGAAAAAAGAACAATTTCCACCGAATAGAAGACCAAAGCCGACCAAAAGCAAGGCATAAACGTCATTAAATTTATCCACTAACTGAAAAAACTCATGTTTTTGACATGAGTTTTTTTCATCAAATTCTTCATAAATTAGCCTTTCTATAAAAAGAACTTCTTTAAAAAAATCTCCTTTAGTATATATCAAATTTGAAGGGAGAAAAAAAATGAAAGTGGTTCACGTTGCATTAGAAATGGCCCCCCTTGCCAAAGTGGGCGGACTAGGGGATATGGTTTATGGGTTAACGGAAGCCTTAACCAAATCTAATGTCAATGTAGATGTTTTTTTGCCCAAATATAAAAATTTGAATACCGAACCTATAAACAACCTCAAAATTGAAACTCATGATTTTAAGTCTTTTGAATATCATCATCAAAATAATAACAAGGTCTGGTCTGGTAATTTAAATGAAGTCAACATTCATTTAATCGACCCCGAGAAAGATTATTTTAATAGAGATAAAATTTATGCATATGTCGATGATGTTCCTAGATTTTTGTATTTCTCAAGGGCCGTTTTAGATTTTTTACTCTTGAAAAATGAGCCTATAGATATTTTGCACATCCACGATTGGCATACCGCTATAATCGCTCCTTTATATAAAGATGTTTTTTCAAAAATGGGCCTGAATATTAAAAAGATCGTTTTCACCATTCATAACCTGAGTTATCAAGGCTGGTGCATGGCTTCCGATGTGGAGGCAATCGGATTAGACGGCAAAAGTTATTTGACCCCTGATAAAATGCAAGATCCGAAAATGAAGAGAAGATTAAACCTTTTAAAAGGAGCTATCAATTACTCCGACGCAGTTGTTGCCGTATCCCCTACCTATGCCAAAGAAATCCTAACTCCGGAAAGAGGAGAAAATTTAGATAAAGTTTTGCAAAAAAACAAAAAGAAACTACACGGAATAATCAACGGTATCGATGAAATTACCTGGGACCCTAAAAAAGATCCTTATATAGCTAAGAATTTTTCAACCAACGATCCCATTGAAAAAATCATGCTGGCTAAAAAAGAAAATAAAGAGCTACTTTGCAAAAAAATCGGTCTTTTCAACGCTAATGTTCCTTTAGTTGCCAACATCGGCAGACTAGTTGAGCAAAAGGGAATTGAATTAATAATCTTTGCTCTGAAACAAACAATTAAAAAAAATGGGCAATTTATTTTACTCGGCACAACTTTTGATAAAGAAATTTCAAAGACCTTTCATAAATTAAAAGAGGAATATCAGCACAATAAACATCTATTTATCGATATCCAGCATAATGAAGAGCTAGCCCATTTAATTTACGCAGCCGCAGACTTTGTAGTAGTCCCATCAATATTTGAACCATGCGGCCTTGTGCAGCTTATCGGCTATAAATATGGGGTCATTCCCATAGTGAGAAAAACAGGAGGGCTTTCAGATACCGTTTTTGATATTAAAGATAAAAATATAGAAAAAAGAAGCGGTTTTGTTTTTAATGATTATACATCTAAAGACTTAGATGAAGCAATGCAAAGGGCCTTTGATGCTTGGTTTTATCAGCCTGATGAAATTAAAAAATTGATTAAAAATAACCTCAAGTCTGACTTTACCGGGGAAAAGGCCGGCAAAGAATATATACATTTATATAAGCGATTAATGGAATAAAAACTTTTTCAGATAGTTTCGGTTGGCATAAATATAGTCTATTGCCGAAATAACACTATAAACAGCCGCTATGGAAACAGCAATAATGCTCAAGTTTTGCAAAGTTGATAATGAAATTTTATCTAAAGTAAACGGAATCAACAACACTACTATAAAAAAGTTCACAATCGCTTGCAAAACAGTTTTAATTTTCCCGCTTCTTCTTGCCGCCAAAGCAAAACCTTTCAAAGCGCACACGGTCCTTAGGGTGCTAATAAAAAATTCCCGATAAACAAATACAAATACCAACAGTATCGGAATAGATATCATTCCTTGGGTAAAAGTGAAAAAAACCGAAATGTTAGTTATGCTATCCGCCATCGGATCAATAACTTTCCCAAAATCGGTAACTTGATTTTTTCTTCTGGCCACAACCCCATCTATCACATCGGAAAACTCACATATCGCCAAAATAAAAATTAATACATATGGCATTAAAGTAATATCGAGCCCAAACCAGCTATATTTCAAATAAACTAAAGGAAAAAAAGGGATAATAACTATACGAAAAAAAGTTATGTAATTTGCAATGTTCACAAAAATCACCTTTAACTATTCATAGTTTATGATGATATTAGCTATATTGTAAATCCAATTTATTTTATTAAGATCCCTCAAATGAACTAAATGCTGCAAAAAAGTGCATCGAAATATATTTTCTTATTATTAAAAATCTAACTTGTTGCCCCCTAATATCTCAAATGCTATGATGCAAAAAAACAGCCCGGAAAAGATACCCTATGAAACCTAAAAACGTATTGATCATCACTTCGTCCGGCGGCAATGGTTTAATCCAAGCCGCTAAAGCAAAAGAACAAGAAATAAAAGAACAAAACCCCAAGTCCAAAGTCATAACTCAAGACCTAATGCTTCATTGGGCTATCAAACCCATTGGCCCGCTTGGCGTCATGTGTTGGAATAAATTTCAAAAAATAGGAAGCATCTTTTTGCAAAACTTTATTGTTAAATGGCAATGGATAGCCGATTATCTTTTTTGGCCCCATGTTTATTTCCATACCAAAAGCATTTTATTTAAAGAAAACATTGATCTTGTGATCGATACCCAACCGGTAGCAACATCTGCAATTTTAAGCGCTGTCCGCTATTATAATAAAATAGCCAAGAAAGATGTTGTGGTAGAAAAAACTATTGTGGACTTGCCAACTACCAAGTGCGTTCATTTCTTCAATAATATAAAAAAACTATCAAAAGAAAATCGCAAAATATTAAGAATCGTTACTTTAGATCCCTTATTAAAGCCAAATGAGACCGAAGAAGAGTTTTGGCAAAAAAATGCAGCAATGCCTTTAGAAAATGTCCGTTATGAAAAATATTTTATTCGGACAGCCTTTAAAAAATATCAACACAAAAAAAGAAATCAAAAAACTTTTAACATCAAGATTAAAAACCAAGATAAAAAAGAAAGAAAGATCATTCAAAGTATTGTAAAAAAAGGGGTTATCAAAGCTAGTTTTCTTAAAAATTATATAGATCTCACTATCAACAATTCCAATATTGTGATCACCCTTCTTTTAGGCTCGCAGCCCCCTTTTAATGCCACATTAAGCTATGTTAAACAAACTATTGACCATTTAAAAAAACATCCCATCAAAAGACCAGTCCATTTTTTTGTTTTTTGCGCCAAGAAAGAAAGCAGGCTGCTCGATGAAATATCGAAAATGGTCTTTCAAACTAAAAACTATCCAGCAAATTTATCTATTATCCCAATGTCCTTTCAAAAAGATGATGTGATAGCCCCTCTTTTTTTTAGAAGCAATCTGACCATCACCAAATCAGGAGGAGGAACTATCGTCGAGCTTTTGGCCGTGGGCCAAGGTAAACATTGTATTCATTCCGAAGCATATTCTAAAAATGGCCTGCCATCATTGGAAAAACTATTAAAAGGAATTTCCTTTTGGGAAGGGGGAAATGCTCTTTACTTAAAGCATAATAAAGGGGCGGAAGTAATCAACACGCAAAGCTACCCTTCTATTTGCAAAGAGTTTTTCCATTCTATAAAATGACAATTACTCTTACAGTTTTGCCATCTATGGAAATATCTCTGCACTCAATTTTAAAAACCGGCAAAAGAGCTTGCCAAGCACTTTTGGCGTTTTCAACCGCTCTGAGATGAATATGTCGTCCATCACCGGTGGTAAGATACTCTCTTTGTTTTTCTTGCAAACGCTCGCAAAATTCTGTTATAAACCCATTAGAGCTAGCAAATATTTCTTTAATTTTTAACCAGCTAGTAAGATTTTTAGACTCGCCTGAAAGGTCATCAAATTTTTCATCAAATGACCCACCCAATACCTTGGCATGATCAACTTTATTAATTGCATAAGATGCCGCCATATTTTTTCTCCATTTTTCATGAAATTTCATTTTTTAAAATCAATTACAAGCGCAGACGCAGCTCTTCCTTTAATCGAAAAGCATGACAATTACTCTCGCAGTTTGGCCCAATATGATAATATTTCTACACTCAATTTTTAAATCAGGCAAAAGAGCTTGCCACGTCCGTCGAGCATTTTCAACAGACTCGAAATAAATAGGTCTATATCCAACAATCAGACATTCTCTCTGCGTTATTTGCAAAAGCTCGCAAAATTGTGATATAAATCCATTTGATTTAGCAAATATTTCTTTAATTCTCAAAGCACTCATAGACTCTTGAAACTTCCCTGCAACATGATTAAATTCATCAAGAAATGGCCCCGATACTTGCTTATGTAGAACTCTTTTAATCGGATATGATTCTGCTGCCATATTTTTTTCCTTTTTTGAATTTTATTTTTTAAAATCAATTACAATCACAGATGCTGTTCTTCCTTTAATTGAAACAATCTCTCTACATTGCAAACTTAACCTTCCATCATTCAATATCTCTTTCCAAGTTCTTATTGCAGCTTCAACCGCTTGAGATGAGATCTTCGTATCACATGGCTTATTAAACGAATCCATTTGCCAAAGTTGTAATTTTTGACAAAAGTCGGAAATATTGCCATTACATTGACCAAATATTTTTCTGATTTTTTCTACACCTAGATCTTCTTTGAAATCTGAAGCTGCCTTATCAAACATTGAAAGAAATTCTTCTCTTGAAACATCTTTGTGAACAATGCATATAATAGGATATCTTACAGCCATGTTATCTCCTTAATTAAAGGCAACAAAGCTACAATAAGAATCAATTTTTGTCTATGAATAATAAATTAATCTGTATAATAAATTTATTGAGAAGGGATTATGGATTCAACTTCGCTTCAAGCAAAATTAAGCAAAGAGATTTTACGGGAGTATACTCGTTTAATCGAACTTGTGACTCCACTCTCGATTACCTTTCGGACTTTAAAAGAAATTGATGGAACAGGAGGTAAGGTAAGTGTAGCTGATGTGATTGCTTACCAAATCGGATGGGGCAAATGCTTAATCAGTTGGTATGAAGCCGGATTAAAAAAAGAAATGCCTCAAATGCCCGGCGATGGATTCTCTACTTGGGATTACACCGCCATTGCGCGCCATTTCTATAAAAAATATCAATACGATAGTTTCCATAAGCAAGAAAAAATCTTTCATAACGTGGTAACCCAAATTCTAAAAATTGTCGAGAAGGAATTTAAAACCGGTAACTTGGACAAAGAAGGCATATGGCCCTGGTGCAGCCTCAAATCGGGAAAAAAGTGGTCTCTTAGCAAATTTATTAAGGTAAATACTTCTTCCCCATATAAAAGAGCTGTTCTTCTAATTAAAAAAGAGATTAAAAAACTTCTTTAGTTTAGCTAAACTAGGATCATACATTATTTTGCATAGCAAGCTGCCCGCAAGCGGCTGCAATATCTTTTCCTTTGGTGTAGCGCTGGGTTACAACCAAGTCTTTGGAAATAAGTATTTGCTTAAACCGATTGATCACATCAGTTTCAGATCTTTTGAAAGCAACCATGTCGATGGGATTATAAGGGATTAGATTTATACTGCATTGTTTGTTTTTTAAAAGAGCAGCTAGCTCTTTGGCATGACTTTCAGTGTCGTTAAGATCTTTAATTAAGATATATTCGAATGCAATATCTCTTTTGGTTTTTTCAAAATAATAATCCATGGAATTTAAAATATCGACTAGAGGATATTTTTTTGCAAATGGTATTAACTTTTCTCTTAAGAGTTGATTAGGCGCATGAATCGATAATACCAAATTGATATTTAAATCTTGGTCAGCAAGCTCAATTATTTTTTCCGGAATACCCGATGTTGAAAGAGTTATCCTTCTTTGAGAAATATTAAAGGCTTCTTCTTGGTTAAAGAGTTTGATCGCCTTAACAACAGCATCAAAATTTTCTAAAGGCTCTCCCATCCCCATAAATACGATGTTGGATATTTTTTCTTCTTTTTGCAATATTAGCAAAACCTGTTCAACGATCTCAGAAGTGGTAAGATTTCTTAAAAGCCCCTTTTTGCCCGATGCACAAAAACAGCATTTGACCGGACAACCAACTTGAGAAGAAACACAGATGGTCTTTCTATCCTCGGACATAATCAAAACTGCTTCTACACACCTATTGTCTTCTAAAGTGAACAAATATTTTTTAGTCTGCTTGTCTTCCGATTCGACTTCAGAAGTGATTTTTATCGAAGGAAATAAAAAGTTGTCTTTTAAAAAAATCTTAAAATCTTTTGAAAGATTGGTCATTTGATCAAAAGATAAAACTTTTTTTTGATAGATCCATTCAAAAATTTGCTTGGCCTGATAACTTTTCTTCTGCCGTTCTACCAGCCAATTTTGCAGATCCTGCAATAAAAATGAGCAAAGATGCATTTTAACCTCAATTTTGGGTTTAATCTCCTCAGAATCAGCTGTCTTTTTGCAATTTTGATTTCTTTTGTTCTCGAAAATAGACCCTTCGGCTATTTTCTCCGAAAAAAAGAAATCAAACCCCTCAAAAATCTTAGCAGATTCTGAGGGAAAAAACCCAAAGCTGAGGTTATTAACCCGTAATTTTTTGAAAATTATACCACAAAATTACTCTTTTACCTAGGAAGAAAAAAAGCTTTTTTTAACCCCGAAAGCCAAATTTTGATCATGCTAAATCGATCATGAAAACAAACCCAGCGTAGGGCTTTCAAAAGACCGAAATTGCGATAAATAACTAAAATGGTCTCCTTGGCCTGTAAAAAACGAAACTTATAAGGAAGTTTTTTATATTCATAATCGGTCAGAACTCTAGGAACAAAGCAAATATTTTCCTGAGGGATTTTTTGAAAAAAGCGGCAAATAATGTCAAAACCGGCCCTTGTCAAATATCTTTTGTCAAACCCATTAAAACTTTTTAAGGTTTTTTTTAAAAAAAAGCAGGATTGTATCCTCGTAGGTAATTTACCCTTTTCATATTCTTTATAAGAAAAGTTGATGACTTCCGTAGATTTATCCAGCTGTCTTAGTAAAAATGAAGAGCAAATTAAATCAAAATTGCTTTTTTCCTGAATTTTTTTAAGATACCCGATCACATTATTTGATAGATAAACATCTCCGGCAAACATGAAATGAACATATTTTCCTCGTGCCAGATCTAGTCCTTTATTCATAAGCGCCGTAAAGTTAGGATCGTCCACATGGCAAATCTGGGCGATATTTTCCGTAAAGCCTTTAAAAAAATGTTCTTTTTTAACGCTCCCTTCCACAATGATAATTTCAAAGTCTTTGTCTTTTTGCGCTAATATGCTCTCTAATGATAAGGGGGCCAAATGAGCAAAATCTTTAATAATGAGTATAATGGATATAAAAGGTTGGAGCATATCTTTCACCTTCATACAAATATAGCGAAATAGCTTATTGAGAAAAACCTTTTTTCTATATACTGGGTTTAAAAAAAAAAAAAAAAATTATGGATCTAGACAATTTAAAACCTATCGTAGCCCTTTGTAAAAGAAGAGGCTTTATTTATCCCGGATCAGAAATTTATGGTGGATTTGCAAATACTTATTCTTATGGGCCTTACGGAGCAGAACTTAAAAAAAACATTAAAGACCTTTGGTGGAAAAATTTTGTCCGTCAAAGAGAAGATATGGTAGGTATCGATGGGCCAATATTATTGCATCCCTTAACTTGGAAAGCCTCCGGTCACATTGAGAGTTTTAATGATGCTTTAGTTGATTGTAAAGCTTGTAAAAGCCGTTTTAGGATCGATCATTTATTAGAAGAAGGCCTTAAAAAGAATGTCGAAGGGCTTTCATTGCAAGAACTTACAGACCTTTTAAACAACTCAAAAATTAACTGCCCCAGATGTGGTAAAAAAGATTTTACCGAAGCGAGACATTTTAATTTGATGTTTCAGACTCAAATGAGCAAGACTTCTGAAAAAGGGTCCGACGTAGCTTATCTTAGGCCCGAAACCGCTCAAGCAATATTTTTAGATTTTAAAAATATTGTTGATACCATGAGGGTAAAGATTCCTTTTGGGATAGCTCAAATTGGAAAAGCTTTTAGAAATGAGATAACTCCGGGGAATTTCATTTTTAGAGTTATTGAATTTGAACAAATGGAGATTGAATATTTTATTCAAGAAGCCGCATGGCAAACCTCTTTTGAATCTTGGCTTCAAGATATGCATAAGTGGTGTCATTTAATTGGATTAAACCCAAACAAGCTTAAAGAAAAAGAGCATCCTCAAGAAAAGCTTTCTCATTATTCCAAGAGGACCGTCGATATTATGTATGAGTTTCCATTTGGCTTAAACGAGCTTTATGGTATTGCTTACCGCACCGATTTTGATCTAAATCAGCACAATAAGTATGCCGATATAAAACAAGAGTACATTGATAGAACGACCAACCAAAAATATATTCCTCATGTAATTGAACCGACATTTGGAGTGGACCGAACTATTTTAGCGCTTCTTTGCGACGCCTATGATGTGGAAACTTTAGAGAACAATGAAACTCGGACTGTTTTACATTTTGCAAGTAACATTGCTCCTGTAAAAGCAGCTATTTTTCCCTTAATGAATAAAGAGGACCTATCCAGCAAAGCAAGAGAGATCTTCAGGATGTTAAACACTCATTTTAACTGTGAATATGATGATGGTGGAGCAATCGGCAGAAGGTATCGCCGCCAAGATGAGCTTGGAACTCCATATTGTTTAACGATAGATTATCAAACTTTAGAAGATAATACCGTGACCATTAGAGATAGGGACTCAATGAAACAAGAAAGGATTCCGATAAGCAACCTTCTTTCTTGTTTAAAGGAAAAGCTAAACTGCGATTAACCTTGAGGCTAATGCAGTTATTTTTTCACATCCAAAGCTTTTGCGGTTTCTTGCAAAGATTTTGAGAGTTCTGTTTTGTATTCCATAATGATCAAACAATCCATATTCACCTTGTGATTAGGATCTTGAATTGGATTTAGATCTTGATGAAAGCCCCAAGCATTATACATGTTAATATCCCATTCATTAGTTGGCCGAACATAGATAAATAATCGTTTTACTTCTTGAACAATTTTAAATATAGAGCTCATGAGCAGTTTTTCTAATCCACGATCTTGTTCACTTGGCATGAGCGCAAGATGAATGATTTTAATATTGCCAAACTCTAGCGCCGGAGTAATTGCAAACATTAAAAATCCAAGTATTTCATTACTTACCCGATTTTTAAGAACCACATAAAAATAGATATCATTAAGCAAGGGTTTTATTACTTCATCGCCGAAGGCTGATAGGTCGGTAAGATAAAACTGCTTAACCGTTGATTTAATTTGCTCTTCTACCTTCTGCCAATTGACCGATTGAACACCTTGTTCAAAAAGGGGGGTACATGGTTGTAGAAACATTTCTTGAGACACCGCTTCAGGATGTATGCGCAAAAACTGAACTTCGCTAGCAGCAAGGACCTGGCTCGCCAAGTCACATATGCTTTTTTTAAATGCTGCAAGATCGCTTGATTGTATGTCGGTTTGTGTCCACTCAAGAATGATTGATTGTCCTTGAGAATCTTTTGCTTCAAATGTCCCGGTTTTTAAAGTGGTCTTTTTTATAAATGTGATCCACTGAGATTGTTGTTTGTTCATTTGATTTCAACTTGTTAAATTGTTTATTAATATTTCTATTTATCGCGCAAGCTGCGCGATAAATAGAAGTTCTAAGACACATTATACTAAGACAGCTTGGGGCCTTTGCTTTCTGATCTCATCAAACTTTTTGGCAAGCTCTAAAACTTCCTCTTCGGAAAGTTTGCCGCTATGGATTTTTTGCTTGATCTCTTCTCTTTGACGCATCCAATGCCTATCTAGCATCTCTTGAATAGTCTTTAACAAACACTCTTCCGCTTTTTCTTTATTAACTTTTTTTTGCAATACCTCAGCTAAAAAAAACTGCTGCTCGGCGCTGTCTAATTCTATTGTTAACGAAAGCAAATCCCTCGGTTTATTTTCAGCAAAAGCTTTGATGTATTTACTAAAAATATGGCGGCATATAGAAGAAGTAAAATGTTCTTCATTAAGGTTTAAAGCTGCAGTTTCCACTAATTTGGGCAGACTCTCCCCTATCAATAACAACCAGCGTAATAGATCGGTTTCTAATATTTTATTAGGATCGATAGAAGCATTTGTTGATACGCTCATAGACTTTTGAATATGAATATTTGGCGTTTCCATCTCACCAACGCCAATGACAGCTTCGGGAAGCTGTAATAGCTTGGCCACTTTTTTTAATCCTTCATGCACCATTAAAGGATGCTCCCATTGCCGAATTAGCTTTACAATCATTAGGGTAATTTCATTTTTACCGGCCGGTTTTGAAATGTCGATCTCGTTTGAATATTTTTTAACTAAAAAGCTAATGTAATCTTGGCTCTCTTGCAAAAGCTTTTCAAAAGCTTTTGGCCCCTTTTCAATAATTAATTTATCAGGATCCATCCCTTGGGGTAATTCCAAAATGCTGACATCAACTGCCTCTTTTTGAAAGAGCTGTCCTACCTTAACCGTCGCCTCTTGCCCTGCTTTATCAGGATCGAAAGCTAAATAAACCCCGGTAATCCCCAAGTTGACAAGCTCTTTAACATGCTCTTCACCAAAAGCGGTCCCTTGACCGGCAACTGTAATGGCAAAGCCTGAAAAAATTAAACGAAGAGCGTCGATTTGCCCTTCTACGATTATTGCTTTTTTTTCTTTAGCAATATTTTTTCTAGAATAATTAAAACCGAATAAAATTTTGGATTTTTTAAAAAGAGGGGTCTCGGCAGTATTGATGTATTTTGGGCCTTGGGTCTCTTCTTTAAATTTTCTTGCGGTAAATCCGATCACCGCTCCCAAATTATCTTGAATGGGAATCATGATCCGATCGGAAAAAAAATCTTTAAAATAATTGTTAGAATAAATTTTTATAAGCCCCGAGCTTGCCAAGGTCTCTTTGGAAACTTTTTGCTCGTGCATCGCTTGTTGGAATAAGTTCTGATCTTTAGATGCAAACCCCAACCTAAAAGTTTTTATAAATTCTAAATCAATGCCTCTATTGTAAAGATAGGTTAACCCGTTTTGTCCCTCTTCGGTATGGAGCAATAAAAAT
>JACRNF010000007.1 GCA_016219355.1 Chlamydiota bacterium | reverse complement strand
GTTTTGCTTTCAGATATGGAGAAATTTCAAGGTCATAAAGTACCTTGGTGGAACAATACTCCCTTTTACATCAAAGCGGCCAGCAACACATAAAACTGTCAAAAAAATTAGGGGTTATAAAAAATCGTGAAGATCTGTGTTCATTAAAACTTGCAGTAAATTCTTATCTTTTAATAAAGAAAGCTGCTCTGCAAAAAAGCGATCTTTCTCAACTGCAACAACTTTCCCCTTTTTTAAGAGCTCATGAGTTAAAACTCCGAGGCCCGGCCCAATTTCCAATATTAAATCATCTTCATGAACATCGGCGGCCTGCACGATTTTTCTAACAATGTTGCCATCGATTAAAAAATTTTGAGAAAGTCCCTTTTTGGGATGAATGTTATGTTCTTTTAAAAAACTGATAAGTTCTGACGGTTTATAAAAACCCATTATTCCAATACAAAAGGTTGATAGTCTTCCGGAACAAGTAGGTCTTTTTCATCAAAATTGTAAGTTTTGCGAAGTTTTGAAAAATAACCATTCCCTTCTTCTGCAACCGCTTTGTTTAAAAGCTGTTCTTTTAAGTTATTGGCCATTTCTTCAAATGAAGAGGGTTCTTTTTTTTCATAACTTTTTAAATAATAAATTCTAGGGGCTGAAGTATTCTTGTTTTTTCCGGTCACGGAAATAACATCGCTGTAGAATCCATTTTTTAAAGAGCTTAATATTTGTTTATTGGACTCGGAGATTTCTTTACTTGAGACAGTGTAGAGTTTGGAAATTTGCACCTTTATTCCAGGTAGATTTTTTTCCAAATCCTCGATTTTTTCTTTAATAGAATCGGGTCCGGCTACTGCATCCTTTAATAAGAGTTGTAATTTTTCAGCAGAGGTTTTTGAAGCCGGCTCTTCACCTTTAATGGAGATAACTTGATAAACCCAAATTTCCTCTGCCGGATTTTCTATTATATAATTTTTATAGGCCTCTTTGATGCTTTCAGGAGTAACTTTTTGCAAAGCTTTGGCATGGACATAAAACCAAGTCATTCTTTGGACGATCATATCATTTTTAACAATTTTCCAAGCTTCGTCATAAGATAAATTTAATTTTTCCAAAGTTATAATAACGTTAGGGCCAAAACGGTTTTCAATTTCTTCCCTTATTTCGCTGTCATTTATTTGAAGCTCTTTTTTTTGAGCGTCGGCAAGAATAAGCTCGGTATTAACCATTTCATTTAACATTTGTCTCCAGCCGGTCGTATAAAACTGAAATTTTGCTTGGGAAGAGTTAGATAAATCAGGAAAAGCTCTTAAAAAAGCAATATCCATTTTCTTCATCACATCGACCATGGAAATTGTAGTATCGTTAACTTTTACCAGCACTCTGTTCTTAATCATAATTTTGGAGTCTTTTTCATATGGCTTGCCATTAAAATTGCCCATCGTGTTGGCAAACGAATTCATTGTTATTAAGATCAGTAATAAAGAAAGAAACTTTTTCATGGATTTATATATTTTGTTTTTAACACTATACCAAAAAACGGTTTTAGCCTAAAGGGTTATTAAGTGAAAATATAATTTTTAGTAAAAAGTTTTTTTTGATAGCATCTTGAACTGTAAAAAAATTGAGGTACTTATATGTTTAAGTTTGTTTCGTTTATTGTAGCCATCGCGTATATGTTCAACATGAGCGCAGATTTAGGCTCCAAAAAACCTATCGATGTTTTATTGCTTTTAGCTCTTCCCGCTTCGGGAAAATCTGAAGTAAGAAAATTTTTAAACTCTTATTCTAAGGAAGATTGTTTAAATAATTTTAAGATCAAAGAAATGATTGAACTAGATGATTTTCCTTTCGTCCATTTAATGCGAAGAATTTCTGATGAAGAAACTAAAAGAGGAATTGAAGGGACCTTTTTTTTAGCTCCCAACGTTACTTTTCGTAATGCAAAAGATTGGGGAACATTAATATATTTGCTCAATGAAGATTACGAAGACTTGATTTCACAACATGTTCCTCAAGCCCTTTCTGCCGGAGAATGGATCTTAGAGAGATTTGATAATGCAAGAGAAAAATTAAAAATTGAGCCGGTATTTAAAAACATGGATAAAAATCTTCGCTCAGAGATTGCTAAAGCAATTGAGCCGGATGCACAAAAAGTGCTTCAGGAAAAGATAGATTTTGTTAATAAAGGATTTGAAGGAAAAACGTTGGTCATTGAATTTTCTCGCGGCGGAGCTGCCGATTCTACTTTTCCTTTAATATCTCCTTACGGATATCAATTTGCCTTTTCTCTTTTGCATCCTAAAATTTTGGAAAAAGCCTCTATATTATATATCTGGGTAACAGCAGAAGAGTCACGAAGAAAAAATTATGAAAGAAGAGACCCTGCTAATCCGGGATCAAGCTTGGCCCATTCGGTTCCTCTTGCGGTGATGTACTCGGAGTATGGATGCGACGATATTGATTATTTATTAACAATTTCCGATAGACCTAATTCAATTAAGGTAGAAAGCCATGGAACAGTTTATTATTTACCATGCGCAAGACTAGACAATAGACAAGATAAAACCACTTTTGTCCGAAGCAAAGATTGGAAAAAAGAAGATATTGAAGCTCTTCATTTGGAACTAGAAAAGGCTGTATCTAATTTGTAGATTATTAAAAAAGCAGCTTTTCTTTTTAGAGGAAAAGCTGCTTTTAATTTTTAAACTCTAGACACCATCACATATTCGCCCATTTCTTCTTCCTCTTTCAATATCATTGGTACTTTGGAATCATATGGAATCCAAATATGATAGCTATCGGGATCAGGTTTTATGCTGTTTTTTGGAAAGATAGAACGGACTTGTAAACATACTAAATCAGAAACATTTAATGTTGATGTTTCACCTTTATCGTATATATCACTAAAGTAATACGCTTGCTTAGAATTGAAATCTGGATTGGATTTGGTATCTGAAGGAGATTCTATTAATAGAGTTTTTTTATAAACACATTTTATGATTATAATGGATGCGTTACTTGGGTCAACACTCTCAATAACGTATGTATTAACTTTATCTCCAATTCCAACAGCGGCGAATACTGAATTAGTCCTCATCGATTCTTTAATTTTTTTTACTAAGGCTTTCATCGCCTCACAATTTTTCCCATTTAAGTTGATTTCGCTATCGCCTTTGGCACATACGATGGGGTTTATAACTGTGGTTCTTGCGACTGCTGCCATAAATTTTCTTCTTTTAAATTAATTATTTAATACATCAAGCTATTTATAATAGCTTGATTGAAATTATAACAAATTATTTGCTTAGCAACAATAAAATTATTATGATAATAATAATAAGTTTAAACTGATGGATTTATAAGATGCGGGTTGTCAATTGTTTTCGTTTTTAAGAGATATAAGTGCTTAATAACCTCAGTTTTGAGTTTAATCCACTCAGAATCAGCAATCTTTTTGCAATTTTGATTTCTTTTTTTTTTAGAAATAGACGCTTTGTCTATTTTCTTCAAAAAAAAGAAACCAAACTCCTCAAAAACTTTAGCTGATTCCGAGGGAAGAAACCCAAAACTGAGGTTAATAATCAAGCCTAAAATCTGTTCTATTTATTAAACTCAAAGACTGCTCCAAAAAAACCGTCCATTCCGTTTTCTTCAGGAAGCCAGCCTGTTTGCTTAACAAGTTTTAAGTTATAAGTATTGATGAAATATTGAACTTGGTTCTCATTTTCTTCTTTAAGAATAGAACAAGTTGTGTAAACGATGAAGCCCTCTTTTTTTAAATATTGTAGCCCATTTTTAAAAATCTCTTTTTGCAGATCCAAAAGCTTCAAAAAAGAATCTTTGTTAAATTTCCACTTCATGTCAGGGTTTCTTCTTAAAGTGCCGGAGCCTGAGCAAGGGACGTCTAATAACACCCAATCCATTTTATTTTTTAAAAGATTCAGCTCATTTGAATTTTTTATTTGCCCATTTTGGATGCCGGCCCTTTTTAATCTTTTCTTGGCCTGGAGCAAAGCAAAGTCCCGAACATCATGTAAATAGATCTGTCCTTGATTTTTTAAGCTAGGGGCAAAAGCTAACGTTTTTCCTCCCGCTCCAGCACAATAATCTAAAATTTGATCTTTTTCTTTAGGACTAACTAAAGAGCTGATCAATTGACTTCCTTCATCTTGGATCTCAAAAAGCCCTTCTTTAAACTCTTCTAACGCAAAGAAATTTATTCTTTTTAAAAAAATTATGGCTGTATCGGAATGAATCCCTTTTTTAATCTCAAATTTTTGCGATAGTTTGTCAAATAAGCCATCTCTAGAAATTTTTAAAAGATTTACTCTAATCGTTGTAGGGGCAGGTGTATTACTGATTTGGCAAAACTCTTTAACTTTTTCTAGGGCTGAGTTTAAGATAAGTTCAAAATAATCTTTGGGAAACGAGACCCTTATATTTAATGGTATGGTTTCATCTTCTTTATATTTTTCTAAATTATGTTTTTGTAAAGCTTCCAATCTTTTTTCCCAAGAAGTGGGCTTTGAAGATAAATGATCTAAAAGGGCTCTATAACGAATCATCGTATAGATATTTTCGCAAATAAAACTTCGATCTTTAGAACCAATTGCCTTGTTATTTTTAAAATAATTGGATAAAAAAACATCTAGAGGATTATTTTGTTCCTCATAATTTTTTAAAATTAAGATAATGTGATGATCGCGAAATGGTATTTTCATATTCAAAGATTTTAACAGGTTTGGATAGAAAAATAAAGAACCTTATGTCAAACTAAAGTTTAAAGATCTTAAAGGTATAGTATGGAAAGTTTGAAAAAGACAACTCTTTTTTTTGGTAGGATTTTCATTAGCATTTTATTTATTCTTTCGGCTATAAATAAAATTTTTCATTGGCAAGAAACCCAAAATGGGCTGGTCAATCTTTTTTATGATTGGCAAAGCTATATTAGCTTTTCTGTAACTTTTCAAGCCGGGTTTGCTAATTTGATTGCATGGTCTCAAGAGATTTTAATTGTTATGACCATATTCGAGCTTGTTGGAGGACTTTTAATATTTTTTGGCATTAAGCCCAAGCTTGGAGCTATTTTAATAATATTAATTTTATTGCCGACAACTTTTTTACTTCATCCCTTTTGGTTTTTGGATGGAGCTAAAAGAGAGATGCAGGGTGTGCTATTTTTGAAAAATCTGGCGATCTTGGGAGGCCTTTTCTTTATAAGTGTTTTTGGTGTAAAATTAAATGAAATGTTTAGCTTGCCGCCTTCCAAAAATGACTAAAAAAGGGATTGCTCATTTTTATTACAATCCTTTTTTTCTTTTAGCAATCAGTTTTGTTATCGTGGCCTTTGGACAAAAGGCCTGGAGCCCTTTTTTAACTTTTTTTGCCTCTTTTATCGGGTACGCTCTTTTTTTTAAAGGGGCAACAGATGTTAAATTTCAAAAAAAAGTTTTTTACCTTTTTTTTGCTTGGTATTTTTTCGTTCAGTTATTTCAACTCTCATGGCTCACCTCTACCAAATACCAAGGAAATTTCATTTTAATAGCATATGTCGGAATGGCTATTTTTTTAGCTTTGCAATTTGCCCTCAGCTCATTTTTTATTAAAAAAAAGAGCTCTTTTTTGTCACTCATGGCAGGATCTGCCATTTTGGTAATATTAGAATGGTCCCGCCTTTTTTTCATGTGCGGTTTTTCATTTAATCCCATCGGTCTAACTTTAAGCTGGCATCATATTCCCATGCAGCTTGCCGCAATTGGAGGGGTCTATTTTTTAAGTTTTTGGGTCCTTTTGACCAATTTGCTAGGGTTTAAGGCGTTAGAAAAATCCAAAAGATATGCACTGTTTTGGGGTATAGCCGCTATTTTTCCTTATTTTTTTGGCTTTTTGCATGAAACCTGGCATGAAAAAAAAATTGAGCAATCTGAAAGCTTATCGGTAATTTTAGTGCAAACGGCTCTTTTACCTGAGCAAAAAGCTCCCATGGAAAACTATTTTAAAGATTTTATTTCTCCTATAGTTCAGTGGGAAAGAATCTTTCAAATGATCCAAAATGAGGCTAAATCTAAAGTTGATTTAATTGTTTTGCCGGAGTCAGCTTTGCCAGGCGGCGCGGAGGTGTGTTTTTATCCATATGAGCTTGCAAAAAGAATTTGCGAAGAATATTTTGACAGAGCCTCTTTACCAATTGAAGAGCCTTTTGTTCAAGAAAGAAACAATGCTTTTTTTGCTTCTAATAGTTTTTTTGCGAAAGCCTTAGCTAATTTTTATCAAGCTGAAGTAGTTATTGGTCTTGACTATGCAAAAAAACAAAAAAATGAATATTTTAATTCTGCTTTTTATTTTTCTCCGAATGAACTTACCCAAAGATATGATAAAAGAGTACTAGTTCCCGTTGCGGAATATTTTCCTTTGGAATGGATTAAGAACTTGGCTAAAGAAAAATATGGTATTTCGGCGGCTTTTACCAATGGAAAAGAACCCAAAGTTTTTTCTAAAAAGAACTCTCTTGCCGTTAGTGTTTGCTATGAAGAAACATACGGCTATTTGATCAGGCAAGGGAGATTAAAAGGGGGAGAGCTTTTAGTAAATGTTACGAACGACGCATGGTTTCATAACTCAAAACTTTATAAACAGCAATTTAACCATGCCATTTTAAGAGCGGTTGAAAATGGGGCCCCTTTGGTTAGATCTTGCAATACGGCAGTTACCTCTGCTGTAGATTGTTTGGGAAGGACTATCAAATCAATTGATAATGAAAATGAGGCAAGGGGGTTGCATGCCCTAGTCCCTAAATATAATTTTGCAACTTTGTATCTTGTTTGGGGAGATTTTTTTGTTCTAGGGCTTAGCTTTTTTTTCTTGGCGCTTTATATTATCTTGAGAAGCTTTTCCAAGAAAAAAAAATTTTAAAAACAATTGCCAAAAAATCAGTAAAATATTTTTTTATTAACCGCTATAAAATTATTCTAAAAGCTGACCAAAGTCGATAACCTTGTCAAAGTACCCTTGATCCAAAACACTATCTTCCACACCATTCACATGAATAAGCACGGGTCTAATTGAAAATCGCTTGGGAACTTTAAGCCGTTTTGTTTTTTCATCCATTTCTTCAATCACTCGAGGCCCTATAGGATTTTTAGCAAATTTGATCTCGCAAATGTAAAGGGTATTGAAGCGTGTCTGAACCATGTAGTCGATTTGACATCCGGCTTGTCTCGCAGTTGAAGTTTGGAAAAAAGGTCCATCCATCACGATTTCTTCAGAGGGTATTCCTATCATTTTCCAGAGGATCTTCCGGTTATGCGTTACAAGGTTCTCGAATTGCAGCCCCATGACGCCCTCCCACCCAAATAAATTAGCTAACATCAAATTCGAGAAGCCTCCCTTATCAATTTTTGCTTGATTGGGAGCAATATACTTTAGATAAAACCTGAGATAGTTATCACTAAGTCTATATCGACTCAACTTGCTCACTTTTCCACTTTTTAAATGCCAAGCGAAATCTCTTTGCACAAATCCTGCTTTAACTAATTCATCTAAATGTTTGCTATACACACCCCCCTGATTCTTCCCTAATCCCTTACAAATTTGTGCGAACTCTTTGGGTCCATCTGCTAAATAGTTGATGATTGCTCGATGTGAAGCGATACTGCGAGAAAAAATATCCGAAAATATTTCCTCAAACTCTCTAACGAGCAGACCACCTCTTATGAAACATAAATCTCGGATATTTTGTTCAGCCGGCAAATCTGGCCTAATTTGTTCTAAATAGAGAGGTACACCTCCAGTAATAGAGAGAAGTTTGAATTTTTCATAGGAAGAGATTCTTTTTTCTTTGGGATACCAAAAAGCATTGCAAATATTCAAAGGGAGCTCTTCTAGAACCAAATCAATTGTAATTCTGCCGACAAATCCTGTGCTGCTTAGAATATTTTCTTCAATCCAAGAAGAAATTGATCCGCATAAGATGAGAATCAACTGTGGATTTTTGCAAAAGTACATATCCCAACAATTTTTTAACTTTCCTAAAAATTCTGAATCCTTGTTTCCCATCCAGGAGATTTCGTCAAATACAATGAGAATACGTCCTTTATCAGTATGTTTTGAAAGATGCCAAAACATATTACCCCAATCATCGGGATGAACACTCGGGATGCCTCCTCTTGCTAACTGACGAGCAAACTCATCACGCTGTAATTGGGCTGTTGTTTTGCGACTTGGCGGAGTGCCCGTGAAGAAGAAACTCTTCATTTCTTTACCAAATTCAGTAAGAAGCCTGCTTTTCCCAATTCTTCGACGTCCACGAACTACCACTAAACTGGCGCTTTTCTTCTTTAAAAGCCCATTAAGTCTTTCCATTTCGGCTTCACGGCCGATAAAGGGTGATTGGTGCATAAACTACTTCCTTTTAAAACCCTATTATAGGCAGCTCTTACCATAAAATCAAGCTGCAAATGAGCATTTGCATGTTTACAGTCGGTTTTTTATTTATCAAAAATAGTCTGCAAATCGGCTTTTGTCTTTTTACAGATACTTTTAAAGGATAAAATATCGATCTGTAAATTTGCAAATGACGTTTTGCAGACATCTTTATGAAGAATAAAGTGCAAACAAACCTCTTACAGCCAAATACCTAAAAAGTGCGGCTCTAAAAACTAAAAAATTCCTTTATTGTCATCATTATAGCTTTCAAATGGACTATTCAAACTTTGCCTTACAAGAGAGAGCTATTCTTGCTGAAGAATTTTATCTATGAAAACAAATTTATGACAAATGACTTTACCCCAAAGCTCTCCAGGAAATCTTTTTTTAATTTAAAAAAGTTATTTAAGTTTGTTTTTTTTAAATATGATGGTATAATTTTCATCAAAAAAGAAGGCTTAAAATATGACTGGAGTAAATGGCTGTACATTAGGTTATAGAGAATCTTTTTTTAGTAGATGCTCTTCAGTTGCCGCGTACATTCCAAACAAGATCACCCAGCTTTTCCATGCTATCATGAGCAGTGTCAGAGATTGGATCAAGGTTCATCAGAAGAAAAACCAGCTAGATGAGCTAAAGAGAAAAAATTTAATTGATGAGGCTCAAAGTATACAACAGGTTTTGGACTGCATGCTAAAAGTTGCGTCCCGTCCTGAATATGCCTACGAAAATGAATTTAAGAAAACGATCCAATCAAACATTGAAAATGAACTCGGAGCTAAAATTGACACTTCTATGGATTTGGAGCAAGCCAAGACCGCTTGCAAAATGCAAACAGAGGCCTTAATACGAGCTATATCTTTTTGGGAAATACCACCTATTCCAGATGGTCTAAATGTTGATTTATATATCTTATATTCTCAGAATTCTGTAAAGCCATTTAAAAGACTAGTGGCACTTGTCCAAGAGATTTTTAATAGAAGCAAGAGTCGGTTAGCTGTAGATTCTAGGTATGCTAAAAAGTTCGAAGAAATTCGAAGAACTATGTTGTTCGATTATGAATGTGCCCATTCAGAATTAGAGAAGGCCTCCAAATCTACTACTTATAAGCAGGCGGGAAAGTTCTTGGAGTTAGTGGATGTAAAAACAAATAAGGCAGTATATAATATTATTAAAAATTATATTCAGCCGGCGCCTATTCCTTTTTCCTTAGAGAAGTTGGTTCCATGGAATTTTTTATTAAGAGTTGTTGGGGGAAACAAATGAAGAATTTTTTGAAAGTTTTAAGTTATGTTTTTTTCACTAACTTAAAAAAATTTGTTTAATTGACTGTTCCTTATCGTCATTATCAGCTCCATTTTAATGCTGCAGCCTTGGTTCTCAAATGAGTCGTCAGAACTTTGTCTTTCAAGAGAAAATAGAGCTTGCCCAAAATGAAAATTTTGAGCAAACTTTATTATTGGTTTTAATATGAAAAACCGTTAATTTAAAAATTATTTTTGATCCCCTTTTTAGAGGTGCAAGTTGGCCAAAGCCGAGTGGATAGCTCAAAGCAAAGTCAAACAAAAGACAATACAAAATGAAGTGACCTTTTCCGGCATTGGTCTTTTTACCGGCGAATCGGTATCTTTTACCCTTTGTCCTGCCAAGGCAAATAGCGGCATTCTTTTTCAACGGGTTGATCTGCCAAACAGTCCCATTATTCCGGCAAAGATTGAATATGTGAAAGAAAATCCCAGAACGACACTTATAGATAAAGACAATGCATCAGTGCAAACAATTGAGCACTTATTATCGGCTATTAATGCTTTGGGGATTGATAATATTTTAATCAAAGTCCATGGAAAAGAAATTGTTGCAGCAGATGGAAGCGCAAAAGTTTTTATTGAGTTATTGGAAAAAGCTAAAATAATAGATCTAAATGAGACAAGAAGGCAGCTTTGTTTAAAAGAACCTTTTTATTATTCGGAAAATGGAATTAGTATGGTTGCTATTCCCTCCAATGAGTTTAGAATTAGCTATACTTTGAACTATCCTAATAATGAATTTTTAAGATCGCAATTTTTTTCCATTGCCATTAATCCCGATTCTTATAAACAAGAGATAGCAAGCTCTAGAACTTTTATTCTTTATGAAGAACTACAACTTCTTTTGGAAAAAGGGATGATTAAAGGAGGCTCTTTGGACAATGCCGTTGTAATTCAGGGAGATAAAGTATTAAATCAAGATTTAAGATTTAAAGATGAAATGGTCCGGCATAAAATTTTGGATTTAATTGGAGATTTGACTTTGCTAAACATTGATGTTTTATGGCATATTATAGCTATTAAATCAGGCCATTTTACCAACGCGGTTTTTATTAGAAATTTTTTAAAAAATTTGGAGAGTAATTAATCATGAGCCAAAAATTTGATCAACCTGTTAGTGATCGCTCCGTAGTGCTTGGGGCTCAGGAAATTGAAAAAATATTACCACATAGATATCCTTTTTTGCTGGTGGATAAAATAATTTTTTTAAATCTAGAGGATAATGAAATAATCGGCCAAAAAAATATTACGATTAATGAACATTTTTTTCAGGGCCATTTTCCTTCAGTGCCGATAATGCCAGGAGTTTTAATTTTGGAAGCTTTGGCCCAAACCGGAGGCATTTTGGTCCATCAAAAGGGTTTTACAACCAAAATTGCAGTTTTGTTAAATATTACCGAAGCTAGATTTCGTAGGCCCATCGTTCCGGGGGATGTAGTTGATTTATATGCAAAAGGCTTGTACATAGGCAACAAAGGTGGAAAAATCAAAGCTAAGGCTATGGTGGGAAAAATAATTGCTGCAGAAGCTGAACTTAGTTTTGCTCATGTGGATAAGGAACAACTTTAAAATATTGGATAAATAAGATGGGTAATATTCATCCGCTAGCTGTTGTAGAAGATGGAGCTGAAATTGGTACAAATGTTGTGGTCGAACCTTTTGCCGTAGTGAAAAAAACGGTCATTTTGAAAGATAACGTAACGATAAAGTCTCATGCTTATATAGATGGGTTTACAACTATCGGTAAAGGAACTGTGATTTATCCGGGAGCTAGCATTGGAACCAAACCGCAGGATCTTAAATACAAAGGAGAAAAAACCTTTGTAGAAATTGGAGAAAATTGCGAGATAAGGGAATTTGCAACGATCAACTCATCGTGCCAGGAAAATTCGGTTGTCAAAATTGGAGATAATTGCCTTATCATGGCATATTGTCATGTGGCACATAACTGCATAATAGGCAATAGAGTTATTATGGCAAATAGTGCGATGTTGGCAGGTCACGTGATCATAGAAGATTTTGTCACGGTGGGAGGGATGACCCCGGTCCATCAATTTTGCCGAATCGGTAAGTTTGCCATGGTAGGTGGATTTAGTAGAGTATCTCATGATATACCACCATTTACGATAGGTGGAGGATATCCATATAGGCTTGGCGGTTTAAATTTAGTTGGTTTAAAAAGACATAAACTATCTTTGGAGATTAGAAGAGAACTTGCAAAAGCTTTTAAAATCACTTACAGAATGGGCAATAGATTAGATGAGGCAATAAAGCAAATTAAGCAAGAAGTTGAGCCGATAGCCGAAGTTAAGCATTGGATAGAATTTATTGAACAATCTAAAAGAGGGCTTATCGGTTTTAGCAACAATTATGCCGAAAGTGAAGATACAAAAGTTCAAGAGCATTTAGAAATTTGATGAAAATTGTTTATTTTGGAACGCCTAAATTTGCATCCGACATTTTAGCTTTTTTAATTCAAAAAAAAATTGAGGTGGTCGCAGTTGTTGCCCAGCCCGATTCTGTTCGAGGAAAAGAGATTATCGTTCCTGAAGTTAAAGAAGTTGCCAAAAAGTTTAATCTTCCAGTTCATCAGCCTGTAAAAGCATCCGATCCTTCTTTTATTTCCCTTTTAAAAGAATATAATGCCGATCTTTTTGTTGTTTGTTCATATGGCCAAATTTTAAAGCAGGCTCTTTTAGATGTCCCGAGACTCGGTTGCATCAACATACATGGATCGATTTTACCAAGGTATAGAGGCGCCGCTCCCATTCATCGAGTGATCATGAATGGGGAAAAAACAACCGGCATTACTATCATGAAAATGACTGCAGGTTTGGATTCCGGAGATATTATTTCATATAAAGAAATCCCGATAGAGGGGCTAAATTTTGATGAAGTGGAATCAGCCTTATGCAACATAGCTAAAGAGCTGATATTTGAGGCTATAGAGGCCTATGAAAAAGAAAATGTTGCCAGCACCCCTCAAGACGATACTAAAGCTACCTATGCTACAAAGATTTTACCTGAGGAAAGAGAGATTAATTGGAATAACGATGCTGAAAAAATCCATAATTTAATTCGTGCTTTTGCTCCAAAGCCGGGAGCTTACTGTAAAATTTTACTAAATGATGAAGAAAAAAAGTTAAAAATTTTAAAAAGTAAGATTTTAGATAAACAAAACATGTCTAAAGAAATAATTCTGCAAAAAAACAGTTTGATTGTATTTGCCCAAAATCAAGCATTAGAGCTTTTAGAAGTGCAATTGGAAGGAAAAAAACCAATGAAAATCCAAGAGTTTATCAATGGGCTTAAAGGAAAAATTGTTTTTCTTTAAAAAACTATTCATTGGAAAAAATATCACTTATTTAGAGTGGTTTTTTGTGATAGCTTTTTTAGCTCTTTTATTGACCCTTTCTATCATCGCCTATTCAGTGTAGGCGATAAAAACGTTGAAACTATATATAAAATAATTTAAGAATTGTTGGCTTGTAAACTTAAAGAGGATTTATATGCCAATAACCACGCAAGATTATTTAACAAAAATTGCTCCTACAATGCCCTTTTCTAAAAGAACTATGGGGTATATCGAAAAAATTGGGTATTTTATTTACTCTCATGAGACAGTGGTGAAGGTAATCAAACTGGGATTAATGGCTATTGGGCTTGTTGCGACGGCCCTTTCTTTGGTTTATTTTCCTGCTTTGGGCATGGGAAAAACTATAGCAATTGCTTCTTCCGGAGCTGTTTTTTCACTTGGAACTTATGTTTTTTTTAAAGTTTTGAATGTGATAGCCCCTTTCAAACACGATATGAGATCTCATGCTTATAAGCCTCAAAAATGCCTTGGAGGGGAAATAAGATATGAAAATGACGTTCCGATAGTGGAAATTAATGAGGATGTTTGCAAAACGCCTTATGAAACTGGCAAGGTTTATGGAACCTTGATTGCTCCTCAAATGCAAGAGCTGAGAAAAAGAGCAAATTTGGGTCCTAATTTGATTAATCCTATAGAGAATTTTTTTCGTCGTAAGCTTTTAGGGCTTCCTTCTGTAGAAAGGTTAGAAAAATATATTCAAATAGCTAAAAAAGAGATTCCTCAAAGATATCTTGAAGAGCTGCAAGGAATGGTTGATGCTTTTAATACTTGGGCTAAGGAACATAATGTTAAATCCATGAGCATGGACGAGGCTTTATATTTTCATATGCTTGCCGATTGGCAAAATTTGATTTTTTTTGATCCATCTAAGGATCAAACTGTAGAGGATAAAACAGCTAAAAAAACTAGCGGTCCGATAGCCGCTTGTTCTGTAGTAGTTGCTGATGATCCAACTGGTAAGCCCTTTTTTGCTCGTAAATTAGATTGGCTTTCATTTGGGGTTGCGGGGCAATTAAGTCATGCTTTATATCGAAGAAGAAATGGAGAAATTAAGAGCGTGGAATTCACGGTCCCTGGATTATTGTGGACTCTTAGCGGTACAAATAAAGAGGGTCTTAAAGTTGCAATGAATGTCAGTTTAGAGCCTAAACAAAGCTCTCCCAATGAGGGTATTCCGTCAACTTGTTTAAATCGGCTCATTTTGGATGAATGTAGCACGATAGATGATGTTGAAAAACTGTTAACGAAATATAAGCCTTTAGTGCCATATCATTTAACGGTTGTGGATAAAGATAATGCAAAAATATTTCATATGAAACAGGTTTCTAAATCTTTAGATGAAAAATTTGTAAAAGAGGGAGGGTATTCTGCTTCTGTGCTGAAGAAAGATGACTATCTTGTTCAGACAAATAGGTCTCAGGCTGCTAAAAAAGCTTCCCAAGATTGGCTACCACAAAGACTTGCAAATATTAAGGCTATAATTAAAGATGCAGGTGAAAAGGTCGGAAAAGATTTAGATGAAAGTCTTGTAGCTAGATATTGCATGGAAAATCTTGCCTGGGTTACATACTATGACTCTCTTCATTCATTAGTGATGCTTCCTTCGGGCGAAGTTGAAGTTTGCTATGATAATGCATATGCTGGACTACATAAACTGGGCCAAAAAATTAATCCTTTTAGAAAAAACACTAGCAATTAAGGAATTTTCATCACTGTAAAAAATATTTTTAAAAGCTTAGCAAAAATAGTGTACTAACCTTAAGTTTAGCGCCGGATTTTAAAAGATTTTAATAGATTTTAAAAAGAGTAATATTTACTATTGATATAGTAAATTTGATTCAGCGGAGTGATTTGCGTTTTCTTTTTTGTCTTAAAAAAATGCAAAATTTTCAAATGTTCGCTGAGAAAATAGATTACATCCAGCTATAGACATAAATTAAACTACTTTGGAATTTTCCTTGAGCTAAAATCTTCTTTTACTTTATATTGTCCTTTTCAAAACGATTGAAGCCAAGGCTTTAAAACAGTTTAAATAGAAAATTTGTTGAGCAAAATCAAGGGTTTTGTTAACCTCTTTGGTTAATCTATTGTATAGTTTTTTTAAAATGAGGAACTCGCAAGGTTAAAGCTGCGAAAAATTGATTAAATATTTGGGAACTAAGGACTAAAAATGTCATTGAAACTAATCGGAAAAAAGCAAGGAATGACCCAATTTATCGATAAGAACGGAAATGTCATTGCATGCACAGTTATTTTGGCAGAGCCAAATGTTGTGACACAAGTGAAAAGCTCAGATAAAGAAGGTTATGCCGCTCTTCAGATCGGCGCATTTAAAGCTAAAAAGCTTAGCAAACCTTTAAAAGGGCATTTTGAAAAAAATAAAATTGGCCCGTTCAAACATTTAGTGGAAACTAAAGTTGAAGATGAAAAATCTTATTCTGTTGGGCAAGAATTTAAAGCCGATTATTTTGCAGTCGGAGAATATGTGGATGTGCAAGGGACTTCAAAAGGAAAAGGTTATCAAGGGGTAATGAAACTCCATGGATTTAAAGGGGGCCCAGCTTCCCACGGATCCGGATTTCATAGACATGCCGGATCAACCGGGATGAGAACAACTCCAGGACGATGCTTACCTTTGAGCCCAAGACCTTCTCACATGGGTACTGATACCGTAACTGTTCAAAATTTGAAAGTTATCGATATTGACCTGGAGAAAAATCTGATTATAATTGAAGGGGCTGTTCCCGGATGTGAAAATGGTTTGGTCTATTTAAAAAGATCTAAGAAAATGATGAGAAAAAAAGCTTAAAAAATTTTGAGGCGTATGGCAACTTTTAAGAAATATGATTTTAGTGGAAAAGAAAATGGGCAAATAACAATCGAAGATGAGCATTTGAATACAACTGCTGATCCTCAGATGATTAAAGATTATATCGTTGCTCATTTGGCAAACCAAAGACAGTGGTCGGCAAATACCAAAGGCCGTAGTGAGGTTAATGCAACCGGAGCAAAACCGCATAAGCAAAAAGGGTTGGGAAGGGCCAGGCAAGGATGTCTCGCTGCTCCACAATATCGCGGTGGCGGTAGAGTTTTTGGGCCTAAGCCAAAATTTGATCAGCATGTTAAAGTGAACCACAAGCAAAAAAGAATAGCTATCAGCTATTTTTTATCGGAAAAACTCAAAAATAATAATGCTGTAGTCTTAGAATTATCCCCATCTAAAGTTTCTAAAACCAAAGAAGTTGTAAGTTTTTTTAAGAATATCGGCCTTAGTGGAAAGCGAGTGCTCGTTTTAACTAAAGCTCCGATTGAGGAATTTAAAAGATGCGCAAGAAATATTCAAAAAGTTGAATTTGCCTCCATCTCTAATCTCAATGGTTATAATTTAGCTCTATGTCAAGATATTGTTTTTGTTGATATGGGCGTTGAAGATTTGAAAAAAGTTTTATCATAAGGAAATGGGCAAATGGAAAAGAATCCCTATAACATAATTAAAAAACGGCTAATCACTGAAAAGGCCAATGTGCTCTCCGGGCTTTGCCATGCAAAAAGCAATGCTTGTGTTAGAAAGTTTGATAAACCAAAATATGTATTTATTGTAGACAATCGTGCCAATAAGCAAGAGATTGCTTGGGCGATTGAAAAAATTTATGAAAATAAAAAAATCAAAGTAACGGCTGTCAATACCATCACGATTCCGGCTAAAGCTAGACGTGTTAGAGGTTTTTTGGGAATGAAAAAGTCTATTAAGAAAGCGGTTGTCACCCTTTCAGCCAATGACAGCATAGAAGAACAGGTATAGGTAAAAAAATGACAAAACAATTTCGACCGATAACCCCCTCGCAAAGAACGCTGGTTTTGCCAAGCATGCCACAGCTTCAGCCGCAAAAAAAGAAGCCCTTAAAGGCTTTAACTTTAAAAAGAAAGAGAATGAGCGGCAGAAATCATCATGGACATATTACTTGTCGGCATAAAGGTGGCGGCCATAAGAAAAAATTAAGATTAATAGATTTTAGAAGAGACAAAGAAAATATGATAGCCAAAGTGGCTTCTATTGAATACGATCCAAATCGATCCGCGCACATTGCTCTTTTAAATTATGTCGATGGAGAAAAACGGTATATTTTAGCGCCGCAAGGTCTTAAAGTTGGTGATAGAGTGGCTACCACAGACCAGCCGATATATAAAGTTGGCTATTGCATGAAACTAAAAGACATGCCGATCGGTTCTATTATTCACAATGTCGAGCTTTTTCCTGGACGAGGAGCCAAAATGGTTCGCTCTGCCGGACTTTCAGCTCAAGTAATGGCTAAAGGGGAAGGTTATGTTACCATTAAAATGCCTTCTGGCGAAGTAAGACTGGTTCCTGAAGCTTGCAAAGCTACTTTTGGAGTTGTCTCTAATCCGGAACACAACCTAAGAGTTTTTGGTAAAGCAGGACGTAAGCGTTGGATGGGAATCAGACCCACAGTCCGAGGTGTTGCTATGAACCCTGTAGACCATCCTCATGGAGGAGGCGAAGGAAAAAGTAAAGGAAACCATCCACAAACTCCTTGGGCTCAATATACAAAAGGTATGAGAACAAGATGCAAGAAAAAATCCAGAAAGATGATTATTAAAACTCGTAGGGAAAAATAATATGGGAAGATCGTTAAAAAAAGGGCCGTTTGTCGACCACCATTTGATGGATAAAGTTGTGAAGAGCACAAAAGAAGGAAAAAAGCGTCCGATTAAAACATGGTCACGTCGTTCAACAATTATTCCTGAAATGGTCGGCCATACTTTTGATGTTCACAATGGAAAGAAATTTGTAACCGTTTTCGTATCGGAAAATATGGTTGGTCATAAGCTCGGAGAATTTTCTCCAACCAGAACATTTAAAGGCCATCCAATTAAGTCAGCGGCATCAACTGCACCGGCAGCACCTGCTGCTTCATCATAACTAGAGGAAATGTAATTTATGCGATATGCAAAAGCAAAATCTAAATTTGTAAGGATAAGCCCAAGAAAGGCCAGATTAGCTGCGGGCCTTATTAGGGGCCTTCCGGTTGAACAGGCTAAAGTGCAGCTATTATTTAGCAAACTGAAAGGTGGCGCATTGATTAAGAGAACGTTAGACTCTGCAGTGGCCAATGCTGAAACTCAGTTAGATGTCAGAAGGGAACAATTGAAAGTGCATGAAGTAAGAGTTGATGGCGGACCTAGCTTTAAAAGAGCCAAATCGAGAAGCAAAGGGAGCCAAATGCCGTTTTTAAAAAGAACCAGCCATTTTACAATTGTGCTGTCATGCGAATAGAGGAGTAAAATAATGGGACAAAAAGTATCACCGACAGGTTTTCGATTAGCCAGAAGAAAAAAATGGTTGTCAAATTGGTATGCCGGCAAACAAGAATTTGGAGAATTGCTAGCAGAAGACCGAATGATCCGTAAATTTTTAATAGCTAAGCCTGCTTGTATGGGAGCCGCTAGATTTAGTATTAAAAGAATGAGCGGAAAAGTTGAAGTTACTATACATACTGCGAGACCTGGCCTTGTAATTGGCAAGAAAGGGTCTGAAGTGGATGTTTTGAAAGATGAACTAGGCAAGTTGACCGGCAAAGAAGTTTGGATTGAGGTTGAAGAGATTAAACGAGCCGATTTGGAAGCTCAAATAGTTGCTGATGGTATTGCTAAACAAATTGAGCGAAGGGTTCCTTTTAGAAGAGCATTAAAAAAAGCTATTCAAACCTCTGTTGATGCCGGAGCATTTGGAATTAAAGTTTCCATTTCAGGAAGGCTAGACGGATCAGAAATTGCTAGGACTGAATGGTATAAAGAAGGTAGAATCCCTCTTCATACTATTCGAGCAAATATTGATTTTGCCTACGGCAGAGCGGAAACCACATATGGTTCAATTGGAATTAAAGTTTGGATAAATAAAGGCGAAGAAGAAGTAGCTTGAAAAGGAGGCTGATATGGCATTGATACCAACGAGAACAAAATTTCGAAAACAGCAAAGAGGTCATTATTCCGGAGATACCAAGGGGTGCGCTTTTGTTGAATTTGGTGAATATGGAATGCAAGCATTGGAAAGAGGGTGGATCACTTCACAACAGATTGAAGCTTGCCGGGTTGCAATTACTAGATGTTTTACCCGACGTGGAAAAGTATGGATCAGGATTTTTCCGGACAAACCGATTTCTAAAAAGCCTGCCGAAACCAGAATGGGAACCGGTAAAGGGGCTGTTGAATATTGGGTAGCTGTGGTAAGGCCGGGAAGAGTATTATTTGAAGTTAGCAATGTTACCAAGGAAGAAGCTAGAAATGCGTTAAGGTTAGCTTCAGCAAAACTTGGTGTAAGAACTAAATTTGTTTCCAGAGTGGAAGAGGTATAATAATGAAAATAGTTGATATAAGAGCTCAAACGATCGAGCAGCTGGAATATATGGTTTTAGATTTGGAAAAAGAACTTTTCAAATTGAAAAATGAACTAGCCGGATCAAGAAAATTAGAAAAACCCCATTTAATTTGGGAAAAGAAAAAACAAAAAGCTCAAGCTTTGACAATTTTGTCAGAGAAGAAAAAGAAGTAGTAGAAGGGGAAAAAAATGTTGCAAAGAGCCAAGAGAAAGGTTTTAGAAGGTGTTGTTGTATCGAACAAAATGCAAAAGACCGTGGTAGTAAAAGTAATCAGGAAAGTAAGACATCCCAGATATGAGAAACTAGTTGAGCATTGGAAAAAATATTATGCTCATAATGAAAACAGTGAGATTAAGGAAGGACAAAAGGTTAAAATTGAAGAAACACGACCCCTCTCACGAACAAAAAGATGGCGAGTCGTTGAGGCTTTATAGGAAATATAGGGAATAGGAAAAGATATGATTCAAGAAGAAACCAATTTAGAAGTTGCTGATAATACCGGTGCGAAAAAAGTTAGATGTTTTCGAGTTCTTGGCGGATCCCAAAGAAGATATGCTCACGTTGGTGATATTATTGTTTGTTCTGTAAAAGAATCCGACCCCAAAGCGCAAGTTAAAAAAGGGGAAAAGGTTAAAGCCGTTGTTGTTCGCACTACGAATGACATAAAACGAAAAGATGGTTCGAAGCTAAGATTTGGTACCAATAGTTGTGTAATTATCGATGATAAGAATAATCCCAAAGGAACCAGGATATTTGGATCGGTTGCGAGGGAAGTTCGAGAGAAAGGATTTGTTAAGATTTGCTCTCTTGCACCCGAAGTAATTTAATAGGAGTTGAATATGAGTAAGTGGATAAGAAAAAACGATAAAGTTGTGGTTATTACCGGAAATGATAAAGGAAAAGTTGGAAATGTGATTTTGAGAAGGGCTAAAACTGTCGTTGTGCAAGGTGTAAACGTTAGAAAGAAGCATATTAAGAGATCCCAAAAAAGCCAAGGGGCTCAAATTTTGGATATGGAAATGCCTATCAATATTTCTAATGTTAGCTTATGCGATGAAGAAAATAAGCCGGTGAGCATTAAAGTTAAAGCGAATAAAGATAAAAAAGAATTGATTTACTTCTCTCAAGGGAAAGAAGTTGTTGTAAGATCACTTAAAAAATAATAATTTTTAGGAAAATGGCAATGTCAAGATACAAAAATAAATATATCGAAGAAATAAGGCCTCTTCTTCAGAAGAAGTATGCAATAAACATAATGGAAGTTCCAGTGCTTAAAAAAATTGTTGTTAGCATGGGAATAGCAGAGGCGGCGAAAGATAAAAATTTAATTCAAGACCACATTAAGGAATTGACTCTTCTATCTGGTCAAAAACCGATTACAGTTAAGTCTAAAATCGCCATATCCAATTTTAAGCTAAGAGAAGGGCAGCCAATTGGTTTAATGGTAACTCTTCGTGGTAAACGGATGTATGATTTTTTAGACCGATTTTGTAACATTGTTTGCCCAAGGATAAGAGACTTTAGAGGATTTAGTACAAAAGGGGATGGAAGAGGCTGTTATAATCTTGGATTAGAAGATCAGCAAGTATATCCTGAGCTAAATCTTGATGAAGTAAAGCGAGCACAAGGCATGAATATAGCTTTGGTCACAACGGCTAAAGATGATGAAGGGTGCTTTGAGTTGCTTAAAATGTTTGGTTTTCCATTTAAACAAGAGAGAGATAAACATGTCATTTAATGATCCGATAGCAGAATTACTAACAAAATTGCGCAATGCTATTTCGGCAAAACATAGGTATGTCGATATTCAGGTTAGTAAAATGAAAATGAATATTATACAGATTATGAAAGAGCAAGGTTTTATTGAGAATTTTTTGGTTAACGACAAAAAAAGAATGGTTCGTGTTTTCTTAAAATATTCCAAAACAAGACAAGCTGTTGTAAGAAATTTGACAAGAATGTCTACTCCCGGAATGAGAAAATATGTAGGTTATAGAGAAATTCCCCGTTATCTAGGTGGGGTTGGCACGGTTATTTTATCAACCCCGGCCGGAGTGATCGACGGTAACGCGGCCAAAGAGAAAAAAGTTGGCGGCGAATTATTATGTTATATTTATTAAACGAGGTGAAATAGATGTCTAGGCTTGGTAGGATTCCTGTTGTAATTCCGAAAGGGGTAGAACTTAAGGTCGCAGGTAATAAAGTTAATGTTAAAGGTGCTAAAGGAAATTTATCGTTAGACCTTCCCACCGGGATCACTTTAAAGATTGATCAAGGATCACTTGTTGTAGAAATGGATAAATCATTAGACTCAGAATTTCATGGCTTATACCGATCTTTAATCAACAACATGATCGTCGGCGTTGATAAGGGATATGAAAAAACCTTGAACTTGATCGGAGTTGGTTACAGGGCCGCTCTCAAGGGTAATAAATTGGATTTGCAACTTGGTTTTTCCCATCCAATGGAAATTGAAATTCCTAAAGAAGTTAAAATTCAAATTAATAAGCAGACCGAAATTATAATTTCCGGATGCGACAAGCAAATTGTCGGACATTTTGCTGCGTTGGTTCGCTCTGTAAAACCACCCGAGCCATATAAGGGCAAAGGTATCCGATATGTAAATGAATATGTTCGTAAGAAAGAAGGAAAGGCTGCCAAAGCGGCTGCCGCTAAATAACAAGGTAAAAAGCGATGGAAAATAGTTTTTATAGAAAAAAAATTGCCAGACAAAGAAGAACTTTTAGTGTTCGTAAAAAACTTAGAGGAAATAGCGCTTCTCCTAGGATGAGCGTAAATAAAACTAATAAACATTTGTATGTGCAATTGATCGATGATGAAAATGGGCTTACTCTTGGAAGTTTTAGTACAATGAATAAAGAGAAAAAGCTTTCTAAATCCAAAGAAACAGCTAAAGAAATTGGTAAAAAAATTGCAGAAATTGCAAAAAACAAAAACATTAATCGTGTTATTTTTGATCGCGGTCGATATAAATATCATGGATTGATTGCTGAGCTGGCAACCGGTGCTCGCGAAGCAGGATTACAATTTTAAATCATGGGTTGAAGTAAAATGGCAAGGATGTCTGAAAGAAGCGGCCAAGATGATCTTGGAGGCGAATTTGAAGAAAAAGTATTATACATAAATCGATGTGCTAAGGTAGTTAAGGGTGGAAAGCGGATGAGCTTTTCCGCTTTGATCTTAATTGGAAATAGAAATGGTAAAATTGGAGTCGGTTTTGCAAAGGCGAATGAAGTTTCCGATGCTATTCGAAAAGGATCGGCAGCAGCCAGAAAAAATGTAATTAGCATTGTAATGGAAAAAAACACCATTCCACATGAAGTTAGAGTTAGTTGGGATGGGGCTGAGCTAATGTTGAAGCCTGCCAAAGAAGGGACGGGAGTTGTAGCTGGATCAAAAGTTAGAGCGGTGTTGGAGCTTGCCGGTGTTAAGGATGTGATCGCTAAAAGCCAAGGTTCTACAAACCCTTTAAACACGGTAAGAGCTACGATTGAAGCGCTGCAAGAATTAAGGCCATTAAATGATTATCTTAAAGAACGGGGGCTGGTAGAATGATTACTCTTTCTCAATTAAAAAATACTTCACGCGTTGTAAAAAAACTTAAAAGAGTTGGTCGTGGCACTGGCTGTAAAAGCGGTAAAACGTCCGGTAGAGGACATAAAGGTCACGCCGCCAGATCAGGTTATTACAAGCAGTACGGCTATGAAGGTGGACAGAAAAAACTTTATATGAAAATCCCCATCAGAGGATTTACGAGAGGAAGATTTGTCAAACCTCAAGTGTCAATTAATTTAAAAGATATTGAAGCTCTTTTTAACGATGGAGATTTAGTAAATTTATCAGCTCTTCAAAGCAAGGGCTACGGTCTGAAAAGAGCACCCGGCGGTTTAAAAATCCTAGCCAAAGGGGAGCTTAATAAAAAAGTTAAAATTGAAGCGCATTTTTTCTCTAAAGAAGCGCTAAAAAAATTAGATGCTAAGAAAATCCAATACAAAGAAATTAAATAAATGATAAGTGCCCTGACAAGAATATTTTCAATACCTGAGCTTAGAGCAAAGATATTATTTACTTTGCTGATGCTACTTGTATGCCGAATAGGCGCCTTTATTCCGGTCCCCGGTATAAACGGAGAAATGGCTCTTTTGCTGTTCAAATACGCAAGCGGAGGGGGCCAAAATTTATTTCAATTAATGGATATCTTTTCAGGTGGTGCTTTTGCTCATTTGACTGTTGTTGCCTTAGGGATCATCCCCTATATTTCAGCATCGATCATTATGCAGCTTGTTGTGGCACTAGTGCCTTCTATCCAACAAGAAATGAGAGAGAATCCTGAAGTTGGCAAGAAAAAGTTATCTAGATGGACAAGACTTGCAACTATGGCCCTTGCTTTGGTGCATGCTCTTTTCATCGCAAAGTATGCAATGAGCTTCAATGATTCTAATCCCGGAATAGTTGTCTCGGAAATGAATGACATCAGAATGTTTGGAGTACCCTGGCTTTTTTATATTACAGTAATGTTTACTATGACTGCCGGAACCATGTTTTTGATGTGGATAGGGGAACAGATAACTGAAAGAGGGATTGGGAATGGTATTAGTTTAATTATCACGGTAGGTATATTATCCTCATTACCATCAACGCTTGGATCGATCATAAAACAGCTTAACCTTGAATCTCAAGAACCCGGGCAGCTAACATTTTCTTCTTTAATTGTCCTTGCTGCCGTATTTGTATTGATAATTATAGGAACTATTTTAGTAATTCAAGGGCAAAGAAGAATACCTTTGCAATATGCAAGAAGAATTGTTGGCAGGCATGAGACCCAAGGGGGCAGCGCCTATATACCTTTAAAAATTAATTATGCAGGTGTTATACCGGTAATTTTTGCTTCATCTTTATTGATGTTTCCTGCTACAATTGGCCAATTAGTCGGAAGAGGTAATTGGATTGGAAAGGCTGCAAATATGCTATCTCCGGGTAGTAGTGTTTATTTGGTTTGCTATGTACTGTTAATTTTATTTTTTACTTATTTTTGGACTGCAACTCAGTTTCATCCGGAGCAAATAGCTTCCGATATGAAAAAAAATGGAGCTTTTGTGCCTGGTATTAGGCAAGGTAAGCCAACTCAAGATTTTCTAGAAATGACTATGAATAGAATAACATTAATTGGGGGTATATTTTTAGCATTGATAGCAATATTGCCTGCAATTGTGTCCCGTCTTTTAGGTGTAGATGCGCGTATTTCCCATTTTTTTGGGGGAACATCTCTATTGATATTGGTCGGTGTGGTTTTAGATACCACTAAGCAGATAGAATCCCATCTTTTGATGAAAAGATACGATGGATTTATGAAGAAAGGTACAATTAGAGGACGTAATTAAAATTTAAATGAGGAAATTAAAAAAATGACTAGGATTATTGGAGTAGACATTCCTGATAAAAAAAGATTAGTGATAAGTTTACAATACATTTTTGGAATTGGTAAAACCAAATCTAAAGAAATTATTACTAAGCTCAAATTAAATCCAGATATGAAAGCAAAAGATTTAACTGAAGATGAAAAAGCCAAACTTAATAACCTGATCCAAGCCGAATACGTTGTGGAAGGGGATTTACGAAGACAAGTACAAAATAATATTAAACGATTGATTTCTATCAACTCTTATAGAGGGATGCGCCATAGAATCGGTTTGCCGGTAAGAGGGCAAAGAACCAGGACAAATTCACGTACTCGTAAAGGCAAGAGAAAAACGGTTGCAAATAAAAAACTAGCCCCAACTAGCAAATAAGGAGTTAAACATTGTCAACACCATCAACTAATAAAAAAGCACAAGCCGGAAAAGCTGTAGAAAAGAAGCCGACAGTTAGAGCCAGAAAAAAAATGCATCGAACGGTTCCGATGGGAATTGCCCATGTTACCGCTACATTTAACAATACAATTGTAACAATAACCGATCCAGCCGGAAATGTCATTGCATGGTGTTCATCGGGAAGAGCCAATTTTGCAGGATCAAGAAAGTCGTCTGCTTTTGCCGGTACTGTTGCTGCGCAAACAGCTGCAAAAGAAGCTATGTCAATGGGCATGAGAGAGTGCGAAGTTAATCTTAAAGGTCCTGGAGCAGGAAGAGAATCTGCTGTGCGAGGACTCCAAAGTTCGGGCCTTGTGATTACAATAATTAGAGATAAAACACCGATAGCGCATAATGGTTGTAGAGCTCGCAAAAGAAGACGTGTATAAGTCGCTTAAAAATTAGGAGATAATAAAATATGTCAGTTATGTATGGCAAGTTTGAAATGCCGGAAAAAATCAAATACGAAGAGGTTGAAAAACCGAATGTTGCCAGGTTTACGGCAGAGCCTTTTGAAAGAGGATTTGGCCATACTTTGGGCAATTTTCTAAGAAGGATTATGTTAACTTCATTAGAAGCTCCGGCGATTGTTTCGGTAAAGATTGAAGGGGTCCTTCATGAATTTGCTGCCATTGACGGAGTCATTGAAGATATGACTCACATTGTTCTAAATTTAAAAGGATCCTTGCTCCGTTATTTGCCAATCGACGCAGAGAACGCTAAAAAAGAGATTAAGCTTGTTACTAAAATATTGGAAGTTACCGACGAACAAATTGATAAAGGCAATGGAAGTTATAAAGTTACATTACGAGATATAGTTGGTCCTTCGCAATTTGAGATCGTAAATCCTGATATGGTCATTTTTACCGCTACTAAACCTTTTACAAAACGAATTGATTTAAGGATCGGTATTGGTCGTGGTTATGTTCCTTCTGAAAGACATGTAGTAGAAAAAGTTATTGATGAAATTATTATCGATTCTGCTTTTTCACCTGTTAGATTAGTAAATTATTATGTTGAAAAAACTAGAGTTGGACAAGATACTGACTTTGATAAATTGATAATAGATGTAATCACCGATGGGAGAGTAACTCCCAAAGAGGCCTTTAGTTTTGCATTGCAACTAGGGATGGAACATTTAAAAGTGTTTGAGAATTTAAAAACTCATGATTGGACATTTGAATCGGCTCAGGTAGAAGAAAATAAAGATCGAGAGGATCTTTTTGCTAAATTAGCATTGAAGATCAGCGAAATTGAACTTTCTGTAAGATCAACTAATTGTTTAGCCGGAGCTCATATCGATACAATTGGTGAATTGGTAGTAATGCCTGAATCTGAAATGCTGAAATTCCGTAATTTTGGTAAGAAATCTTTAACTGAGATAAAGCAAAAGCTCTTAGAGATGAACCTTTCTTTAGGTATGGATTTAAGTAAATATGGTATTACCAGAGAAAATGTAAAAGCTTTAATACAAAAATATTTAGATGAAAAAAATGTAGGCAGTGAAAAATGAGACATGCAAAAAATACGTTTAAAATAGGTCGAACCGGATCGCATAGGCGATGCATGATAGCTAATATGCTCAAATCGTTAATTGAGCATGGCCGCATCGAAACTACTATTACTAAGGCGAAAGAATTAAGGCGGCATGCAGATCGTTTAATTACTTTGGCCAAGAAAAATACTTTAGCTTCTAAACGTGCTGTGCAATCCAAATTGAAGGTTCATTATAACAAACTATCTTCGAAAGAGGCTCGCGCCGCCAAAGCCGGAAACGTTTCTTCTTACAATACCGATCGTATTGTAGTTGACAAACTTTTTGGTGAACTTAAAACAAGATTTGAAGCACGTAATGGTGGTTATACCAGAATCATTAAAAAGCAACACCGTGTTGGTGATAACGCTCCTGTATGTTATATCGAGTATTTAGCGTGAAAGTTATTTTCTCGCTTTACAAACGGATTAAACTCGATTAAGATGCAAATTAAAAATTGAGGAGGACGTTATGGGTGTTAAAAAAGTTGCGATAAATGGATTTGGTAGAATTGGAAGACTTGCCCTTCGACAAGCTTTGGAGAGAAAAGACTTACAAGTTGTTGCTATCAATGACCTAGTCCCCTCTGATAATTTAGCGTATCTTTTAGAATATGATTCGGTCCACGGCAAATTTAATAAATCTGTCAAAGCTGAGAAAGATTGTTTAATTATTGAAAACCAAAAAATTGCAGTCTTTGCTGAAAAGGACCCTGCAAAATTACCTTGGAAAAATTTAAATGTAGACTTTGTTTTAGAGTCTACTGGACGATTTACCAAAAAAGAAGATGCACAAAAGCATATAATGGCCGGCGCTAAAAGAGTTGTTCTTTCTGCACCAGCCAAAGACTCAGTTCCAACATTTGTTATGGGAGTAAATCATACCAAGTACAATCCCAAAACGGATGTAATTGTTTCTAATGCCTCTTGCACCACTAACTGTTTAGCCCCGATAACCAAAGTGCTGCTAGATAATTTTGGCATTGAAGAAGGGCTCATGACCACTATTCATGCGATGACCGCTACTCAACCTACAGTTGATGGCCCTTCGCATAAAGACTTTCGTGGAGGAAGAGCGGCCGGTTATAATATTATACCAGCTTCAACCGGAGCTGCAAAAGCTGTAGCTTTATGCATACCGGAAGTAGCCGGTAAATTAACGGGAATGGCCTTTAGGGTTCCTACAATTGATGTTTCTGCAGTTGATCTAACCGTTCGGCTTTCTAGAGATACAACCTATGAAGAGATAAGCTCTGCAATGAAAAGAGCTTCTGAAAACGAGATGAAAGGGATTTTAGGATATACTGAAGACCCGGTTGTATCTTCTGATTTTTTTTCTAGTACATTATCTGCGGTTTTTGACAAAACTGCCGGAATTGCTCTTAATCCAACGTTTTTTAAAATAGTGGCTTGGTATGACAATGAGATGGGATATGCTACCCGCCTTGTTGATTTAGTTGCATATATGGCATCCAAAGAATAATTAACCCATGGAATAAATGTGGATTTTACACGAGAGCCAATAATTGAAACTGTCATAACACCTAAAGAGGGCAATAAGCTTATCCTTAGAAACAGTAAAGTGACAGGGCAAGAAGAATATTTAGTTGAAGCAGTTGAGGTTGTCTCTTTTGGACAATCTTGTTTTTTTCGTTCTTTAGACGCTGCCAAAGAATTTTTAGTACCGGTTACCGACTTTGAAATTTCTGAAGTCAGAGAAGCGCGCATGGTATTAAAAACCGCTAATGTGGAAAAAATTAAAATTGGTGGTGGCAAAGATAGTCATGAGCAAAGTGATGAAGCTTCTGAACGAAGAAAGAAAAAGCAAAAGCGAAGAATGAGGCAAGAAGAGATGAAGAAAGAGGCTTTGGCAGATGCTGCAGCAATGGAATCTGCTCCCGCTTCTACAGAGCCTGTGGTTGGTGAGCCTGAAGTTGCATCTCCATCGGTAATTAGAAAATTATTTCCACCACCTCCTACATTGATCAAAGAAAAATTAAATTATATTAAGCAAACTGAAGGGATTACTGAACCACAAATTAAACCTGAAATAGCTAAAGAAGAAGTTTTGGTAAAAGAAGAAGTGTTTGAAGAAGAAAGAAGAACTTTGGAGAATCCTTTAGAATAATTTTCTTTTCCAAAAATCGAAATATCGATAAAATTTATCCTAAATTTGCTCGAATGGCGGAATTGGTAGACGCTAGGGACTTAAAATCCCTTGAGGGTAACCTCGTGCCGGTTCGATTCCGGCTTCGAGCAAATCTTTATTTAAAGACAAAAACTTTTTCTAAAAATATCACTGTTTCAGAATGGTCAAGGACGCTAGGCTAGTTACTTCTTTCCCTCAGTGACTCCGTACATAAGGACGATGACGCTCCATACATAAGAGCTGTGACTCCGTACATAAAATATAAAATCTAAAAATGACTATTTTTAATAGTTGCGTTTAGTGTAAAATTTATGAGCTGAAAACAAGGCGAACTTTTGAGTCGGTTCGATGTCGGTTTCGAGAAAATCTTTAATTTAATGAGGTAGATATGTGTTGTTGCCATGGGCCAAATTCTAAAAAACTAATTGAATATGTAAATTCGAAAGATGGGCCAAAGGCAATTGGACCTTATTCTCATGGCGTGATTGTAGATTTATCTAAAGGAAAATTGTTGTTTGTCTCAGGACAGCTTCCAATAAATCCTGCAACAGGAGAAAAAGTTGAGAGCAGCATACAAGAAGCAACTAAACAAACCTTAGATAATCTTGCAGCGGTATTAAAAGCTGCCGGCACTGATTTTGACAATATTGTTAGAGTAGATGTTTTTCTTAAAAGCCTAAAAGATTTTGCTGGCATGAATGAAGAGTATGGCAAAAGATTTAAAAATGGTAAATATCCTGCAAGACAGACAGTTGAGGCGAATATTCCGGCTATAATTGAAATTTCTTGTATAGCAGCAGTTAAAGATTAAAGTTTTTTTCTTTTTGCTTCTGATAGTGTGGTTTTTGGTAGATGAGATTCTTTTGGTAACCGGGTCTTAGTGCAAGCTTCCAAATGAATTTGTATTATTTCAATAACTCCTTCGGAATCACCGTTTTTCAAGCATTCCCAAATAGCGCGGCCAATTCGTTCCTCATCAAGCAAGGCTTCGGTAGGATTGTAAGTATCCACTCCCATGCCGGATTTGATTGTATTAGGAGCTTTTATAAGTCGAATATTTTTTGCAGAGTCTTTTTGCCTTATGAATGTCTTTGTCTTGGCCATTTTTATTTCTCCCTATATTCGAAATACCGAACAATATATTCACCATCAAGTTTTATATAAATAAAAAATTTTAATTTGACACTTGCAGGAATTATTTTTAATGAAATCTGATTTTCATTTTGGGCTGTTTCAGATATAATAGACATTCATAAATTAAGGTTTTAATATGTCTTTACCTTCTGCAGTCATCTGTTTTGTCGCATGTCACGGTGGTCCAGCTGATCATTTTGCGACATTTGCTGAAGAATTAGTCCAAAAAGGATATAAAGTTCAAATTTACGCCTCAGGCCCTGCTATTAAAAAATTTCAAGATCGAAAAATCAGTGTTATACAGTTTAATGCAGATAATCTTTCGAAAGAAAAAGAGGCCGATTTAGCTCAAGTTGCCGTGAATTGCATCAAAGCATCTGTTGTAATTACAGATGTCGGACACATTTTCGATATTGCTCTTCAAGAAAAATTAGCAATGGAAGCTCCTAAAGTACGCCGTTTAGCCTATTACGATAATCCTGAAGTCTTTGTTCCGGGAGGATATTCTAATGTTGCAGCAGAAGTCATGCTGCGTGCAAATGGAGTGTTATTTGCGAATGCTAATCTTAAAGAATCACCTATTTATCAAGAACCAGATACAGAAATAACATTACCTAAAGAAAATCGAGTGGGTCTTGGATATTATCCTTTGGCCCAAGCTGAAAAGATTCTATCAATAAGAAAAGAAGGACATGATGGAATTCGAGCAGAGTTCTTAGCGAAATATGGGATAAAAGATAAAGGCAAAAAATTACTCGTCTACTTTGGGGGAAATAATAAGGCCTATTTTAATGAAGCATTTCCGGCTTTTCTTAGATTTCTTTCTGAAGCAATGGAGTGTGGCGCAGATCTTTCTGATATGGTTATTATACTACAACAGCATCCGGGAGCTATGATTGAAAACATTGATTGCCAGGCAATAGAAGCATGGCTTCAAAAATATGGTAAAAAACCCAACGCTCCGAAGATTGAAGTTTCTAAAGAATCTTCTGAATATATGCTTAGCGCAGCAGACGGAGCTTTATATTATCAAACGAGCATGGGGCCTTTGTTTGCACTGACGGGCATTCCAACGGTTCAAATAGCACATAAAACCTTCAGAGACGTTCTTGTGAGAAGCGGCATAGCGCCATCTGTTACTAATTCAACAAATTTTGTTGAAGCAATAAAAAATTTAAAATCAGAAGCTGTTTCGGAAGAGAAGCAAAAAACAATTTATAAAAGTTTAGGAATTAAAGAAGACTGGTTAGAAATCTTGGAAAATGCCATTACAACTAAGGTTGGGGCTTGAAAATTTTTTTAATTGCTAAACTTTTTTAGACTCAGATTCGACATGTCGAAATTGCAGGCTTCTCCATATGACATAGACTGCCGGGATTACGAGCAAAGTGAGAAGCGTTAATGAAATGAGCCCTCCCCATAAAGGCGCTGCGATCCGTTTGGCAATATCAGATCCTACCCCTTCGCTCCATATGATGGGAAGCAATCCAAAAATATTAAGGCCTACTGCCATTATCAAAGGCCTTGCCCTGGAGGATCCATGTTCAATAGTCATGCTTAAGAGGTCATCTTGAGAATTCATTTGATTTTTTTGCGACCATTTTTTAAATCCTTCATCAAGGTACACGACCATGATCGACGTTGTCTCGGCTGCAGTGCCAAGAATATCGATCATACCGACCCAAACTGCTACCGAAGTATTATAATTTACCGAAAACATGAGTAAGACGGCACCTATAGCTGCAAAAGGAACTGATAGCATGACAATCAGAGTTTGAGCAATTCCTCTGAAATTAAGATAAAGAATAATGCCGATAATTATAAGAGTTAAAGGGATGACAATTTTCATCAAAGCTTGTATTCTTTCTAAGAACTCATATTGACCGGTCCATTTGAGGTAATATCCTGTAGGCAGGGTTAAATTTTGCTCGACGGCCATTTTGGCATCCTTCACATAGCCGCCGATATCTCGCCCTTCTATATCAACATAGACCCATCCTGCAAGAGATCCCATCTCGTCTTTAATCATCGGAGCCCCCATTACTGCTTCAATCTTACCGAGCTGGCCAAGGGGAACATGCTCAACTTGTCCGGGATCTGCCTGTGGTTTTATCATAATAGGCACTAGGATTTTTTTTAATTTATCGATATCGTCTCTAAGTTCTCGAGGATACCGCACATTGATTTTGTATCTTTCCCGACCTTCAATGGTTGTATCTATATCTAGCCCTCCGATTGCCGTTTCTATAATTTCCTGCACGTCCATGACCCTTAATCCATAACGGGCAATTGCTTCACGATCAGGGGTAAAATCGATAAAGAACCCTCCCATTTCCCGCTCGGCATAAACACTGCGTGTTCCCGGGACCTTTTTGATAATTTTTTCCAGTTCTTCTCCAAGAATGGCAATTTCACTAAGATCTTTTCCTAAAATTTTAATTCCGATTGGCGTGCGGATGCCGGTAGTCAGCATGTCAATTCGGGCCTTAATAGGCATGGTAAAAGCGTTTTGAACTCCGGCAAACTGAAGAGCCTGGTCCATTTCTTTGACTAATTTATCCTTTGTCATACCTTTGCGCCAAGCTGCTTTGGGCCTCAGGATAATGACAGTTTCTATCATTGAAAGAGGGGCGGGATCGGTTGGCGTTTCTGCGCGGCCTGCTTTGCCGAAAACGGATTGAACTTCAGGAAAACTACGTATAATCTTGTCTTGCGTCTGTACTAATTTTTTAGCCGCCTCTATTGAGATACCTGGCGTTGTAATCGGCATAAAAAGAATTGTTTCTTCGTCCAAAGGAGGCATGAATTCAGAGCCCAAATTGTAATAAATGGGAATGGCGCCAAGGATGAGAAGAAGGCAGCCTCCTACCACAAAATAACGAAAGCGGAGGCAAAACCTTAAGATTGGTTTATAAATAGCAATAGTTAATCGGGTAAGGGGGTTTTGCATTTCGGGCCTTATTTTGCCCCGAATAAAGGTAACCATAAGAGCGGGCACAAGAGTGACTCCAAGGAACGCTCCAAAAACAAGGGAAAATGTTTTTGTATAAGCCAAAGGAGAAAAAAGACGCCCCTCTTGTTCCTGAAGAACAAAAACAGGAAGAAATCCAATTACGATAACAAAGAGGGAGGCAAAAATACTGGGGCCTATTTCTTTCGCCGCTTCAATAACAATATCGACACGAGACCGTTTTTCTCCCTCTTGTTCTAATTTTTTATGGGCATTTTCCGTCATGATCACTGCCGAATCGACAATATCCCCAATAGCGATGATAATCCCTGCAAGCGACATGATATTGGCATTGATTCCCATGTAATACATCGGGATAAAAGAGATCATCACAGCAATAGGCAAGGTGATAATAGAAACTAGGGTAGATCGAAAATGGAATAGAAAGATTAAAATGACTAGAGATACAATAATAATTTCTTCGATCAATGCTTCTGATAAGGTATTTAAGGAGTGCCTGATGAGATTTGAGCGGTCATAAGTTGTGACTACTTTTATTCCGGGAGGAAAAGAAGGCTCCATTTCTTTGATTTTTTCTTTAACCCGATCGATGACTTTTGCTGTATCTTCGCCAAAGCGCATTACAACAATCCCGCCGACGGTTTCTCCTTCTCCGTTGAGTTCAGTAAAGCCTCGACGGATATTGCCTCCGATTTGAACCCGCCCTATATCATTGATTAAAACTGGCGTTCCTTTGAAGTCGGTTTTAACAACAATTTTTTCAATCATACCTTTATCAGTGATATAACCGCGCCCTCTAACAGCATATTCATGCTCAGCAAGTTCAATGACACGCCCTCCTACATCACCATTGGATCTGTGGATGGCTTCCTTGATATCTAAAATCGAAAGATCATAGGCTTGAAGTTTAGTCGGATCAATCTCCACTTGATATTCTTTTTGATAACCCCCGACGCTTGCGACCTCGGCAACTCCCGGCACAGAAGTAAGCCAGTAGCGTAAATACCAATCTTGAAAGGTGCGCATCTCTTGAAGGGAATATTTTTTTGATTCATCAACGAGGGCATATTCAAAGATCCAGCCGACTCCCGTAGCATCCGGACCGAGCTGTGGAGTTACTCCCTCGGGAAGTTTTCCTTGTAGCTTGGAAAGGTACTCTAACGCTCGGCTCCTAGCCCAATAAATATCGGTGCCGTCTTGAAAAATCACCGACACAAAAGACATACCGAACATGGTAAAGCCCCTGACCAATTTTACTTTCGGAGCGCCAAGAAAAGTGGTTACCAGAGGATAGGTGATCTGATCTTCAACCAGATTGGGGCTGCGTCCCATCCATTCGGTAAAAATAATAACTTGGGTATCGGAAAGATCTGGTAAAGCATCAACGGGAGTTTTGTTAATTGTCCAAATAGACCAGAGTAAAATAAGGCCGGTAACAATAAAGACGATAAGGCGGTTTTTGCCGCAAATCTCAATGAGCTTACCGATCATGTTTTTTTTGCCCCATATCCATTCCTTGCATTCCTTGTCCCGCTGCCTTAAGCCGACTTTCGGAATCGATTAAAAATTGTGCGCTGGTAACGACCTCTTCATCAGTATTAAGGCCGCTAATTACCTGATAATAGGGACCTGCCTTAAATCCCAGCTGAACTTCTCTAGGTTCAAAATGGCCTTTGCCGGTTGACACAAAGACAATTTTTCTCTCTCCGGTATCAATTACAGCAGATTCTGGAACGGCTAATTCTTTCCCCATTGAAATTTGAGTTTCAACAGTTGCATACATGCCCGGCTTTAACTGGTTGTTCGGATTATCAAAATCAAAACGGACTTTCATCGTACGGGTGCTCGGCTCAACGATATAGCTAATAAATGCAACTGAGCCGATAAGAGATTTTCCCGGGAATGAGGTTAGAGAAATGGTGGCCTTTTGCCCCATCTTTATCCATGAAATGTCTTGTTCATAGATATCGGCCAGCACCCAAACTTGGGAGAGATCGGCAATAGTGAAGATATTCATTCCGGGTTCAACATTCATGCCGACAAAAGCATCTTTCTTTAAGACAATTCCCTCTACAGGAGAATTAATGGTTAAAGTTTTTGTTGGGATGCGAGTCTTGGTAAGACGCTGAATTTCTTCTTTTGGGACATCCCACAATTCTAAACGCTGCCGAGCCGCTATTAAGAGATCGTCGTTTGATTGATCGAGCTCTTCTTTATATATTCCTTGTGTCGGATGCTCGCTGCTTTTAAGCGCCAGCAAATATTCCTCTTGAGCGGTCAATAGATCAGGACTATAGACGGAAAATAAAGGTTCTTCATTGCTTACAGAAGTTCCTGTAAAGTTGACAAAGAGTTTTTCTATCCATCCTTTAAATTTAGTTTGAACATTAGCAATCCTTCTTTCATCGGCTTCAACAAGACCAACCGTCCGGATTGTTTTGGATAAATCCCGAATTTGCAGTTTTTCTGTAGTAATGCCAAAAAGCTGCAATCTTTCCGGATCAATTTGAACTTCTGCATGGCTGGAGGCATGTTTTTTGTCTTGCGGCATGCTTTCCATCCCATCTAATGTCTGCATAGTTAATAAAAGAAAAATTATTACCGGGATCATTGAATTTCCTCCAAGGGCACTCCAACGGCCCGCTCTAATTCTGCTATCAGGGATTCTCTTTCTGCTTTTGTACGCTCATATTCTAATGAGATATCTTGGTATTGCCTGCGGCTATCAAGAAGAGTTAGAAAACCACCTTTCCCTGCGCGATAGCTAGCTTCAGATGCTTTGAGAGCTTCTTGAATTTTGGGGATTAGCCCTGTTTTATATAATAAAAGCCGTTCGTCATTAGCTTTAAGCTTGCCTAAAGTATTTTGAATTTGTCCCCGGACTTGAGCTTCCATTCCTTTAAGTGCGTTCCTATTAGCCGATGCCCGGGCATGTGCTTCGCGAACTTGGCGCCCCTGTCTTTGGCCGGCCCAAAGAGGAATTTTAAAACCGATGCTTGCTTCCCAAGCATTATCACTGCGATTATGAGTAATTTGTTCATACGCAAAAGAGAATGCGATATCAGGTAAATATTCTCTTTTAGCAAGCCGCGCTATCATTTGCTGCTCATCAATCATTGCTTGAATCTCTTGTAACTCAGGTCTTTTTTGCATCGCTAGCCTTTCCAGAGTTTCGTAGGAGAAACTTGTAGACGATGCGAAATTTTCCGTTGGCTTTCCCAAAGGATCTTTTTGCGGCCTGTCAAGAAGTGCATTGAGCATCGAAACAATAAAAATGCGGTCTGCTTCAATCATTAGCAATTGCTCATCCAAAACTTGAAGTTCGACTTGTGCTTTGGCGACCTCTTCATAGCCGGCAAGGCCTGATTTATATAAGGCCAAACTTGCATCGATAAGATTTTTAACCAGATTGCGATTGTCTTGATTAATTTGAAAAGATGAGTAATTGAAAAAAAGTTGAAAGTAAAGTTTTTTGGTTTGCAAAATCAAATCCCGCTTGGTAATAACTTCTTGACTCTTAAATTGTTTAAGAATTTCACCAGCTACTTTGCCCTTTAATCCAAGCTTTCCTGGAAAAGGCAATGTTTGAGAAATTTGATATTGGAGCATAGGGACGAATGCACTTTTAGATTTAAAGTTGTTATAATCGCTCAAAAATTTGAATTCTGGATCTTCAATCACTTGGACCCTAGGAACAACCTCGGCTGCTGCACGAATGCGATCACGCGCCGCTTCCAGATTTGGATTACGCTTTAAAACTTCTTCGATCAATGTTTCTAATCGCAAGGAGGCTTGGTTTAAAGGGTCTTCTTCCGAAAAAAGTGGTCCTATATTAAACATAAAAAAAACAAAAAATAATAAGTAATTAGTAATTTTCTTATTAAAAAAAAGCATTTAAAACACAATTATTGTTACCCTTTTTTTCACTATTGAAAAAAGAACTATTTAACGCAATAGGGAAATTGCAGCAACTTTTCATAGAGCGGATATAAAGGACTGATTATCAGCTAGCTGAAGAAAATCGAGGTTTGAATATTCGATTAATCACAAATCCGCAAATCCCCGAACCCATGGCTACAATGGCAATCACTCCCCATTCTTTTAAACCCAATCCAACCGTTCCGAAGACTTTCTGCAACGGGGGAAAATAAATGACCGACAGATGAATTAATAACGAACTTACCAAAGCCCCAATGATCCATCGATTGGAAAAAAATCCAATATGATATTCGGAACGTACCATTTGTACTCTAACAAGTTCCAATACAACAAGGGTCGTAAGCGCCATTGTTTGTGCTAAAGCAGCGCTTGTTCTTAGTCCAAAATGGCATGCGATGATGGTGCCCGCTGTAATGACGGAGCTAATTGAAACGAGTTGCATAGAAAAACGAAATGATAAAATAGGTTCTCTTGATTTTCTAGGCCGTCTTTGCATTGCTCTTGGATCAACAGGGTCCATTCCCAAGGCAATGGCCGGCAGGCCGTCCGTGACTAAATTTAAAAGTAAAAGTTGAACGGCGGACAAGCTTACAAAGGGATTTCCCAAAGGGTCTTTAAAACCTATAGCCATTCCTATAAAAATGACCATGAGCTCGGCAATATTTGAAGAAAGCAGATAATTAACGAATTTTATAATATTGTCATAAATTCCTCTGCCTTCTTCCACAGCATTGACAATCGATGCAAAATTGTCATCGGTGATGATCATATCTGCCGTTTCTTTAGTGACATCGGTCCCTTTAATTCCCATTGCAATGCCGATGTCGGCTTCTTTGATCGCTGGAGCGTCATTAACGCCGTCGCCGGTAACAGCCACAACTTCTCCTAAACTTTTCCACATCCTCACAATGCGCAGTTTATGTTCTGCCGAGACTCGGGCATAAATCCGGATACTTCGCAGAGATTTTTTTAGCTCTTCATCACTCATCTGCTCTAGCTCTATTCCATTGATCGCTAAAGATCCTTCCGTCATTAATCCGAGTTCTTTTGCCACAGCTTCTGCCGTCTCTTTATAGTCACCTGTAATCATCACTGGAATGATACCTGCTTTTATACAGGTTTGCACGGCTTGTTTAGCTTCGGGCCTTGGAGGATCCATCATGGCCATAAGACCGACAAAAGTAAGATTTTCTTCCATTGACTCATCTATGCTCTTATCGAGCTCGATATTTTTATATGCCATGGCTAAAATTCTTAAAGCTTGAGAGGCGAAATGTTGGTTAGCATCAAGGATTTCTTGCCTAAAGAGGGGAGTAAGCAAGACCTTTTCGTTCCTTAGGAGAATGGTTTGGCAACGGTTTAGAATTAAATCGGGAGCTCCCTTGACAAACAGAATATTGCCTTCAGATGTTTTTCTAAGAACACTCATCCGTTTTCGCTCAGAATCAAAAGGGAGCTCTTCAAGAAAAGGGTTTGCGGCCTCTAGCTCCTTTTTATTTATTCCTCCCTTTTCTGCTGCAACTATCAAAGCTCCTTCTGTAGGATCGCCGGTGATTTGCCAATCTTGGTCCGTATGCGTGAGATTAGCGCTATTACATAATGTTCCGATCTCAAGAAGGATCCTTAATTCAGGAAATTCTGCAAGAGAGATCTCTTGCGACTGTAATGTAAAATTTCCAACCGGCGTATATCCCACGCCGGAAACATCAATTTGCTCTTTATTTACCCATATCTTTTTTACGGTCATTTCATTCTTTGTTAGAGTTCCGGTCTTGTCGCTGCAGATCACAGAGGCGCATCCTAAGGTTTCAACGGAAGGAAGAGAGCGAATAAGAGCTTTGCGCTTTGCCATTTTTTTCATACCGATGGCAAGCGCTATGGTTACAATAGCAGGTAGCCCTTCGGGTATGGCAGCAACTGCAAGGCTTGTTGCCGTCAAAAAGACATTAAGAATAGAATTTCCCCGCAGTATCCCAAGGATAAAGACAATCAAAATAATTCCAAGGCAAAGAAAAACCAATCTTCTTCCCAATTGCTGCAGGCGGATTTGTAGCGGAGTTTGCTCTTCTTTGCTCTTGCTTAACATAGAAGCGATCTTTCCAAGTTCCGTATTCAACCCTGTCGCAGTCACTAGCATACGTCCCTTGCCGCTTTGCACTACCGTTCCCATGAAGACCATATTTTTTCGATCGCCGATAGGTAACGTCTCATTTGCAAGTTGGCCGGTAGTTTTGTAAATAGATAAAGATTCTCCTGTTAAAGAAGCCTCTTGCGTAAAGAGTTGAGTAGATTGAATGACCCTTCCGTCTGATGGGACCAAGTCACCTGCTTCTAGCAAAATAAGATCTCCCGGGACAATTTCCTTTGAAAGTAGAGTCTGCAAAATACCTTCTCGGATCACTTTACAAGTAGGTGTGGCAAGCTTTTTTAGTGCGGCAAGAGATCTCTTCGCATTGATCTCTTGGACAAATCCAATGATTGCATTGAGAATAACGATAATGAAAATGGCAGAAGCGTCAATTAATTCTCCAAGAATGCCGGCAATGAATGCTGCGATGATTAAAACCCATACAATAAAACCGGCAAATTGATTTAAGAAAAGTTTAAATGCGGAAAAAGATTTAGGCTCGGGCAGTTCATTAAATCCGTAACTTATTAAGTTAATTTTAGCTGCAGCGGACGACAACCCTTGATTTGGATCGGTATTTAATGCCTTGTAAGTTTGTTCTGTGGAAAAACTCCACCACAAGTTCTTGTCTGCCGTCATCTGTCTGTAACCTAATTATTAGTAACCTCAGTTTTGAGTTTAATCCACTCAGAATCAGCAATCTTTTTGCAATTTTGATTTCTTTTTTTTTTAGAAATAGACGCTTTGTCTATTTTCTTCAAAAAAAAGAAACCAAACTCCTCAAAAACCTTAGCTGATTCCGAGGGAAGAAACCCAAAACTGAGGTTAGTAGCCTCTTTTCCCGAAGAGTACTTTTGTATTAATTAT
>JACRNF010000006.1 GCA_016219355.1 Chlamydiota bacterium | reverse complement strand
ATTCCAATTTTATTTAAATCACAATTCGAAAACAAACTTTGTAAAATACTAGCTTCTCTTGGAGCTCCATTTTCAAATAGTTTAGCTACAACACTAATGTGTTTTAAAGGATCTTGATTTGCTTGATTAGAATTTAAATAAAGGTATGCAAACCAAACTGACATACCATAGCAATTGCCAATCAAACTTAGAAAGGTAAGCTCTCCAAATTTTTTATCAATTTTATTTAAGATAAATTTATTAAGTTCATCTCCCTTTTTTTCATTTTTATCCTTATCGCAAAATGGACTAATTTTGCGAAAGGTCATAGAGATTTTTTCATTCAATTTTTCCACCTTGATCGTATATATCAATTTTATAAGCCGCTCATCTTTTGAAATCGATTTTCGCTCCATTTGTTTAGATAAATATACATCGGTTGTTGATGGATCATGCATGTTTTTGGCAAGAACAAGCAAATCTTTGCCCAACAAAGTTATATTTTTAAAGCAAGAGAAATTAAATGAAAAATAAGAAGACAAAACCTTGCATCGAATAGCTAGATTATCTGCATGAACTAAGCCAAGAAAAAAGGAACTAATAGAAAAAAAATAGCCAGCAATAAAGTTAAAAGGGACCATCACAAAAACAGCAACCTTTTTAGCTAAAGAAATTTGCATATCTTTAGTAGTTGCTGTATTAGCTTTGATAGCTGTTATCTCATCCGTACCGGAAAAAAAACCTTGAAGAGTTTCATAGCTTTTAAAAATATTAGTATTAAATAGAACTTGACCAGACATGATTTTCTCTATTATTTTGGAGAACCATTTTACTCTAGTAGCTACTCAAAGTCTAGACAAGCTTTATTTTAAGTTTCTATATCAGGAAAAACGAAAATTCCTTCTCTGAGTTTAGGCCGCTTTTTTTGAAAAAAAACGAGAAATCTTGCCTGCAATCTTAAATAAAATACCTTGGGGAGCTTCACTTGGTTTTTTAGGTACTTGAATTAAAGGTGCTTCTTTCATTAGTTTTGATATTTCAACACTGTTGAATTTTCCTTTAATTTGAGAATCATAAAAGGCTTGAAATGTCTTTTCATCATCTATTTTCACAAGCCCAACATTAGGATCGAAAATATATTTATGATCGTTTTGTTTAATGTAACACATTGCATGACCATGATCGCCGATTTTTAATATCCTTAATAAATAAACACCATCTTGATTTTTATTCAAAAAGTTATAAAATTTCCAGCTTTTAATACTGTCTAAACAAATTGGTTTTTTATTTTTTAATTTTAGCAAAGTTGGCAAGCTATTATCTAAATTTAATTGACAAAATAAACTTTGAAGTAAGCCTGCTTGCCTTGGAGCCCCATTCTCAAATTGTTTTGCAACTACCTGAATATGTTTTAAAGGATCTTGGGTTAATTGATAGGAATTTAAATAAAGATATGAAAACCAAACTGACATACCAAAGCAAATACCTTCTAAGTTTGCAAAGTTGACTTCGGTAAAATTTTCATTAAACTCTAACATATCAACAGGCAGATATTGCTTCTCTTTCCAGCTCTCTAGCATGTTTGAATAGATCAATTTTATTAACCGCTCATCTTTTGAAATCGATTTTCTCTCAACCTTTTTAGCTAAATATAAATCCGATGTTGATAGATCATGATCGTTATTTGCAAACACCAGCAAATCTTTGCCAAAGTAAAGTATAATATTATTGATGCAAGTGCAATAATCTAAAAAATAATTAGACAAAAGCTTGCATCGAGTAGATAAATTATTAGCTCGAACTAGACTAAGAGGATAAGAGCAAATATATAAAAACACACTCGCTATCAAACTAAACGACGAGACTATTACCATAATAATTTTTTTAGATAAAGTAGTTTGGGTATTTACAAAAGTTGCAGTTTGAGATTTGATTGCTTTTATTACATCCTCACCAGACATAAAGGCTTGGAAAGTTTCATAGGTCCTAAAAATATCAGGATTAAATAACACTTGACTAGACATTACTTTTCTCTATAATTTTGGAAAATTATATCAAAAAATATGCCCAGAGTCGAGTTCGATTAATTTTAGGTTTCTAAGGCTAAACTTAAGATCAGACAATTAGGTAGAGAGCTTTTGCTGATAAAAATGTGCAACTAAAGCTGTAGTGATATCATCTAGGTCCCCTTCCATAACCTGACTCAGCTTATACAACGTCAAATCAATCCTATGGTCGGTAACCCTATTTTGTGAGAAGTTATAAGTTCTGATTCTTTCAGAACGATCGCCAGAGCCAACTTGAGTGCTTCTTACTGCAGATATTGCCTTTTGTTGATCCTCTCTTCTTTTTTCATCGAGCTTGGCATAAAGATAGCGCATCGCTTTTTCTTTATTCTTATGCTGAGATCTCTCTTCTTGACAAGCTACAACTATCCCAGTGGGCAAGTGGGTCAAACGAACCGCAGAATCGGTCCTATTTACGTGCTGACCTCCAGCTCCGGAAGATCTATAGGTATCAATCCTTAAATCTTTTTCATCGATATCGATTTTTTCATCTTCGGACGGCTCTAAAAGAACCGCGATGGTAATGGCCGATGTATGAACCCTGCCTTGCGCTTCAGTTTCCGGAACCCTTTGAACTCGGTGCGTCCCCCCTTCATACTGCATCAATCTAAACACATCTTTGCCACTGAGGCTCATAATGTATTCTTTAAAGCCCCCTTTCTCCGATTCAGTGCAGGAGAGCATCTCAACTTGCCAACTTTTTTTATTGGCATACATTTGATACATCCGAACACAATCGGCCACAAATAAAGAGGCCTCTTCTCCACCGGTACCGGCTCTGAGTTCCATAATTATATTGCGAGAGTCTCTGGGGTCTGGAGGAACTAAAATAATCTCAATTTTTTTCTGAGTCTCTATTGATTGTCTTTCTAGATCTACTATCTCTTCTTTAATCACTTCGATCAACTCAGGGTCGGTTTCAGTGATAAGAAGAGCTTTATTTTGAGTGATCTGGTCATTAAGCCGTTTATAAAATAGCCATAGATCTTTTAGTTCTGATAAATAGGCATGCTCTTGATTGAGCTCTTTATATCTTTTTTGATCTACAAAAGACTCAGGCTCTCCTAAAAGCTGTTCTACTTCAGAGAGCCTTTTTAAAAGCCTCTGTATCTTATCTTCCATAACTATTCTTCGGTTTTTTCAGCACCTTTTTTCTTAACAACACGCGCTTTTTTCTTGGGAGTCTCTTTTTCTTTTTTAGACTCTTCTTGTTTTTCAATAGCTTTTTGAACTTGCTCTTTTTTCTGAGCGTATTTCTTAGTAAATTTATCTACCCTGCCTTCAGTATCGATAAATTGTTTGCTTCCGGTAAAAAAGGGATGGGAAGAAGAAGATGTTGATAAATAAACAACGGGATATTCTTTGCCTTGATAGGTCTCTTTTTGTTTTGGCTGCACAGAGCTGCCACAAATAAATTTAACACCGCTAGAAGAATCTACAAATAAAACTTCTTGATATGGGGGATGTATTTTGTCTTTCATTATTAACTCCAAAAATGCTTTTAGATAAAAGTTTAATATAAAAAGTGTTAAAAACCAATGCTTTTTAAGCAAAACCTATGAAATCAGGCAGATTTCATCAGATTTTCCACCATTTTTACCAGCCGGCTCAGGTTCTTCTTGATAAAAAAATGTTTTGCAATCCAACTCACATGCAGGAGAAGCTGAGGGACTTTTCGGAGACGGTGAAGGACATGGAGTAGATGAAGCACTTCGGGGATGCTTATCTCTAAAGATATTCCAAATTCCGGAGCTAACATCGTTTATAACGCGAATAACCGGCTCCGCCTGAGTTTTTGTTGCAACTCTAAAGTGAATTTTTTTATTTATAAATTCTAATTGAAGCTGCCTATATCCAAAAATATTATTCTGAAAAATTAACGAATACCTACCTAAAGTTCCATCAATTATAGCAATTTGCCAATTCCAACTTGGAATAGGTCCTTCAGCTTCATTATATTCCACTTCTAAAACAAGATGGGCCTTTGCTATACGTTCAAAATCTTGATAGTTATCATACCAACCCGGTTTAACTTCTGCAACGCCCGCCATAATCGAATCCTTTTTTCAAAAAAAAGATTATCTTTATGCCTAAAAAAAAAATCAACCTAAATTAAATTTTTTTATGATTATTTTAACTTTAAGATCTTTTCTTTTTAAAAAAATCTTTTATAAGATTAGAAGAAATTTCCTCTAAGACATTTTTTCTAATTTCCACCGTATGGATAGGATGTTTTTTTTCAAAAACATCAATCCAACTACCATTTGCCCCAACTCTTATATCGGGGGCGGCCCATACTAAAGTTTTTACTCTAGAGGCGATTATAGCTCCGGCGCACATGCAGCATGGCTCGAGTGTGGTATATAAAACAGTATTTAAAAGCCGCCAATCATTTAAATGGGCGGAGGCTGATGTTAAACAAAGTATCTCGGCATGGGCAGTGGCATCTTTTAAAAGCTCTACCTGATTATGCCCTTTGGCAATGATTTTTCCATCTAGAACTAAAACCGATCCTACGGGAACTTCATCTTTTTTTTGAGCTTTGGAAGCCTCTTTCAAGGCTTCCAGCATAAATCTTTCATCATCGGTCATTTTTGCGCAATCTTTTGCTGTAATTTGCTTATTTGATTTTTTAATATAGCCATGTCATCAAAATATTTTTTCTTCATAGAAGAAATTTTCTTTTCATATTTATCTTTAATACGCAAAAGCTCTTCTTCTTGTTTTTTGACCATAACCTCTAAAGGAACATTTTTACTTGATGCTTTTTCTTTTTCTTCTTGTTCTAAAGCTAAAAGGGCTTTTTGACGTAAATCATCAAAAGTTTCTTTAGCAAAAGCAACTTCATTTAAAATAGAAAATAGATAGGTGGCCTCAATGCCGAAAGAGTAAATAGAATCTTCTATAATAGTCTTTTCTTTTTCTTGAGCAATGGATTTAATTTCTTCAACCTTAGGATTTATTTTTGAAAGTTCAGCATAAAAATATTCATAGACATCTGAATTATGATAAACCCATCTAGAGACAACCCAATCTTGCAAATTGGTCTCTTCCAAAACTTTTTTTTCAAATGCCTCAACGATTTCATCATTGTGTAAGCTGTTAAAAGGTTTATTGCCAAAGAGGAGCCTAAACAAATCCTTATTGTTGGATAATTCGCTCTTTATCTCTTTTTTGAGTAGTGATAAGATCTTTTTAAGCCAAGGCTTAGACAAATCAAACTTTTTCATTGGTATTCCTAACTTTTAGTTGAACGAGCAAAAAGCATAGCTTTGCTTTAGCTAAAATGCAAGTAATTTATATTTCGAAGTTGCTAAGTTATTCAGTTTTAGGTAAAATTATTATAATTTAAAACGTAAGAATAGGAGAACCCATGACCTTAGATAAAGGAACCAAAGACGAAATTACTAAAAAATTTCAATTACATGACAAAGATACCGGGTCAGCTGACGTGCAAATTGCAATTCTCACTGAGAGAATTGCCGAATTAACCGAGCATCTTAAGATTGCACCAAAGGATCACAGCTCCAGGCTAGCTTTGCTTAAGTTAGTTGGACAAAGAAGAAAATTATTGGATTATTTAAATTCCACAGATACTAAGCGTTATCAAACTTTGATAACCCGTCTGAATTTAAGAAAATAACTTGTGAAACCGGCGTTGGCCGGTTTTTAATTTAACCTACCTGCTAAATGAAAAAAAAGATAGAGACCAGAAAAAAAAGTTCAAAGAATTCTTTGAGGTTTTTTTTCTGATTTTCTATCTTTTTTCTTTTAGCTAAAAACATTGAAGGAGTTCTCTAAACTATGCAACGCAAAACTGTTACTTGTTCTTTAGAAGGAAAAGAAATAATTTTTGAAACGGGCAAAATTGCCAAACAAGCCAATGGATCAGTTTTGGTCCACTGCGGTGAAACCACCATTTTAACAACCGCTTGCTCAGCCAAAAGCGCATCGGAAGAAACCGATTTTTTACCGTTAAGAGTTGATTATCAAGAAAAGTTCAGCTCAGTCGGCAGAACTGCCGGAGGTTTTATCAAGCGAGAAGGAAAACTGAGCACCAAAGAAGTTTTAATTAGCCGGCTCATAGATAGATCGTTAAGGCCTATGTTTGAAGAGGGTTATTATAACGAAGTGCAAGTTTTATCTTATGTTTACTCATACGATGGTCTGCACACCCCTGATGTTTTAAGCATTTGCGGAGCCTCAGCCGCATTAGTGCTCTCTGATATACCATTTGTTAAACCAATAGGGGCTGTCAGAATCGGTATGATCAACGGCTCTTTCGTCATCAATCCTAATGCAGAAGAACAAAAGACCTCTGCACTTGATCTTGTTTTAGCCGGTACCGAAGATGCTATTTTAATGATCGAAGGGTATTCTGATTTTCTTACCGAAGAACAAATTTTAGAAGCCATAGACCTAGGGCAAAGATCTATTCGTACTATTTGCCATACCTTAAACAATTGGCAAAAAGAAATTGGCAAAGAAAAAGATCGCAGCACTATCCACCATATACCTAAAGAAGTTAATGAAGCCGTTGACAGTGCATTTGGATCTTTAATCAAAGAAGCCCTTTACATTAGCAACAAAAAGCAACGAGGAATAAGGTTCGATGAAATCAATGCCATGGTTGATACAACTTTCTTCCCGAAAGATGCCGATCCTAAATTCTTGAAAAAAGATGTGAAGCTTGCTTTCAAAAATTTAAGCTCAAATATCATGCGCAAAATGATCATGGACGAAAAAAAACGTATCGACGGAAGAAAAATGAATGAGGTTCGCTCAATCGACATCGAGCTCGGAGTGCTTGGTAGAACTCATGGATCTTCTTTATTTACAAGAGGAGAAACCCAAGCTATTGCGGTTTGCACCTTAGGTGGAGAAACCATGGCCCAAAGATATGAAGATCTTCATGGAGAAGGGACCCACAGGTTTTATTTGCAATATTTCTTCCCCCCATTTTCAGTCGGCGAAGTTGGAAGAATGGGAGCTCCCGGTAGAAGAGAACTTGGTCACGGTAAATTAGCCGAACGGGCCCTTATGGCCATTCTTCCTAAGCAAGAAAATTTTCCATATACCATCCGTCTTGAATCGAATATTACCGAATCCAACGGCTCCTCTTCCATGGCATCAGTCTGCGGCGGCTGTCTTGCTCTAATGGACGCAGGCATCCCGATCATCAGACCAGTATCCGGTATAGCGATGGGGCTAATTTTAGAAAACGGCTCTTTTATCATATTAACGGACATTCTCGGAGATGAAGATGCGCTAGGTGACATGGATTTTAAAGTGACCGGAGACGAAACCGGCATCACCGCTTTTCAAATGGATATAAAAGTAGAAGGGATAACCATTGAGATCATGAAAGAAGCCTTAATGCAAGCCAAAGAAGGGCGCATTCATATCTTGAAAAAAATGTTAGAGGTATGTCCCAAGTCAAGAAGCGAACTTTCATTGTATGCTCCTAGAATTGAAACCTTAAGAATCAAGCAAAGCAAGATCGGCGAAGTGATCGGCCCCGGAGGCAAGCGAATCCGCGCCATCATTGAAGAGACCGGAGTTGAGATCGATATTAGCGATGAGGGACTAGTAAGCATTACCTCTACCGATGCAGCCTCATTAGAAAAAGCTAAAGAAATCATCAAAGGGTTAACCTCCGAAATGGAACTCGGCAAGGTGTATAATGGTGAAATCACCTCTATTAAACCATTTGGTCTGTTTGTAAAAGTTTTCAATAGCGAAGGTCTCTGCCATATATCAGAAGTCTCTCATACCCGTATTAATGACTTAAATGAGATCTATAGAGAAGGTGACTCCATCGAAGTTAAGGTAATTGAGATCAATGACCGAGGCCAAGTAAGGCTTTCTCATAAAATCCTTTTAGAAAAAAATCTACAAAAATAATGGGTTTGCAAAGGGGCGACGCCCCTTTGCGATCCCTTTTCTTTTTTACGGATTAGCGAATATTGCTTCTAACTTATTTCGATCTTTGCCGACATTGGCCATTGCAACCATTAAAAGAAGCCTTGCCTTAGGTCCTCTAAGATGTCTTGAGAAGATCACCCCTTCTTTTGCCAATGATGCTCCTCCGCCAACGTCTCCATATATAGGAAAAACACCCCCATAGGGAACAGAGCTTGTCAGCACAATAATCACATTTTTCTTAAGGGCGTATTGAATACCTTCGTAAACCGCAGAATTGACATTTCCGGCACCAAGACTTTCGATTACAATTCCATCGGCTCCATTATCGACCATGAATTTTAACGCTTCAGGACCTGCGCCGGCATAGTCAAAAAAGATATCGACATTGGCCATTTTTTCCGGAACGGGAAATCTTTGTTTATATAACCTATCATTAAACCGAAAAACTTCACCATTAAACACATAGCCTAAATATCCTTTTTCGCCTGAAGAGAAGGTTTGGGGATTGGTGGTATGCGTCTTTTCGGCATCTCTTGAAGATAGGATATATTGATTCATATTGATGGTAACGCCCCAATCAAGCGCGTTTTTGGAAAGGACTTGATAAACGGAGTTTAGTAAATTAAAAGGACCATCAGGATAAGGATCGGAAGCGCTGCGCATAGCCCCTGTAACAACTACGGGCTTTTTAGATTTGAGGGTCAAGTCTAAAAAGTAAGAACCTTCGGCCATGGTATCAGTGCCATGGGCCACAACTGCCCCAACCACCTTAGAATCTTTCAATACTTCGTCTACCGCTTTGCTTAAATTTGCCCACATTTCTGGAGTCATTTGAGAGCTGTCGATATTGGAAAAAGGAACATGTTTAATATTGGCAACTTTATAAAGTAGAGGAATGCCTTTAAAAAATTCTCCCCCTTCTGCAGGGACTACAGCTCCTGTTTTAGGATCGATTACCTCGGCAATGGTACCGCCTGTTGTAACTATGGCTACAGTGGGAAGATCGGGATTTATATTTTCATCGCAAAAGGCCTGCTTAGAAAAAAACAGGATGATAAATAAAAAAAGAAATTTTTTCATTAATGGCTCCTTAAAAAGCATTAGTTCTTAAACTGCTTATAATGAAATCGGCTTTTTTAGAAAAGAGGCAATATCTCATAAAGTTGAAGTAGGTGGATTCGAGGCGAGATCAAGATATTCTTTTCTTTTGCGAGGAGGTAATAGCTGAATAGCTATTGCCGACGAGCAAAGGAAAGAAAATCGTAGATCGCAGCCCGAAGACAACACCTCAACTTTATACAGCTAAGGGATCATAAAACAAAATCCAATCCTGTTAAACAGGATTGGATCATTTCATCTAAATAAATATTAAAAGATGTTAATTTAAGCCATCAGCTTGCAAAGGCTTAGGGCCTTCTTTTTTCACAAGCTCTTCTTTTTTAGTAGGAGGTGGAGGAGGAGTTTTCTTTTGCAATTCATCTGCAACTTTGACTCTTTGTTTTTTCTTCTCAGCGTCCCAAGAACCTTCCATGATCTCTTTAACGTCTTGCTTATCAAGAGTTTCAAACTCCATAAGCATATCGGTCATGAGTTGTAGCTTATCTTTATTTTTTTCGATAATTACACTCGCTCTTTTATGGGCATCTTCAAGCAAGCCGTAAACCTCTTTATCGATTTTCTGAGCTGTTTCTTCGGAATAGAGCTTTTCTTGATAGGCGGGAGAGCCCAAATATTGATTACCTGATCTTTCATCATAGGTAACGGCCCCAAGATCATCGCTCATACCCCATTCGCAAATCATCGCTCTGGCAAGCCTGGTTGCTTGAGAAATATCTTGCTGAGCGCCGGATGAGAGGTCTTTAACAAAAATCTCTTCAGCAGCTCTACCACCCATTAAAATGGTCAATTGGTCCAAAATTTCTTTCTTCCAATAGCTCAGCCTATTTTTCTTAGGCATGAAATGGGTAGCTCCCAAAGCAAGCCCTCTTGGAATAATCGTCACTTTATCTACAGGATCGCCATGTTCAACAGTTAAGCCGACAATAGCGTGACCCGATTCATGAAAAGCAGTTGTAAGCTTTTCTTGCTGATCCATTTCTAAACTTCTTCTTTCTTTTCCAAATCTAACCTTATCGCAAGCTTCTTGAGTTTCGGAAGAAGTAACCGCTTTGCGCCCTTTTCTAGCAGCAAGCAATGCCGCTTCATTTAAAATATTTTCCAAATCGGCCCCTGAAGATCCAGGAGTTGATTTTGCAATGTCCATTAAGTCGACAGACGGATCGATTTTGATTTTTCTAGCATGTACTTTTAAGATCTCATAACGCCCTTTGATATCGGGAAGGTCTAACATAACTTTTCGATCAAAGCGACCTGGTCTTAATAAAGCCTTATCCAAAATATCGGGCCGATTGGTAGCCGCAACTAAAATTACCCCTTCTTTGGTATCAAAACCATCCATTTCAACAAGAAGCTGATTTAAGGTTTGCTCTCTTTCATCATGCCCGCCACCGATACCGGCGCCGCGGTGACGACCAACAGCATCAATCTCGTCCATAAAAATAATGCAGGGGGCATTTTTTTTAGCCTGATCAAAAAGATCTCTTACTCTGGAAGCTCCTACCCCGACAAACATTTCTACAAAGTCTGATCCTGAAATGGTAAAAAATGGTCTATCGGCCTCTCCGGCAACTGCCTTGGCAATCAAAGTTTTACCGGTCCCTGGAGGTCCGATCAATAAAACCCCTTTGGGGATTTTAGCTCCAAGAGCAGTAAATTTTTGAGGATCTTTTAAAAAATCGACGATTTCTGACAATTCTTCTTTAGCTTCATCGGCCCCGGCAACATCTTTAAAGGTTACCTTATTAGACTCTTTGGTTAAAAGCTTGGCGGGAGATTTGCCAAAATTCATAGCAGAAGAACCAACCCCTTTCATTTGGCGGGAAAATAAAAAATAAACCAGTAGTAAAACTACAACTATAGGGAGTGCGGTAAAAATATAGTTAAAATAGTTGGTAGAAGGTTGCTGACTTTGAAATAATTTTTCTAAGACTAGGGTCCTTGGCTGATCAGGAGCTTTAAAGGTTTGAGTAGCGTTGAGCGAGAAACTGTCCCACTCTTTTTTAGCTCCGACAAACCAGTGGCCGAAAACATCGAAATCTTGTTTTTCTAAAGTTCTGGTTGAAATTTCCTTATCATTAAAGAACCAAAAATCTTCATCAACTTTTTGTCTTGCTTTGGCTAAAGAAGCGATATTAGTCTCAAGTTCTTTTTCAATATTGATATAGCTATCGATGGCTTCTTTATAGCTTCTGACGCTTCTTAGTTGTAAAAGCCTGATCCCATCTTTTTCTTGAGATAAGTCATTGACCACATCATTTAAGTCTTTAAATACTTGAAAATAAGCATTGATCCGATCATTTGAAGTAGTATTATCGGTTAAAGAGCTTAACAATTGATCATCATTTTTAAGCTTTTGTTTTAAAGTCTCATCACCGATACCAAGGCTGGTTGCCCTGAAATAACTTATTAAGGTTGAAAGATCTGCTTGTAGTTTAACGGATGCTACGTAGTCTTTATTATGTTCAATAGAGCTAAATCTGCTTTCGAGCATTTTTAGATTGATAACATCGCTTTCTTTAGAAGGTTTAACGATTATTCCATTTTTTCTATCGGGAAAATCATAAGCTGAGCTCACAACAACAAAATCTACGTTAGGGGTAGCACCTGAGATATTTAAAAACCAAAGAGCGCTGTTTTCTACACTTTTTTGAGTACTACCAAGTTCTTTATCTAAAGAGGTTTGACCTAAGATAAGTTCATGATTTTTATTTAAAAGCTCCAAATAACTATATCTATTTTTGCCGGTTTCGGTTTCTTTATCCCTAAATTTGCCTAAAAAGGTAACCAAATTGTCATTTTGAGCAATTTTTTTACTCTCTTCGGGATTGATTAAATCCAAGTTGACCAAGTGTTCTAACTGATAGCTAAAAGCAACTTTAGCCCCTTTCTCAGATGTCATTGTCTGGACAGAAAAAACGATTAAAATAATTGCTAGAATAAATAATAAAAACCCGCCGGGTATCCCCTTTTTGGGCTCTTGAGTAGATTTTTTATTGGCCATATTTTTTTTAACTTTTAATTTTTAAATATTTGCATCTCTTAAAGATAAAAATTAAATCATCTTTTAACCTTTTTAGTAAAGCAGAATGAAAGGAGCAAATACACAGTTCCTCCATTTTTAGTTATAACAAAATTGGATTAATTTGTCTTGTTTAATTTAATTCATCAAAGATTATCAAACAAAATAATTAATAATTATACAAATAAAAAGATTATAAGAAAGAAATTTTTAAAGGTTATTTATATGCTGGACTCTTGATTAAGAGTAGGAATCCCCAAAGTAAAATTTTAGCAACTCAAGGTTATTAGTTTAGATTTTTCAATTTTTGGCCTTACTTAATTTGAACAAGGCCAATATGTAAAGCTACTAAAACTCCGATAGCTATCGTAGTGATCGGCAAAGCTTTTGTTACAATATTTTTTAAAGTAGCTTTCATTTTTAAAGTTCTAAATAAAGGAACTAACTCAGGATGACGAACTCTTGCAATGCTAAGAGCGTCATCACCGCTATTATTAATGACGTTAATATTTACTCCGGGGAAATTAAATATAGTCTTAACACAATCGACTACGGCAATATCTATGAAAGGATGAATTGCCACATCATGAAGCGCTGTATTACCCAAATTATCTACCGCATTAATATCCGCCCCGTGATCAAATAAAAATTGTAAAGTTTCTGCCTGTGCATTTAACGCTGGCCCGTGAAAAGCCGTTTTGCCTGCATTATCTCGAATGTCAATATTTACCCCTCGAGCCAGTAGAAGCTCAAGAACTGCTATTTGACCATTACTCGCTGCATAGTGAAAAGCCGTTCCGCCCTGAGCATCCGCAATGTTAATATTTACCCCTCGAGCCAGTAGAAACTCCAAAACTGCTATTCGTCCCTTGCTCGCTGCATAGTGAAAAGCCGTTTTGCCTGCATTATCTCGAATGTCAATATTTACCCCTCGAGCCAGAAGAAGCTCCAAAACTGCTATTTTACCATTACTCGCTGCATAGTGAAAAGCGGTTTTGCCCAAAACATCCGCAATGTTAATATTTACCCCTCGAGCCAGTAGAAACTCCAAAACTGCTATTTGACCCTTACACGCTGCATAGT
>JACRNF010000005.1 GCA_016219355.1 Chlamydiota bacterium | reverse complement strand
TAACTCTTGGGCAAAGAGAATATCTCTGCGAATGCGGACTAAGAATAGACCGAGACTTGAATGCTGCTATAAATATAAAAAATAAGGCCGTCGGTGCGTCGGTCAAAAGCCTGCTGAGCTGCCTGGGTTGCTAGGAGCTATGAAGCAGGAATCTTTCGCTTTAGGCGAGAGAGGTTCAACTTATAATTCATTTAAAGTCATATGGATAAAAATATCTTGAAAAAGGTCTAAATTTTTGCTATAATAAAGGTATTATCTTAAGGAAGGAGTATCTCCAATGAGAAGCTAAGTTTGATTCCAATTCTAAAAACTAATTAACAAGGAACAAACTTATGTCTAAGCTTCTTATTCAATTTTCACATCTTTTTAAATCTTTTGGCTCAAATCTTATTTTTGATGATATTTCTCTATCTATCAATCAAGGAGAGATTTTTGCTTTAATTGGCGAAAACGGCTCAGGTAAAACAACGCTGCTTAATCTTTTGACAGGAACCGTTTTACCGGATGCCGGGGTTTTTAGCAAAGCATCTAATTTAAGCATAGGTTTCTTGCCGCAAGAAATCTCTTTGCCTCGTTTAGATATTAGCGCAAGAGCATACATTGAAGAAGGCCCTTTATCAGAACTCGAAAGGCAAATGCAGGCTTGTTTGGATCAGCCTGATCGATTGGCGGAGTGGGAAAAACTTCACGAAAGATATGAACAGCTTGGTGGCTACCAACGTTTGCCCATTGAAAAGATTTTGAGCGGATTAAAACTGGAAACTTCTCTTCTTGATCTATCGATGGCAACTTTAAGCAGCGGACAAAGAGTCCGTATTGCTTTAGCTAAGGCGCTGATTGAAAATCCGGATTTACTTTTGCTAGATGAGCCCACAAACCATTTGGACCAAGAAATACTTGAGTGGCTTAAAAAGACTTTGTCTTGTAGGCAAGGATCCACGATTATTGTTTCTCACGATCGGAAATTCTTAAATGAAACTTGCAATCATTTAATCGAAATTAAAAATGGCAAGCTCAGTTGCTATGGGGGAAACTACGATTTCTATCTTAAAGAAAAAGAAAAACTTTTAGAAAAACAAATCAAAGCTTTTGAGGCGCAAGAAGAAGAAAGAAAAATATTAAAACAGAAAATTAAAGCCATAACCTTCTCAGAAAAAAAAGCTCCTCCGCCCTCCGATCGAAACATCATGGCCTATGATCGAAGAGGCGAGCATCATCAAAAATTTTTGCAGCACAATCTAGACGTTTTGAAAGCAAAACTTACAGAAATTGAGGAGAATCTTTTGAAGCATCCAAAACCCAAAAATATTAAAGGTCTAAGATTTTCATCAACGCCGCTTGCTTCTTCTGTAGCAATTGAATTGGATAATATTAGCAAAGCTTTTGGCGAAAAGATTTTGTTTTCCGATTTTAATAAAAGGATATGCAAAGGGGATAGGATTATTCTATCTGGCCCAAATGGCTGCGGTAAAACAACCCTGCTTCGATGCATTGCGGGGCTTTTATCTGTTGATGCCGGAGTGATACGCTATGCTCCTACAGCAAAAATTGTTTATCTAGATCAGGAGGTAGAATTTTTGCCCATGGGAAAAACCCCTTTTGAGTATTTTGAAAATCGCTTTAATCTATCTGAAGAGGATTTGCGAAAGGAATTACATAAAGCTGCAATAGGGGGCTATGAACTTTTAAATCGTCCTTTTTCAACTCTTAGCGTTGGGCAAAGAAAGCGTCTCATGCTTCTTTCATTAATCCTTGAAACGCCGAACGTTTTGCTTCTTGATGAGCCCACCAATCATCTCGATTTTTTGACGCTGGAAGCTTTTGAAACGGCGCTCTTAAATTTCGATGGGGCCATTTTAGCCGTTTCTCATGATTTTACATTTATTGATAAAATTGCTAATCAGGAGTGGAAATTTTGAGGTTTTTTCTGCAGGCTATTGCTTGAAAAAATGGATAAGATAGATTAATATCGATTGCAAAAGAGATGAACGTGAATAATTTTAAAGAAAATTTTTTATTAAAATTAAAAGAGCTCGATCGGTTAAATTTGTCAAAAAAAGATTATGCTATAACCGGCAGCGGCCCACTTGCTATCCGAAATTTAAGAGAAGCGAATGATGTCGATATCTTGGTTACAAAAGCCTATTTCAATGAACTTTCAAAAAAATATCCGCCATATGATGCAAAACATATAAAAATTGGCAATATTGAGATTTGGGGAGATTTTATCAATCTTACTCCTAAAATGGAGATGGTCATAAAACATAGTGAAATCATTGAAGGATATCCCTTTGTCACACTGCAAGACACCCTTTCTTGGAAAAGATTTTTAAATCGGGAAAAGGATCAAAAAGATATTTTAATGATCTTGGCCTATATCGATAATTGACCACAAATTTTGATTGGTTTAAACTATATAATAAATTGAGAATTTATAATGAAAAAATTTTTAACACTTTTTGCTTTTATCTGCTTTGGACTTTTTGGACAACCTCAGGCTGTTTCTATTCAGGAAAGCTATAGCGCCTTAAATAAGTTTAATGAACAGAAAAACTGGTTTAGCGTCATTAAAAGCGCAAACGACATTATGAAAAATTATTACGCAACTACTTTTGCTAAGGAAGCGCAGTATCATTTGGCTATCGCTTATTTTAATTTAAATGACTATGAAGTTGCCAATAAATACTTTTCTAAATATTTAAAAGGGCAGCTCTCTGCTAAATATTTTGACGATGTGATGAATTATAAATTTCAGATCGCTGAAAAATTTAGAACCGGCGCTAAAAAAAGAGTGTTTGGATGGAAAAAAGGGCCGAAAATAGTTGAAGCCGATGAAGATGCTTTAAAACTCTATGATGAGGTGATATCAACCTTGCCAAATAGCGAAATTGCTGCTAAATCATTAATCGGAAAGGCTAAAATTCATGAAGAGTTTGATGAATATAAAGAATGCGTAGAATCCTATCAACAGGTAATAAGCCGTTTTTCCAAATCTGAATTTGCCATTCAAAGCTATTTGTTAGTTGGTAAAATCTATTTAAAACAAACCACTCCCAAACAACAAAACGTAGATCTTTTGGATTTAGCCGAAATTAATTTACAAAAATTTAGAGCGGCTTTTCCTTCAGAAGAGCGTATTACTGAAGCTGAAAAAGATGTTTTACAAATGAAAGAAACTTTTGCAAAAGGTCTTTTTGATACCGGCTCTTTTTATGAAAAGACCAAAAAGAAAGAGGCCGCCCTTTTATATTTTACAAAAGTTGTCAATTCTTTTCCCGGCTCCTCAAGTGCTAAACTTGCCGAAAAACGTTTGGAAAAGTTGCAGAAAAAAGCTTAAAATGACCAAATCATTTTTTTTGCTCGCCCTTTTTTTGTTAACATCTTGCGGGTACCGTTTTGAAGAAAAAACTCAGGCTGATCGTCCAACCATTTCAGTAGGTTATGTCTCAGGCGATCAAACCGGTATTTTAACTCAGTTATTGATCAAAGAACTCGCCTCTTCAGGTTATTTTCAATACGCCAATCATGATGCTGAGCTCAAACTGAATGTCAAAATCTTAGATAAGTCTAATTCGGTTATTGGATATAGACATGATAGGCATAATGATGGTTCTTATAAAAAAACCGTCATGCCTACTGAAGGAAGAGAAAAAGTTGTTGTAGAGGTCTCAATTATATCGTCTGCTTCGGGTAGCATTGTTTTAGGTCCTTACGAAATTAATACCGATAGTGACTATGATTTTGTTGAAAAAGACACTTTGGATGATCTTTCATTTGTTGATCCTCTAGGCAATAGAATTAAGGTTTTGCCTTTTTCAATGGGTCAAATGGAATCGATTGAAAGCGCCCAGACTGCCGCTTTAACCCCTCTTTATCGGCAAGTTGCTCAAAAAGTTATCGATTTGATTTCAGCTGAGTGGTAAATTTAAGTTAGCACCGGTTAAGTCATGACAGATATTCTTAAAAAAGAAGTAAAAAAATTTCCTGCTAGATTAGAAACTCTCTATGATGTTTTGGAATGGGCCAGAGAGAGAATTAGCAAATATTTTTCCGAAAAAGATTTAAATCGAATTGAACTTGTGATCGAAGAGGCTTTTGTCAATATCATGAACCATGCCTACAAAGATAGAAAAGGAAAGTTAGAGCTCTCAATAGAGGTTGATGGTAAATTGGAAATAATTTTTAAAGACAAAGGATCTTTTTTTAATCCTGTTTTACATAAACAAAATCATCAAGAGAATCTATCATTGGAAGAAAGAAAGATTGGAGGGCTCGGTCTTGTCTTTATTAAAAAATATATGGATGAAATTCAATATATCAGAGAAGAGCCTTACAATATTTTGATTTTGCGAAAAAAAATTATTCAATAACTTTTTGTTTTCTAAAAAATTGCAAAGCATTTTTATTGGATAGTTTTTCTAAAAGGCTTTTATCAAAATGGTTTGAAAGAAAATCTAAAATATAAGGGTAACTTTCTGCGTTTTGTACGTCATCAAAGAAAAAAGGCTCTTGGTTTTTTGGAAAATCCAGATCATCAAAAAAATCGGCCCCAAAACAAATGTTATCTTTCAGTTTAAGATAAATAGCATGCTCTATATGTTTAATGAGCTCTCTTGAGCTGTTTCCTACCATGGAGCAAACAAAATTTATTCCAATTATCCCGCCTCTTTTTAAGATCTCTTTAGCAAATTCATCAGATAAATTGCGGTTATTATTTTGAACTTTACGAAAATTAGAATGGGAGGCTATCGGAATAATATTTAATCTTTTTTT
>JACRNF010000029.1 GCA_016219355.1 Chlamydiota bacterium | reverse complement strand
TAATGTTTTCTTTTCCTGACAATGAGGGCCTCTTTTCATACAATAATCTCTCTACGAAAATTTTCCGTAAAAAAAGTATATCATATCTATACGAAATTATTTAAGCGGGAATTGCTGTCCTGCTTTATCAAAATAAAATTTTAATTTGACAAGCCAATTGAAGTTGCTAATTAAATAGACATTAAAGATAAAATTTGATATAATTTATGAGACACGGAGACAAAACAATGTCATATAATAATGACGACGAAGTGTTTAATGTTAATTCAGATTCGGAAGAAGAGGATCGGCTTGATGACGATGACCGGCCTAAGAGCGATTTAGATTGGGATGATGAATAATCCCACCACCTAACTTTGCCGCTCTACCAAGCTCTCTTATTTCTACTCTTGCCATTGCTGCTTAAAGACTTAAGCTTGAATTTGCTCAAAGATAGCAATAATCTCTTCTTTGGTTAAAGATTTAATCTGATCAGCCTCATCCTTACCAATAGTCTTCTCAATTAAATCTTTTTTTCTCTCTATAAGGGCATGGATTTTTTCTTCAATGGTAGATTTTGCAACCAGCTTAAAAACTTGCACTCCCCTATTTTGGCCTATACGATGAACCCGGTCTGTCGCTTGATTTTCCTTGGCAGGGTTCCACCAACGATCATAATGAATAACTACCGATGCGCAAGAAAGATCAATACCAACTCCCGCAGCAAGCAGTGATGCTACAAACACTTCGCATTTGGGATCTTCTCGAAATTTCTTGACCTCTTCGTATCTTTTTTTAGTTTCTCCTTTTATGGAAGCAAAACCGATATTGTTTTTATGCAAATAGCTCTCAATAATTTTTAGCATCCCAAGATATTGGGAAAAAACAACAACTTTTTGCGAGCTTTCTTTGGCTTCGCTTAAAAGCTCTTTGAAAAGTTCAAATTTTCCTGAAATATGCTTTTGATAACTTTTATAATCTTTCAAAATTAATGAAGGGTGGTTGCAGATTTGTTTAAGCTTGGAAAGTAGAGCAAAAACATGCAGATAGGAAAAAGGTTTGTTTTCATCTTTAAGTTCTTTGAGCACCGTCTCTTTAGATAAAGATAGGGTTGCATTATAAAGCTCTTTTTGCTCTAAAGATAAATCGCAGAAGGAGAGCTCTTCTACTTTTTCCGGCAAGTCAAAGAGCACTTCACTTTTTTTTCTTCTCATTACAAACGGTTTGATGAGCTTGCCCAATAGTTTTTGCCTACCTTCATCTTTTTCCTTTTCAATCGGATTAATAAAATATTCTAAAAATATTGAGTCGGAAGGAAGATAGGAGGGCAAAACCAAATCAAAAATTGCTTTCAGCTCTCTAATTCTGTTTTCAATAGGCGTGCCGGTAAGCCCTATCTTCATTTTGGAATGAATTTTTCTTAAAGATTTGTGAGTTTGAGAAAAATGATTTTTAGCAATCTGCACTTCATCAAAAATGCAAAGCTCAAATTTCAATTTCTTAAATATCTCTTTTTCCGATCTAACAATCCCATAAGAAGTTAAGAGAACATCGGCATTTTTATGAAACTCTTCAATATCTCTTTGCAGGCCATGGTAAACAAGCACTTTTAAAGAAGGCAAGAACCGTCTGAGAAGTTCTTCCCAGTGATAAATTACCGAAGTTGGGCAAACAACCAGATATTTCAAATTTGGAGTCTCGTGAACTATAGCTGCCAAAAGGGCCATCGCCTGATGAGTTTTACCAAGGCCCATATCATCACATAAAAGGCCCGATAACCCATGGCAATATAAAAACCAGAGCCATTTTACCCCTATCTCTTGATAGGGCCTCAAAGTAGCCTTTAAACTCTCAATATTTAACAACCTGTCTGTTTCAAAAGATTTAAGCTCATCTAAAATCTTTTGCGCATCCTTGGTAGCATCAGTTGGTAATTTTAACTCCTCGAATAAAGAAAGCCTGATCCATTCTAGAGTAGATAATTTAAAAAAATTTTGCTTGATATCGACAGACCATTTATTTAAAGAGCGGAACCAATTAAACCTTGCCTGTTTTAAAAAAATAAGGCCGGCGTCCGAGAAAAGATATTTAGAAGTCCCTTGCAAGGCCTTATAAATATCAAAAGCATTCACATTTCCAAGTTCGGAGCTGTACCGTAATCCGACAATAAAAATGTTTCTATGTTTTTTCCTCCGTTTTAAAATAGAGGTTATCTGCAATGAAAAATTGATCGGTTTTCTTAAGCGTTTATCTAAAAACACAATGTATGGCTTTAGCCGATCTAGCTCATAACCTAAAAAAAATGGCTCTTGGGATGCATCTATAACCCTTTCCTGATCGTATTTTTCAGGAAGTTTTTGAGCAATTTTAACAAAGCCTTCGTTTTCTAAATATGCGAACTGAGAGAAAAATTTGAAATTGGATAAATCAAACCCCTCTTTGGTTTCAACTTTGGGTTTTATCAAAATTTTATTTTGCTGATTCACTTCAATTGAAATCCCAATCTTTTCAATCGGCTGCTTATTTGTAAAAAAACCGGTTACCAGTTCTAGTTCATCATGATGTTTTTCAATAAAGGAGCCAATTTCTTCGTTTTTTACAATCAGCCCTGGACGAAGCGGAAGGTTTCCCTTTTTTTCATTTTTTGAATAAAATCCTATCCCTTTAATATAAATCCAATCATCAAAATCTATCGCTTTTTCAAATTCTTTGGGAAAATCAAATTTAGAGCTAAATTCCAAATCTTGGTCTTTATTAAATGAATAGATCAAGTGGGCTTCCATGGAGCCAAAATGAGTTTGAAATCCTTCAAAATTATGAAGCCATTCTCGATTTTTATTGATAAAATCACAAATCTCATCTCTTAAGACTATCTTTTCAATCCCTTCAAAAAAAAGATCAGTTAAACAATAAAACCCTCTATCTTGTACATAAACCCATTTTCCAAAATATGTTGATTGCGGTTTTAAAAAATCATCTTTATCTTCAACAAAAAGTCTAATATGCAAAGAGTCATTTTCATCAAAAAACAAAAAATATTTTGCCGCTTTTTCTTGGGGTTTAATTTTTATGCCTTGCAAATATTTTTGAAAGCTCTTTGGATATAAGCTTAATAGCTCATTAACCTGATCTTTTTCAATTACATCTAAATTAAGCAAAGGATCGGGCTCGTGATGAAAAAAACCTTGTTTATGCACATATATCCATTCATCGATATTTAACCCCTCAATCTTTTGTTCTTGGACTCTAGGATTTTTTTCGACTAAAAACCTTTTTGCTTCAGGATCAAAAACAATTTGTTTAATGGTCTCTTGTTCGTATTCAAAAAATTTTAGATTGGCTTCAACATTTTTTAACGAAGGGATAATTTTTTTTAAGATCTCTTGATTAAAATTAACCAAGATCTTTACTTCAGAAAATTTTATAGTAAGCTCTTTCGGAAGCTTTTCTTTTTCTTCTTTAAAAATAATTTGATATGATTTTTTTTTATCTTGAAGTAAAAAAAGCCATCTTGCGATATCAGACCAAAAAGAAAGCTCATACATCACCTCAAAGGAGGCTCTCCCCTCTTTAACCAAAGTTATTTCATCCATGGAAAGAGAAGAAAATTTTAAAGAGGTTTCTTCAGTCGGCAAAATTTTTAGGGATAAAATCTCTTTTAATTTGTTTTGTCCAGTTTTACTGATTGGATCAATTTGCAAAAAGAGATCTTCCTTCAAGCAAGAAAAGCCATTTTTTTTCTTTTTCAAAACAGTTTTTTCGAAACCAAAGTTTTCTGAAATACTCAAAAATAAGGCATTAAAAAAAGATTCCTTGAATCTAACATGAAGCGGAGTGTTAAAACCGTCGAAAATTGTTAAGTAAGCTGCCGCTAAATGAGAGCATCCACCTTTTTTTTCTGAATTTGGGCATCTACAAAATGCATCTAAAATATGGCCAGAGTCATCAAGATGCAAATAAGGCCAAATAGAAGGTTTATCTTTGATTTCAATTTCATAGGTCCCTTCAGAGAATAAAATCTCACCGATAGCCTTCTTTTTAATTAAAGCAGCGCCAAGTTTTTGAAAGGGTTTTAAAAAATCCAGTTCCATAAGCTAACATTATATCTATTTCATAGATAACATGTTTTAATTTTTAGAGCTCGAACATTCTCCTTTAAAAACCAAAGTTGACGTCCCCAGATATTGAATATTTTTTTTATTTGGATCTACTATAGTCTCTATCTCCCCCCCCGGAAATGATAAAATAATGGGATTTTTGAGATGATATTTCTCATAAAGGATTGCCGATACGGCCAAAGCTCCCGTACCGCAAGCCAAGGTCTCTTTTTGGACACCTCGTTCAAAGGTCCTCACTTTAATTTTATCTTTTTCTATTGAGACAAAATTGACATTGACTCCTTTGGGCTTAAAATAATCATGATTTTGGATTTTAAGACCTTCAATATCTATATCTATTTTATCCACATCAGATGTAAAAATAATAGAGTGAGGAACTCCCGAATCTACAAAATCAAACATAACTTTTTTGTCCAAGAAGTTTAGCTCCACATCCTGGGCTAAAATTGTAGGATATTTAGATAGGAAAAAGATTTTTTCTCCTAGACAACCGACAGACATCACTCCTGCTAAGGTTTCTATAAAAAAATTAGTTTTTGTAAAAAGTTTTAAATCTTTAATAAATTTGATTAAACATGAGAGGCCGTTTCCACACATCTCGGCCTCTGAGCCGTCGCTATTAAAAATCTGCATCTTAAAATCGGCTTTTAAAGAAGGGAGTAATAAAACAATACCATCCGCGCCAATGCCAAATTTTCGATCGCAAAGCCGTTTGATATCTTCTTTTGTTAACTTCAGTTTTTGATCATCGATTAATATAAAATCATTGCCAAAGGCTTGATATTTATAAAACTGGATCATTTCTCGATATCGTTATAAGAAGTCACAACTTGATCGACCAAACCAAATTTTTGAGCCTCATCTGCCGACATCCAGTTATCTCGATTAATCGCTTTATGGATCTCTTCTTTTGTTTTGCCGGTAGCGTCTGAGTAAATATCCACAATCAATTCTCTAGTTTTTAGCATTTCTTGGGCTTGGATGTCCAAATCGGTTGCTTGGCCTTTAATTACTCCTGAAATCAAAGGCTGGTGGATCATGATTCTAGAATGGGTAGTGGCAAATCTTTTTCCTTTTGCAGCCGCAAGGCTTAAAAGTGAGCCCATAGAAGCAGCAAGCCCAGTAACTAAAGTATATACCGGAGCGCTAAGCATTTTGATCTGATCCCAAATTGCAAAGCCGGAATCGACTGAACCTCCAGGAGAGTTAATAATAAATAAAATTGGTTTTTTAGGATCTTGCCAATCTAAATACCAAAGCCTTCGAATTATTGATTTAGCAGTGTCTTGATCAACTGCGTCCGATAGAAAAATTCTTCTTCTTTCTAAAATTGCAGTCTCTAATTTATCTTCTAATTTATCTTTGACGTTATGTTCTTCGCCTACCATTTCTGTTCTCCCTTTTTCCCTAGCTTACAAACAAGAGGTTTTTTTTTAAAGCGGTTAATCAACGATTAGTTCCGGATATAGAGGAAAATGGGATAAAAGTTCTTTTACTTGTAAAGAAACTCTATCCAAAACTTTCTTATCCACTTCAATCTCGGTTTTTGATTTTTGATTGGTTTTAGGATCAATACCTGGCTTAGTGTTTTTTAAGATCTCAACGATAAAGTCGCCAATTTTATCCATTTCTTCTTCTTTCATACCTAAAGTGGTCGTAGCCGGAGTTCCCAATCTAACACCTGAAGTATACCAAGGTCCGTTAATATCTTGAGGAATGGAGTTGCGATTCACGGTAAGCTTGGCAAGTCTTAAAGCTTTTTCAGCTTGGCGTCCGTTAAGATTAAATGATGAGGCAACATCGATAACAATCAAATGATTGTCGGTGCCGTTAGTAAGCACCTTGACATTTTGATCCATCAGCCTTTTTGCAAGCCTTTGAGAATTTTTCACAATTTGGTGGGCGTAGGTGGCAAAATTAGGGCTAAGAGCTTCTTTAAAAGCAATAGCCTTAGCTGCCATGGCATTAGGAATCGGACCGCCCAAAACTAAAGGACAGCCTTTGTCAATAACTTCTTTAAATTCATTTTTACATAAAATGAGTCCACCTCTTGGACCTCTTAGAGTTTTATGAGTGGTAGAGGTTACAATATCGGCAAAAGGAAGGGGATCAAAATTTCCTTGAAGCACTTTACCTGCCACAAGGCCGGCAAAATGGGCCATATCGACCATTAAAACAGCTTTAACGCTATCTGCGATCTCTTTCATTATAGAAAAATCGATTAACCTGGAATAGGCTGAATAGCCTGCCAATAAAATCAGCGGTTTTTCTTTTTTAACCTGTTTTTGTAAAGCAGCATAATCGATAAGATTAGTTTTAGGGTCAACCTCATAATTAACGGCCTGCATCATTTTGGCAGAGATATTTGAACGAAACCCGTGAGAGAGATGTCCTCCGGAATTTAACGACATCCCCATGATCTTTTGTTTCATCATGATGAGTCTAATTTTCTCATACTCTTTAGGCGTTAACTCCATCACAGTCTTCTTTTGGAGCTTTTCCACCTCTTTATCTTGTATTTGTTTAATCAAAATGGACCAAAAGGCGACCATATTGGCATCCGAGCCCGAATGAGGCTGAACATATGCATGCTCTGCCTTAAATAACTTTTTAGCCAGATCATTGGCCAAAAATTCTATGGCGTCAACATTTTCGCAGCCGGCATAAAATCGATGGCCAACATAACCTTCACTGTATTTGTCAGTTAAAAGATTGCCCATTGCTTGCTGGACCGCTAAAGAAGAATAATTTTCCGAAGCGATCAATTTTAAATGGGACCTTTGATCTTTTAACTCTTGTACGATATCGTTTGCAATATCCGCAAAACTATCCTTAATATTATCTAAAGAAGCTAAAAAAGCGATAGCGCCGGACTTTTGTTTTTCCAAAGGAGTTTTCTTCAAATAATTTTGCAGATAGGACATTTTTTTCTCCTTAAGCTAGTAGGGTTTTGGGATCAACGTAAGCATAACCCAGATCTTGAGCTACATTTTGATTGGTCACATGACCTTCACAAACGTTTAATCCATTTAAAAGATGCGGATCTTTCATTAGGGCCAATTTATATCCCATGTTAGCAATATTCAATGCAAAAGGAAGGGTTGCGTTGGTTAACCCAAGCGTTGCGGTTCTTGCGCAAGCTGAAGGCATATTGGTTACGCAATAATGGATTACCCCATCTTCTATAAAAATAGGATCGGAATGAGATGTTGGACGGGAAGTTTCGCAGCAGCCCCCTTGATCAATCGCCACATCGACAATGACTGATCCTTTTCTCATTTTCTTTAGCATTCTTTTTTTAATAAGCACAGGAGCTTTACCGCCCGGCAATAAAACTGCACCAACAACAAGATCAGCTTCATAAATAGCCTCTTCCATTTCGACTGGATTAGCATATCTAGTTTTTAAAAGCGGTCCAAAAAGATAATCAAGCTCTCTTAAGCGGGTTAAATTTTTATCAAAAATGGTGACATTAGCGCCAAGGCCCATAGCCATTCTGGCAGCTTCGGTTCCTACAATGCCTCCACCTAGAACAATTACATTGGCAGGAGAAACTCCGGGAATGCCCCCTAAGAAAACTCCTCTTCCGCCATATTTTAATTGAAGGAAAGTATTGCCCATAACAACAGAAAGTCTTCCGGCCATTTCGCTCATTGGGACTAATAGAGGCAATCTATTATTCTGATCGGTGATTGTTTCATATGCAATGCCAACCACTCCTTGTTTTAAAAGATGCTTGGTTTGTTCCGGATCTGGGGCCAAATGTAGATAGCAAAATAAAACCTGCCCTTTTTGCAAAAGAGGAAATTCTTTGCTTTGGGGCTCTTTCACTTTGATGACCATAGGACATTTGTAAACTTCTTTTTCGCTTGGGGCAATTTTTGCTCCATATTCTTCATACATTTTATCAGAAAATCCAACAACTTCTCCTGCCCCTTTTTGAACATGAACTTTATGGCCAGCTTCAACTAAAGCTTTAACTCCATATGGAGTAACGCCAACTCTATATTCATGATCTTTAATCTCTTTTGGAACACCAATATCCATAAAATTTCCTTTTTTTTAATCGGTTATATTCTTTTAAAAAAATAAATAATTCGGTAATTTTTTTAGCATAAAATTAAGCGCCATTGTTGTAAACAATTTCTTTGGTTTTGAAACAAACTCAATGAGAAGTTGCTTGAGAAGGAATTTCGCCCATAATGATCTCTTCATCTTCCTCTTTGACATCATGAATCTTTGAGACAAGATCTTGCATCATCTGATCGGCAAGATCCTGGAACATGTTGCTATATTTGATATACTCCGGCCATAATACCTCATTCATAAAAGAAGAGCTTACCCAAACCATCGAAGTCGTGTACTTTTGCCTTGCATAACGATAAGTTTTTAGCTGATATTTTTGGCACAATGCTACAAAAAGTTTTTTCATCCACATATTTTTCATCCGAACGGTATATTCAATCGGCCGAGCTTCCAATTTCCCTTGAAGCCGCTCTTTTGCAAGTTGAGCCGCTTGGCGCTCTCCTTCACTTTGAGTTTGGGCTAAAAGCGCTTCGATTTTGCGTATTTTTTCGATTAAATCCATAGTTCTTTAAAAAAAATAAATTTTAATAGAGTTTTAGAATAAAGTTGATGTTTATTTTTTGTAAAACACTTTCTTTGTAATCTCTTTTTTTTAAAGAGACGATAAACCGTTATTTAGATTCGATCTTAGAATATTTATTAATTACCTCTTCCATTTTGTTTATCTCTTCATCAGATAGCATCTCAAAATAGCTTTCTCTTTTTTTTGCAGATAACGCTCCCCCATTTTGCCGAACACATTTAATGAACAAGTCTAAACGTTGATCAGGCAAGTCGACAATAGCTTTACAATGAAGTTTAATTTTATCATAGCTTGCAAGAAAAGAAAGTTCATCGTGGAAGTCTGTTGTAATGGTTTTATCAACACATTCGTATAAATATTCGGCAAAGGGAGTAAAATCAATATACCGATAAAAATCAGCTGTATCTTGCGATACTTTCATTTCTCCAATATCATTTACCTTAAAATTTGTGATCAGCTGCATTAAAGGTTTTGAAAAAGTCTCAAGTGTTTTATCATAATTTCGCATGTCGCGAACAATGCAAGCAGAAATAGGAAATACAATCCCTTCGGGTGTAAACTTAAGCCTAGCAAGAGCATAATGAATAAGAAAGCGGTGTATTCTTCCATTGCCATCTTCAAAAGGATGGATGAATACAAATCCGAATGATAGTATTGCAGCAGCTATTATGGGATTTATTGCAGATTTTTCCATTACATTGAATGACTCGATAAGATTTTTCATAAGCGATGAAACATCTTCAGGGTTAGGAGGAATATAATGGATAATTAATTTTCCCATGCCGGGTTCTTCGCCAACATAATTTTGAAAATTGCGATATGAATTTAAAGCAAAACGAGGGTCTACTATATTTTTTTGCAATTCTATTAACATTTCTTCAGATAATATTCCTATCGAGTCTGCTTTATGAAGAATCTGGACAAATCTTGCCAACTTAGCATTGTCGGGCTTTTCTTTTTCTATTTCCCAAGATGACATTGTTTCTTTTGTATACAAGTATCTCATGGCTCTTGCTAAAGTGGAAGGATCATACTGTTTTGCCAAATCATAAGCCATTTTCCCCATCTGTTTTTTTTCATACCCGATAATTGAAGGGGTTTTTCTTACAATGGGCGCAAAATCCAAACTACCTAAAAGATTTTCAGCTATTTTCTGTCTTGGATGACGAATCGATTTGCCACAGAAATATACTTTGGGATCTAAAAGCGGAACATAAGTTCCTTTTTCAAGACTTGGCAAAGGGAGCTCTTTATTATTGAACTTTTCATAAAGGTACCATATTATTCTTGCAAATTTTCCCGTTGTCTTTTGATTGATATATTTGGTTACTTCAGAAGGGGATATTTTCAAAAGGACTTGCTTAAGAATTAAAAAATTAATTCCTTCGTGTTTTATGGCAAATTCGAGGTGGTCAAAAATATTGTCAGATAAAAGATAAGAAGGTGGATAAATATTAAGAATCAAATTTTGTTCATTAAAATATAGCTTTCTTTTTTCCCATTTTGGTGAAGCATAGGACCAGCAAAAATGAGGTATGTCCTTCAAGTTAAAAATCTCTAAGAGTTTTTTATAACCTAAAGCTTTGGCGCCCTGAGGTATTTCTGTTTGCCACATAATATTTCCTAAAAAACCCTTGTTTTCCTTTAATTTACTCAAAAATCATTATATTTTCAAGAAAATAGTTAAAAACTGATACTTTCTCACAAAAACTGTGATTTTTAGCCATTTTTTCTCAAAATCTATTACTAGCCTCAGATTCCTATATCATTTTGTTTATATTTCTTAAATTCAATTTCCGAATGCAAGAGATAAGAGCTTAATTATTAAAACTTAACGATTCTATTTTAAAAATAAATTTTAATTATTAATATTTAATATCTATATATACAAAATGTTTTTTATTTTAATTGTTATTTATGGTATAATTAATATTATTAATAATAGCATCAAAAATTTATGCCTGCATTAGGAATCACTTCCTTAACAATATCTAGAGCTAACTACAAGTCAGACCCAGCATTTAGTCACTTACATCCTGAGGGACCTGTTGTTTGGGATCTTAAAAAACTTCCGAAAGATCATACTATTACCAAATTGTTCGTAAGAGCGCATGGATCAGGAACGCAAATTTTACTTGGCACATGTGAAGACAAAGTCGGCAACTGGATAGATAATACAACAGTAGCTGAAAAGATATCATTGGCATTAGCTCCTCATGCTGTGGTGTATCTTGAATCTTGCTTCTCTGATAATAGCCCAAAATCTTTAGCTCAGAAAATTCTTTCATTAAACCCATCAGCAATTATTTACGGTTTTAAAACTGAATCAGGAATTGCCTCTAAAACATGCGATCAGAAATATTTAATGGAAGGACATGACTGGAACTCATCCCATTTTCCTTTTGCAGAAAGCCAAACTTGCTCTACTACTGCAAATACCGATCAAATATTATCATGCGAAGAAGAATTTAAAAAAATGCAAGAGTGTTTGCAAGAGCTAAATGAAGATTTGACTAGCTATGGATTGATAGATTTTTTTGATAAGCATCAATCTGCTCTTTTTTGTCATGAGAAAGATACCATTTTGATTATTCAATTAATTCAAATGCATTATAATTTACTCGTTAATGAATCTATTAATGAAATGGATTGGAATCCAGCTGTGTTGTTCCAATACCAATTATTATTAAATTCCCTTCCTGAATCACTTCAGCAAACATCATTACTCGAATCATTTGAAAAATTAATTATTACAAAAGCCATACATCTTTTTAACGAAAAAAAATTTAATAAGATTAACCGTTTATTTGGCAAGCCTTATGTTAAATCCAGAGATCCGATTTATTGGCAACCTAACATAACACATGACTCGAACTATGGACTTGAGCTGCTTTTGAATGTACAAAAATTTTCCGATGAAACGATATCAAATGAGCGAATTTTATCCTATTCCAAATCCGAATATCGAAATATGAATAACGAAACCCTTTTAATGATCGCCATAAAAAACAGCTGCAGCCGGCGCTAAAGTAGATGCTCAAGATAACCAGGAAAACACTGCTTTAACGATCGCACTAAAATCACATCAACCCGAAGCTGCAAAAGCTTTGCTTAGAGCTTCAGCTAAAGTAAACATTCAAAATAAGGACGGAAATACTGCATTAATGTTTGCAGCACAAAATGGGAATGCAGATATTGTCGAAGCCTTGCTTGCAGCCGGCGCTAAAGTAGATGCTCAAGATAAGGATGGAAAAAACGCATTAATGTTTGCAGCACAAAATGGGAATGCAGACATTGTCGCAGTCTTAGTTGCAGCCGGCGCTAAAGTAGATGCTCAAGATAACCAGGAAAACACTGCTTTAACGATCGCACTAAAATCACATCAACCCGAAGCTGCAAAAGCTTTGCTTAGAGCTTCAGCTAAAGTAACCATTCAAAATAAGGACGGAAATACTGCATTAATGTTTGCAGCACCCGGTCAAATGGAAATTGTAAAAGTTTTACTTGAAGCTGAAGCTTCTGATCAAGTAAATATAAAAAATAACAAGGGAGAGACCGCATTAATCCTCGCAGCTCAATATTACAACAGGGAAATTGTAAAAAATTTGCTTATCGCCGGCGCCGAATTAGAAGCACGCGATAATGATGGAAACACAGCATTAATCTCGGTCGCAAAAAATATATTAAATTTAGAACTTCTAAAAGATTTGATTAAAGCCGGCGCCGAATTAGAAGCACGCGATAATGATGGAAACACAGCATTAATATCCGCTGCGCTTTCTGGCGAAACCGAAGCCGTAGAAGCATTGCTTGAGGCCGGCGCTAAATTAGATGTTCGAAATAACAATCAAAACACTGCATTAATGTTGGTCTTAGAAGGATACAATTTAACGATTAGGGATATTTTGATTAAAGCAATGATCGACTCACCCCAATATAGAACATTAATATTTAATGAACGATACACTGACAACAAAACGCTTTTAATGATCTGCATTGAACATCACTGCGATATTCAAACGATAAAACAACTAATAAATTATTCAGATGTTAATACTGTAGATATGTATAATAACACTCCATTAATGTTTGCAGCAACAATGGGAGATTCAGCTGCTGTCGAAGCTTTACTTGAAAAGAACGCTCATTTAGACGCCCGAAATAACAAGGGAAATACTGCATTAATGTTGGCCTTAAAAAAAGGCCGTTTAGCTGTTAGCAATATTTTGATTAAAGCGATGACAGCCTCATCCGAATGTAGAACATCAATATTTAATGAGCGATACAGTGATGACAAAACTCTTTTAATGATCTGCATTGAACATCACTGCGATATTCAAACGATAAAACAACTAATAGATTATTCGGATGTTAATGCTGAAGATGTGACTCATCAAACTCCATTAATGTATGCAGCACAAAAGGGAGATGCGACCAGCGTCGAAGCCTTACTTGCGGCCGGAGCTAAATTAAATACTCAAGATACTAATGGAAACACCGCATTAATCCTTGCCGCGGAAAAAGGTCATTTATCAGTTGTAAATTCTTTACTACATCCCAGTGCAATTCCTTTACCTATTGACTCTGCTCAAGTGGATTTACAAAATCATCGCAATGCCACCGCATTAATACTCGCTGCAAAAGGGGGCCATACCGAAATTGTAAAAGCTTTACTTAGAGCTTCTGCTCAAGTAAATGTACAAAGTGAGGATGAAGGCACAGCATTAAGACTCGCTACAGTCTTTGAACACGAAACAATTGTAAAAGATCTGCGTGCCTCCGGCGCTATTTATACAGAAGAAGACAAAATTTTTCTAAGAAAAACTAAAATTATAAAAAAATCCCACCCGAATCCTGTACAGATTTAAAGCTAACCAGATCCAAAGTAGACAATGCCATGATAATATCTTCAAAAGCTCTAAATCAGAAGCTCTGACTCAAAACTAAAAAAATACTTAATGCCAGATTTAACCTTCTGAACAAACAGATAAAAGATTGAACATTAATCATTTACTAAGAATTAACGCTTTTATTTAAAACAAACTTTAATTATTAAATTTAATATTAATATATATAAAAAAGTTTGATTTTAATTGTTATTTATTGTATAATTAATAATGTTAATTATAATAAAACCAAGAATTTATGCCTGCATTAGAAAGCACCGCCTTAACAATATCTAGAGCTAACTACGCTCAAGACCCAATATTTAAGCATTTGCATCCTGAAGGACCTGTTATTTGGGATCTTGATATACTTCCGAAAGATCATACCATTACCAAATTGTTTGTAAGAGCGCACGGATCTGGAACAGAAGTTGACCTTGGCACATGTGAAGCTTGCACCCCAATAGATAATACAACTGTAGCTAAAAAGATATCATTAGCACTGGCGCCTCATGCTGTTGTGTATCTTGAATCTTGCTACTCTGATAATAACCCAGACTCTTTAGCAGAGAAAATTCGTTCATTAAACCCATCCGCAATTATTTACGGTTTTAAAACTGAATCAGCAATTGCCTCTAAAACATACGATCAGAAATATTTAATGGAAGGGCCCGACTGGAGCTCTTCTTATTTTCCCTTTGCGGAAAGCAACACTTGCTCTACTACCGCAACCACCGATCAAATGTTATCCTATAAAGAAGAATTTAAAAAAATGCAAGAGCGGCTGCAAGAGCAAAATGAAGATTTGAATAGCTCAGGATTGATTGATTTTTTTGATAAACACCAATCGGCTCTTTTTTGTCATGAGAAAGATACGGTTTTGAATATTCAATTAATTCAAATGCATTACAACTTACTCGTTAATGAATCTGTTAACGAAATAGATTGGAACCCAACGGTGTTGTTTCAATATAGATTATTATTAAATTCCCTTCCTAAATCCCTTGATCAAACATCTTTATTTGCATCATTTGAAAAATTAATTATTACAAAATCCATACATCTTTTTAATGGAAAAAAATTTGATGAGCTTGAAAATTTATTTGGCCAGCCTTCTTATATGTCAAGAGACCCAATTTGTTGGCAAAAGAATAGAAAATATGACTCATTGCATGGACTTGAGGTGCTTTTAAAGGTACAAGCTTTTTCTGATGAAAAAATATCAACCAAGCGAATTTTAGACTATGCACAAGATCAAAACGTGTATAAACAAACACTTCTAATGATCAGTATAAGACATGAGTGGCCAGATGAATTGATTCAACAAATCATACTTAATTCAGGTGTTAACATAGATGCTCAAGATAACTATAAAGACACTGCATTAATAATTGCTACACGAGAAGGTCGTACTGAAGTTGTAAAAGCTTTACTTAGAGCTTCTGCTCAAGTAAATATACAAAATGATGTAGGATACACCGCATTAATGTATGCTACGCAAAAAGAAACTGCGGAAGCTTTACTTGAAGCTAACCCTTCTGATCAAGTAGATATACAAAATAATTATGGATACACTGCATTAATGATAGCTGCAAACCAAGGTTATACGGAAATCGCAAGAGCTTTACTTAGAGCTTCTGCTCAAGTAAATATACAAAATAATCAAAAAGGCACCACCCAAGGCTACACCGCATTATTGTACGCTGCACTTTTTGGTAGAACTGAAATTGCAAAGGCTTTACTTGATGCCGGCGCTCATTATAGAGAAAAGGCCTTAAAATTAGTGCTGAAAGAGTCTAAACCTAACCCGGCTCTTGTAGAAATTTTAAGTCAAGCTGATCCAAAGTAAGCAGCGATATGACGATACCACCACCAGCTTGAACCGAAAGCTTTATACCCAAACAACGATTTTATTTAAAAAAAATTTTAACCGTTAGCACTTAACATAATTACGTTTAAATATCATTTGATTTTAATTTGAATTTAAAGCATAATTAATATTATTAATATTAATAACATCAAAAGATTATGGCCGCATCAGCAAGCACATCATTGACAATATTTCAGGACGGGCATGATAAGGACTTAGCATTTAGGCATTTGCAGCCTGAAGGTTCTGTTTTCTTTGAACTTGATAACATCCCTCAAGATCACACCGTTACACAATTGTTTTTCAGAGTACATGGATCAGAAGGCGGTGAATCATGTGATTTTGGCAACAGATGGGTACATAACAGAATAATAGCTGAAAAGATATCCGCTTCATTAACACCAGATGCAGTTGTATATCTTGAATCTTGTTATTCAGCTAAAGGACCAAACTCTTTAGCTAGACAAATTCTGAACAAAATTCCTGATGCAAGAGTTTACGGTTTTAAAACTTTAGCAAGAGTTTATTCTAGCAAACATGGCTCAAAATATTTAATGGAAGGAAGCAAGTGGGATTCTCCTTATTTTCCTTTTGAATCAAGCCTAACATGCTCAACATTCGCAAAAAAGACTCAGCTAGATGCTTGCAAAACAGAATTTGCAACGCTTAAGAAATTACAAAGCCTCTCTTGCTTTCAGTTGATAGATTTTTTTGACAAGCACCAATCGGCTCTTTTTTGTTCAGAGCATAATGTCGATTTGACCATTGACTTAATTATATTGCATTATAATTTGCTTTTTAAAGAAATGGGGCAAAATCCAACAGCTTCAATTTTATTGTTTCAATGCAGATTATTATTAAATTCTCTTCCTTCATCTGATCAGCAAAAATTTTTATTTGATAAATTTATAAACTTGCTTATTACAAAAGCCATACAGCTTTTTAATGAAAAAAAGATCATTGAGCTTCAAAATTTATTTGGTCAACCCTCCTGCAAATCAGATAACCCTATTGATTGGCAGCTGAACAGAACATATGACTCATTGTCCGGACTTGAGGCGCTTTGGACAGTGCAAAAATTCACTGATGAAAAGATATTACCAGAGAGAATTTTAAATTATGCGCAAGATCAAAATGTGCATAAACAAACTCTTTTAATGGTCAGTATTAAAGACAAGTGGCCTAATGAGTTGATCCAAAAAATAATGCCTCTTTCAGATGTCAATGCTGTAGATGACAATATGCAAACTCCATTAATGTTTGCAGCAATAGATGGGAATGTGGACATCGTTAACGCCTTACTTGCAGCAGGCGCTAAACTAAATGCTAAAGATAATAATGGAAAAACTGCATTAATTTTTGCCTCAAATAATAAACATTTTTCGATTCGCGATATTTTGATTAAAGCGATAAAAGCATCACTCCAATATAGCGCTTTAATGTCAGAAAAATATGGGAGCGAAACCCTTTTAATGATCAGCATTAAAGACAGGTGGCCTAATGGGTTGATCCAAGAAATAATACTTCTTTCAGATGTCAATGCTGCAGATGATAAAATGCAAACGCCATTAATGTTTGCAGCACTAAATGGAAATGTCGATATTGTTAACGCCTTACTTGCAGCAGGCGCTAAACTAGATGCTAAAGATAAAGAAGGAAAAAATGCATTAATCTTCGCCTTAAATAAAAATCATTTTTCGATTTGCGATATTTTGATTAAAGCAATAATAGCCTTACCACAATATCGATCGGTGATGTTAGAAAAATATGAAGGTAAAACCATTTTAATGCTCTGTATCATTAAGCATTGCGATATTGAAATTATTAAACAAATTATACCATTTTCAGATGTTAATGCTGAAGATGCAGATTATCAAACTCCATTAATGTTGGCAGTAGAAAATTGGGATAAAGCTAGTGTCGAAGCCTTAATTGCAGCAGGCGCTAAATTAGATGCTAAAGATAAAAAAGGAAAAACTGCATTATTCTTGGCCATAGAAAAGAAATTTTTACCGATTGTTGATCTTTTAATTCAAGCAATAATAGACTCTCCAAAATATCATTCATTAATATTTAATGAACGATATAGCTGTAACGATACCCTTTTAATGATCTTTATTGACAACCACTGGAATATTAAAATGACAAAAAGAATAATACCTTATTCGGATATTAATGCTGTAGATATGCATAATGCATCTCCATTAATTCTTGCAGTACGAGCGAAGGCCGAACCAGTTGTCAAAGCTTTACTTAAAGCCGGGGCTAAATTAGATACTAAAAATACTAATGGAGACACAGCATTAATCTTGGCCCTAAAAAAAAGATTTTTATCGATTATTGATCTTTTGATCAAAGCAATGATAGACTCGCCACAATATAGATCATCAATATTTAATGAACGATATCATTGTAATAAAACTCTTTTAATGCTCTGCATCGAAAACGAGTGCGATATTGAAATTATTAAACAAATTATACCATTTTCTGATATTAACGTTGCAGATGAGAATATGCAGACTCCATTGATGTATGCAACAAAATATAAAGATGTACCCACCGTCAAGGTCTTACTCGCAGCCGGCGTTAAATTAGATGCTAAAAATAGTCTTGGACGCACTGCTTTATGGTTCGCTGAAGTCAATGGGGACAAAAAAATTATAGATTTGCTGAATCCGCCGGCTCTTATAGGTAGAGAAAAAGAGTTAATACCTTGATAAAACATCTTACTCAGCTCTTGTAAAAATTCTAAAGCAAGCTGATCCAAAGTAGAATACCAGGATACCATCTTCTCAAGCTTAAATCAGAAACGCTAACTCAAAATTAAAAAAATACTTATATAATACAAATTTTTTAACTAAATAAACTTGCTTCCTTAAAGACGGGCAAATAAAATGTTAGATAGCCTGGAGAAGGGATAAAATAAAAATATTTTGCTTGTAAATATGTGTAAAATAAGATAAATTTAGTGTCAAATTATTCTATATCAATTCTATTAAAGTTTTTTTGAGGTAAGAATGTCACAAGATCTCTCGATAATATTAGAAATACAAGACTTAGACATGAAAATGCTAAGACTCATGAAAGTCAAGCAAGAACGTCTAAAAGAGTTAGAGCATATCGCAACCCTTCGTAAAGATTTAAAGTTTCAAATTTCTGAAAAAGAACAAGAAATTGTCGAGCTTAATAAAAACATTATTATTCAAGAAAGCAAAATTCAAGATATTAAAGAAAGGCTAAAAAAGCTTGAGGCCAAGCAAAGCTCTATTAAAAAAGTTGAAGAGTTTAATGCTTTGACCCAAGAAATGAGCTCTGCTGAAAAAGAAAGAGTAGCAACAGAACACATGACAAGCGATCTTATCGACAAACGAAATGCCGAAGAAGAAATGTTGCAAAAAATTAAGAAAAGTCTTTTGGACTCAGAAGAAAGCTCCAAAGCTTTGGAAGCAGAAATCCAAGCAAATGTCAAAATGATCAATAAAGAAGGACAAGAGCTCAAAGTTCACAGAGATGCAAAGGCCAAACTTGCCAATCAAGAAGTGCTTAACATCTATGAAAGATTGCTGCGCAATAAAAGAGATAGAGTCGTCGTTCCTATGGAAAACAGGACTTGCAGTGGATGTCATATCTCATTGACAGCGCAACATGAAAATTCAGTTAGAAAAGGGGAAAGACTAACTTTTTGCGAACATTGCTCCCGCATTCTTTACTGGCTAGAGGCCGAAGAGGCTGCGGCAGAAACTGCTCCAAAAAAACGAAGACGCAAAGCTCCTATATCATAAATTTTTTCGGGAAGATAAGCAATCGCTTTTGTCTTATGACAAGAGAGGAAAGTCTGGACTTTATAGGAGAGGATACCGGTGAAAGACCGGGGGCTGTAAAGCTACGGAAAGTGCAACAGAAAACAGGTCTTCTTGCATAGCAAGAAAGAGTGAAAACGGTATAAAAGCCAATTTTAAGGCAACTTAAAATTTTGCAAACCCTATCCAAAGCAAGAGAACAAAGAGCCGATCAAGACCTTAACTCCTAAGGAAGGCTCTAGCTTATCGCTTGAGATATTTGGCAACAAGTATCCTAGACGAATGATTGCTCAAGACAGAATCCGGCTTATCGTCTTCCCGATTTTTTCACCCAATTAACTCATTTTTTTCAGCTTGATCATGAACCTGGTACGCCTGGCCAATTTTTAAAAACCGGACATTTAAATCGGGCCTTTTTGTTAAAACCATTTCCAACTCTTTTTTCGGAGCTTCAATCTCTTCTTTTCCACTCTTAAAAGTCCCCCAATGCATCGGTATGATCTCAGTATCGGAAGACCTGATTTCATCAGCAGCTTTTACAAAATCGTTTATTCCCAAATTAAGATTATCTTTACTTTTGGGTGAAATTGGCAAAAGAGCCAGATTTATTTCTCCAAACTCTCCCTTAATTTGTTTAAACATTTTTTTATTGTAGCCGGTGTCTGAGGCAAAATAGATTTTTTTATTGTTTACCTCGATAATCCAGCCACACCAAAGAGCTTGATTGGCCTTAACGCCTCTCATCGACATAGATGAATGTCTTGACGGAACAGCGATAAATTTAATCTGCTTATTTTTGTCTTCCGCAATAGTTTTTTCCCACCACTCGTGCTCAAAAATATTTTTTTCATCAAATCCTTTTTGCACAAACCAACTTTTCATCCCAGCCCCAACTAGAATTTTCGGTTGGAATTTTCTAAAATACTCTAAAGATTTTTCATCCATATGACTTGGATGATTATGAGAAATTACTATTACGTCTATTTTAGGAAGATCTTTTAATTCAATCCCGCAAGGGGTCACACGATTGAAGCTACTAAAATTAGGGTCTACCAAAATATTTTGATTACCGCCTTGAATCAAAAAGCAAGAGTGGCCGATCCAATGTACCTTTAGATTTTCGCTTCTAGCTATCGGTTCTTCTTTTTGAACAATTTCTGTTTCCAAGTTTTTAGAAAAAGAAAAATGTGGTAAAAGTCTTTCCACACTTGAAAAAAATCCTTTCAAATTAATCTTTGTATCTTCTTCATCGTTATAGTAACGATTATTTTCAATAAAGGGCTCCATCAACTCTTTATCTTTAGGCATAACATGTGTCCAATTCCAAGAACGTTCTTTTAAATCGCATTTATATGATATACCACGACCACAAAGTAAATTCTCCGCTTTATCAAAGAGGATTTTTTGTCTCTCCGGCAACAATTCTCTACTATTGAGTTTTAAATATTGAAGCGTCGTATCGCATGAGTCTTTTGAAATTTTTTGCAACCATGTTTGATGGTAAGATGAAAAAAAAGAGACGATCCAATAATATATTTTTTTTATAAATGAAGCTTCTTTGATTTGATCATTTTTACATTCAAGCTCCCAAACTTTTCGATAGCTAAGAACTTGCAAATTGTTATATGCCGTTTCAATTTTCATTTTTTTTCCTAAAAAGAAATGGATTATAAATATTTTTTTGAATTGTTGCAATATATTAGGCTACCATTTACGGGAAATATTCCTTTCGAAAATTTTAATCAGAAATTAAGAGCGTCTATTACTAACTAAGCTTCTTTAACACCTTTCAAAAGAACTCTTTTAAGGCCCTCTTCTAATGAAATACTTTGCTTCCAACCAAGTTTTTTTATTTTTGTCAAATCAGGACATCTGTGACAAACATCATAAGACAGATGTTTTAAAAAATTGATTCGGCTTTTGGAACTGCTAATTTTAATAATCAAATTCGCAAGTTCTAAAATAGAGATCTCTATATCGCTTCCAATATTATAAACCGACCCTTCAGCCGCTTTCTTCATTATCAGCATTACGCCATCGATCAAATCATCCACATACAAAAAGGTTCTTGTATGCTTGCCATCTCCGTAAATGTTAAGATCTTCATTTTTTAAAGCCTTGGTAATAAAACTAGGGACAGCTCTAAAATCATTTTCCAAATCTCCCGGACCAAAAGTATTAAAAATTCTCACAATTTTTGCATTTACATGATATTTTTTAACAAAAGATGTGATCAGTGCTTCAGAAAATCTTTTCCCCTCTTCATAAGGGCTTCTAATGCCTATGGGATCAACATTGCCCCAATAACTCTCCGGTTGAGGAAAGACCCAAGGGTTCCCATAAACTTCAGAAGAGCTAAAATATAATAAACTCGTTTTTTTTCTCTTTGCAATTTCTAAAATATTTTTAGTTCCTATAGAAGAGGCGAGTAACATTTCTTCAGAGAGCCTTTCTAAGTTGTTCACTCCGGTAGGACAAGCCAAATGAAAAATTTCTTTTATTGGATATTTTTCCAACGTCGATTGAATTTTTTCATCTATAATATTTGCCTCAATAAAAGTAAAATTGGGATTTGTAAGAATAGAGCTTAAGTTTTTGTTAGAGCCGGTAATAAAATTGTCCACTCCAATTACCTTCTCTTTCCTATTCAATAAATGCAGACATAAATTTGAACCGATATTGCCTGCTGCCCCTGTTACCAAAATCATTTTTCACACCCTGTAAATGTAATCGTTTTTTTCTTTAAATACCCCTTTGGGATCAATAATAGGTTTTTCAGCTTTTAAAATTTTATCGTAATCAATTTCTTTATGATCTTGAGCGATAATGATCAGATCTATTTTTCCCAATAATTTATTTTCAAGCGGCATCGAGATTCTATTATTTATTTGGGGAATAACCGGATCGTGATAAAAGATTTTAGCCCCTTTTTTTTCGGCCCTATTCCAGATTTTTAGTGAAATACTCTCCGTAATATCGCAAGATCCCGGTTTGAATCCCATACCAACAATTAAAATGTTTTTCCGTTTCTTTTTATTCTTTTTGAGTATCTTAAAAGCTAGATCAACAACCTTTTTTATCCTTTTTTCCTGAAAAGCCATCGCTTCTTGCAAAATTGGTAGTTTGACCTGAATTTTTTTAGCGTCTTCCAATAAAAAATAAGGAACAATGGGAATACATGGACCTCCCGCCCCTAATGATGGATAAAATGGCATAAAGCCAAAAGGTTTGGTCGAAGCTGCTTTAATTACCTCTAAAAGATCAATCCCCTTTTTCGCCGCGTACTCAGAAAATTCATTGATGAGATTGATATTTACAAATCTAAAGGTATTTTCTAATATTTTGCAAAGTTCGGCAACTTCGGGAGTTGAAACCTTCACTGTTTTTACAAAACTACTATAAAATGCATCACAAAGTATTAAAGATTTCTCATCGAGGCCTGACACAAGTTTGGGTATTTGGCTAAAAGTATAGTCTAAATTACCCGGATCTACTCTTTCCGGAGAAAAACTGATAAAAAAATCTTTTCCAAATATAGCCTTGCTTTTTTGCAACTCTTTAAGCATAAAATTTCTGGTGATTCCGGGAGCAACCGAGCTTTCCAAAATTATGAGCTGCCCTTTTCTCATGTTTTTAACTATCGTCTCAGTCGTTTTTCGCAAAAAACTTAGATCGAGCTTCTTGTTTTTATCAAGCAACGTTGGGACTTCTATACAGATAACATCGCATTCTTTTAACTTTTTAAAATCACTAGTTGCAGAAAAAAGAGATGTTTTTTTTTGATTGAGCTTTTTTACAACCTCTTTATTTATATCAAAGCCGATTTCTCTATAGCCGCTACCTCGCAACGCTCTTAAAAGCGCTTTGCCAACAACTCCTAAACCCAATAAACCGATAATTGCCTTCTTTTCTTTGATTTTTTTAAGTAAAGTGGTAAAAATCTCTTTATCGTTATTCATTTTCTTGTCCTACCTAAGGTCCTAAATATTTTTTTATCTCATTATTTGCAAGAAAAAGAGCTCTTTAAAAACTTAAGGAAAAATTACGCTTGCTCATCAGGAAAAACTTGGCGAGTAGTTTTTTTCCAAGTCTTTTCTTTTTTAAACCATGCAAAAAAGGCTTTCAAACGGCAAAATACTAGCATTTGCCTATATCCCACTTGCTCTAAAACTGAGCAAATAAATATCTTAAAAATGTTCTTTAAAGAAAAATACCAGCCAAAGCTAAGATCGGCCATAAGCATGCAAATAGAGCTTAAGACCAAAGGAAATCCGAATGCTAGTAAAAAATACCAAAGGGCAAAATACCAATTGATTATCCCTAAAGACCAGCTGATCGCAACTATAAAATAGCCAAAAATTTCAACAATGGGGGATAAACTCTCGATTATCACAAAATAAGGAACGGAAATCATCCCAACTTTTCCATAGCGGGGATTAAAAAACATATCGATATTACGCCACATTACATCAATAAGCCCTCGATGCCATCTTTCTCTTTGCCTAAACAAAGCCGGAATTGTTGCCGGAGCTTCGGTCATAGCTACAAGATCGGGAATAAAAGTAATAACATACGGTTTTTTAGCTTTTCTCATCTTCTTATGCAGCCTAACAATAATCTCAACATCATCTCCTATTTCTAATTTATAGCCTCCATTTGCAATAACTACCTCTTTATCAAATAATCCAAAGGCGCCCGAAATGATCAAACATCCTCCAAGGTGGTTCCATCCAAGCCGGCCAAATAAAAAAGCCCGCAAATATTCCACAACCTGGATTCCGGGTAAAAAGCTTTTAGGAAACGAAATTTTTTTTATCCTATTTCCTTCAATTTCACATTCATTGGCAATACCGATAGTAGTGCCGCAAGCTATGGTATTGGGAGTCATCATAAATGGGCGTATTAATTTTTCAAGCCCCTGATCAGTGATCACGGTATCGGCATCTATTGTTGCAAAATAATGAGATGTTGCCGCATTAATACCGGCGTTATTAGCATCAACCTTCCCCCCATTTTCTTTATCTACCACAATTAAATTAGGATATTCTCTAGACCTGTAATACTGTCTCACTTTTTTAGTTTTTAGCTTGGGTAATACAGTTGGAGCAACCTTAACTAATTTAAAAACGTTGATCAAGATTTCTAATGTCTTATCAGTTGAGCCGTCATTGACCACCACTATTTCTTTATACCGATAAGAAAGATTGAGCAAATGTTTTACATTAAAAACAATGCAGTGCTCTTCGTTAAAAGCTGGAACTATAAGAGATATGGCCGGAGCCGAATCGGAATGTAAAAATTTTTCATAGTTTTCTAATTTTATCTCTTTGACTCGCTTATAAAGCTCGAAAATAGCAAAAATGAGCAAAACTAAATAAGTTATCTGAACCAATAAAAAATATAGAAAGATAATAATATTAGACCACAATAAAAAAGGGTTATACCAAGGCATAATTAAATCTCGCCTAATGCTAAAACGTATTGAGCAACTTCATAACTTTTCAAATGCTTTTTTTTATCTTGCGACAGCAAAATTTTTCTTCCTTTTACTCCTAGCTTTTTCAAGGCTAAAGCGGCGTATAACCTTACCCACCAATCTTTGTCTAAAAGAGCTTTTTTCAATTTAGGAATAGCCCTTGCATTCAAGAAACTGGGAAGCGCTTTGACTACTTCGGCTCTAATTAAAGGATTAGGATCATTGATCAATGATAAAATCAAGGAAACAGATTTTTCATTGGGAAAACTCGCAACTACTGTTACCGCTTTTAGACGAAGATCTTTATGCGAAGATCTCAAATCTTTTTTAATAAATTTTAAAACAAAGCTATCAAATTTTGCGCTCAAAATATCCAAGTATATGTATCTAAGTTTAGTATCCTTCTCCTGTATCAATTGCTCTTTTATCCAAGAAAAAACAAATGTTTGCCCTTTTAAAATTGCATCACGATAGGGATATCTTCCTCTCTCAGGCTCTTTACTCATCGCTTGAAAAAAGGCATGCAGTAATGCATTTGTTCCTAAATAGACGGCCGGTTCTATCGCAGTTAGCCTAACCAAAGGAATAGGACCGCCTAAAAGGTGAATAATTTCACTTTCATTTTCAATTTGGGGCGCTAAGGCAAAACATCTGGCAGCAAAATTCCGCTTCATCCAATTGGAACTTTTGACCCATTTTTTAGCAAGCGGTGATAAATTGTTTTTTACAAGCTGTTCTTTTATATTGACCCATACTTTATCTGAAAATTTAGAGTCCAGGTTTTCCAAAACACTTAAGAGCATTTTTGGCTTTAAACATTTTTGGGGTATATGTTTAACAACAGTTATTTTTTCTTTTTCAATAGCTTCTAACAAAAGATTTGTTATTGTCTTTTTTAATTTTTCCTCTCTTTTTTGTTTTATTGTAAGTATGATACGAGCAAAAAAAAGCAATAGAATAACAACTATTACTAACAAAAACTCAAACTTGGCAATATCGATGATCTTTTGTAAAAAAGGGTATAAATTCATCAGGAGCCCTCTAAAAGCTTTAGAGCTTTTTGCATGAGTACCTGAATACTAAAAGGTTTGGTAATGTAATCAATAGCCCCTTCTTTCAGTCCTAAAATTACATCTTTTTCATTAGAGAGTTTGGATAAAAACATTACTGCTGGAAAATTAACAAATTCCTTTTTTAATTTTCGATAAAGTTCTAAACCATCCCCATCGGGAAGCATCCTATCAAAAATACAAAGGGCGGGAAGCTCCGCTCCTTGCCTATTTCTTAACTTTAAAACAGCCTCTTTAAAACTTCCTGCCAAAGTGACTTTAAACCCTTCTCTTTTAAAAGCAAAGTTAAGCAGCCTTTGAATGTCTAAATCATCATCCAAAATAAAAACCTCTTGAATAATCGACGAGATCGTTTTCGCTTTGGAAGATCCAACCACAGTATTGGTAATTTTTTTAGCTTTCGAAAGAAATTTTTGGGCTAGTTTTATTAATTCTAAAGAATTTTTTCCATCTAGCGGATAAATCGAAACGCCGCCGCTTAAAGTTAAAGATCTTTTGCTTTTCTTGGCCAAAGCAATTTCAAGATCGACATTATTTATAAATTTAGTGACAAGCGATAAAGCTAAAGGGCCCCGTATCCCTTCTAAAAAAATGATAAAATCATTTTTATTTGTTCTACCAATCAGCTCAAAAGCTTTAAAAGTCTCGCTTAAAGAATTGGCAACTTCAACAAGCGCCATTTCAGCTTGCTCTGTGGTATTAATAGCATCAAATTTATCAATCCCAATTATAGCGATCGAACTTTCCTTTTTTTCTAAACCGATTTTTTCAAATTTTTGGGCTAGCAAGTATAAAAAGGCATGTTCGGTATATAAACCGGTCAAGAAATCTTGAGTCTGAATGATCTCTTTAAAAGATAAGATTCTCGCAAAATACATCACTTTTGATTGTATTATTCCCTTAACCAAAGGTTTAGTAATATAATCATCTACTTTGGCCATGTAGGCTCTTTTAATAGTCTCAACATCTGAGTACGCCGTAATAACTATAACCGGAAGGTCTTTAAAGCGAGCGTCAGATCTAATAGTTTGTAAAATTTCAAGGCCATTGAAATGAACAAGGGATAAATCCAAAAAAAGTAAATCAGGCACAAAGCTTTTCAGCTGCTTAAAAAAAACTCCTGCTTGGCAAAGAGTCTCAACCTTGACATTGATCTCTTCTAAAGCATCTTTAATAAATAAACAGATATCTTCATCATCATCTAAAACCATGACTTTTAGAGGTTTTACAAAATAGGTTGGGATAACGCTTTCGGCAATATTTAATAAATTTTTAACCGAACAGGGCTTTTCCAAAATATAATCGATTTTTTTCTTGATGGCTGCGATCCGTTGCTGAAAATCCACTTCAGGTAAAATCACCCCAACAACACCCTCTTTATGATTTTTTCTATATTCATCGATTATTTCATAAGGATCGATAGGTTGCTTTTTGTGGCGTGATTTTCTTAAGTTTTTATCGATTTTTTCATAATAACAGGGACCGACAATAAAAATGCGAGGATTAAATTCTTTAGATTTTATTTGGTCCCATACTTTTTCAGGATCAGACTCTGCTTGTATATGTAAATTTCGACTTTTGGCTTCTTTTGCAATCATCCGTAAAAAATCATCATCCCCATCTAAAATATATAGATCCAGACTAAATTTTAGTTGTTTTATCGGTAGTGGGAAGATGGCTTCTTCTTTTACAAGGCTAACTTCTTTGGCTTTAAATTCTTCTTTGATCAAGCTGAATAAATCTTGCAATTCTTTGATCTGAGCTTTTTTTATCTCTTTTTTGGGTAAAAGCAAAAGCCACTCTCGAATTTTCCCAACAATCTGTTTGGCTATCTCACTCACCTTGCCATATCCATAAGTTCCGGCTGAACCGGCTAGTTTATGAAAAGCATATTCAAGTTCTTGAAATGAAGATTCATTAGATTTCGATTTTGCCTTGGTGATTAATTTTTCTAGCGCAGCAATTTTTTGTGGAATAGTCTCTCTATATTTTTTAACTTCCAGCTCTAAAATTTTGTCTAAAGATTTTTTATTGCCCGTCGATTTCATTTTTAGTCCCAAAAAATCTCCAATTTGTTTTCAGCTATTGATTTTTTTTCCAAATTTTTAAAATTTGATCTGCCAAAGTTATAGGATCAAAAGGTTTAGTGATAATCTCTTTAACCCCAAGTTTATGATACTGATCAATCTCTTCTTTTTGAATCTTTGCAGTCAAAAAAGCGACAGGAACATTCGCTAAAGCTGGAATTAGCCGCATAGCTTTTAACATCGCTATTCCATCCATATGCGGCATCATCACATCGATTAAGATAAAATCTGGCTGAAAAGATAGAGCCTCTTTTATCCCTGATTCTGCCGAAAGACAATATTTTATTTGGACCCCGGGCATCTCTTCTAAAGCTATTTGAATAATATCTATAATGTCTTGATCATCATCTACGATTAGCAATTTTTTTAAAGACTTAGCCATATTTTCTCCTTAAAAAGGGCTTATGTAGCCATTGGCAAATCAAAATAAAAGGTGGTCCCTTGACCTTTTTTAGTAGTAAAATTAATTGTTCCGCCAAGTTTTTCAATAATGTTTTTACAAATATAAAGACCTAGACCCGTCCCAGGAATCATGGTCTGGCCCAAAGGTTCTCCCTTGACAAATTTTTCAAAAATAGTGGTCTTGATACCTTCTTCTATGCCGGGCCCTTGATCTTGAATTGAGATCCGGATGATTTTATCGATTTTATCTGCTCTAAAAAATATTTTTCCTTCGCGCGGTGAAAATTTGAGCCCATTAGAGATTAAATTAGTCATCACCTGCATCATTCGTTTATAATCAGCTAAAATTTCTAAATCAGAAGGACAATTTTCCAAGACTAATTCCACCTCACGATTTAGCGCAAGAGACATATTTGCCTCTATTGCTTCTTTTAACAGCATTTCCACATTAATTTTTTTAAAGTCCATTTCAAACATTTCCGATTCTAGCCTTTGCACTTCTAATATATCATTGATTATTATTTTCATCAAACATTGGCTCGCCTGAGCACTCCAACCACTTTATGCTCCCCCCTTTTGTTTTCCAGCGCGCTATTTTATTAAGCCATCCTTTTTTATTATCAAGATGGTTTAGAAATTCTTTTTTAGTCTCTTCAATATTTTCATCTCCTAAAAGTAAAAACATATCCATGCCGATTACTTCTTCAGGCTCATATCCCAAAATAGTTTTTATGCTTGGGCTGGAAAAGGTAATTTTTCTATTTTTATCCATTGCCCAAAACCAATCGCTGGCCGATTCAAGAAAAATCTGATATTTCTTTTGATTTTTAAGATTCTCTTCTTGGGCAAGTTTTAGCTCGGTAATGTCTTGTATAATCACACAAGCGCCGATAATCATATTTTCTTTTTTCATTGGAGAAATGGTCATAAGCCCGGTGATTTTTTTTCCATTATTGCCATGCAAATCAATTTCCAGGTTTAAAATTGGCAAGCCTCCCTTAATTTTTTCAACAAGGGTATTAACATTTGATTGTTTTTCAAAGGCAAAGAGGGTTTCAATTGATTTTCCGATTATCTCACTTTCTAAAAACCCAAAAGTTTGCTCAGCTCCTTTATTCCAAGTAATAATTTTTCCAACTAGATCCAAAACAAAAATAGGCTCCCTTGCAAATAAAATTATGGCAGCGAGCTGCGATTGCGATTCTTCAGCTTTTTTTCTACTTAAAAACCTCCCGAGTTCATAACTGATATAATCAGCAATATATAACAAGTATTCATTTATTTCTTCTACAAAAAAAGTTTTATTAAAAACTTCAAACACTCCAACAAAATTTCCGTTATAGCTAATAGGATAACCAAAAGCCGATTTCAAAACCGCCGCATCATCTTTTTTTATTCTTTTGCATTTACACTGTTCTTTAACATTTTGAAACCATATAGCTCTTTTATGCTCCCAAACTTCGCCAGGAAATCCCTCTCCTTTAGCAAAAGGATGATTTTTACAAACGCTGATAAATTCAGTCAAATTTAAATTTGGATCATTCCAGCTTTGCTGCAATTTTATAACTTCTAATGCATTATCTTTCTTCCAAAAATTAACCATCGCCAAATCTAAAGCTTCTCCTAATAGTTGTATAAGTTTAATGATTGCTTCATCTACCGATACTGCTTCACTTAAAATTTTTGCAATATGCATTTGAACTTCTAAAATTATTTCAAATATCTTTTCTTTGGTAATATCTATGCATACTCCCGCTAGTTTATAAGGGTTTCCCTCTTTATCATAAAATAAAGTACACTTGGTATTAAGATAACGAGCTTTACCTTCAGGATAAATAACCCTAAACACCGTAATTAAAACTTCTTTGCCATACATTTTTATTTCATCCTCAAAACGTCTTTGATCTTGAGGATGTATATATTTCAAGAGCTCTGCTAAATTTTTGGGTAAAATAAAATCGGGATCTCTTCCAAAAAAATTGACATAGGCATATTCATCCCATGAAATCTCTTGGGTTTTTAAATCAATCACCCAACTACTGATTTTACCTCCTTTAATGGCAAGAGATAATCTATCTTTATATTCTGAGATATAGTTCTTAATTTTGGTTATTTCAAGAACTTGCAAGCGGCTCTTCTCAATTAACGCTGAAACTCGCCATAAAAAAAAAGCCACGATGAATCCAATGCTAAAAACAATTACAATAGAAGCTTTGTTCAAACTTTCTAAAACAAGCGCTTCGGAAGGAAATATTTTAATGGTTAGATCAAGGCCATGAACATTTATTACATCTTGCCAAACCCAAAATTTATCAGGTTTGACCTCGGTGTTAAATTCATAAATCCGTTCTTTATCTGCAAATAAATCTATTTGAAAATCTCCTTTGATTGTGCTTAATAATTCATCGAAAAGCTTTTTAGAATCAGAAATAACGACAAAAAATCCTTTTTGATTTGTTCTGATCTCTGCTGAAGTTATAAAAGCTACAATTTCCTTTGATGAGTCATATTGAATCAAAAAATTATCCTCAAAAGGAGTGCTTAATTTTTGCCTAATGTTTTCATTTAACTCAAAGGATTGTTTTACATTCTCCTTTTGAGAAGAAATAGCCTTTATTTCCTTAAAGTCATTATCTAGCAAATAAATGGCTTTAATTTCTGAATGTTGCAACATGTAAAAATTTGAATACTTCTCCCAATCATGTTCATTTAAGCTTTTTTGATTAGCTTCTAATTCTTTGACAATGTCAGAAATATTATTTATTTCTTGCTCAAAATTTTGAATAATCGTTGTCTTTATTAAAGACAATTGATTATTAAAAAATTGTTCAAAAAGGTGAACTTTTTCAACATATAAACCAAAAGCAATTAATATTGATAAAATAATAGCAGTGGCCCCAGTTAACAAAGGCCTAACTTTGAAAAAATTAATGTTATTCTTAATATTGTAAAAGCCCGCTAAAGAAATAAAGGAGAGCCCCATAAAAAAGTAGCTGCAAGCGGACCAAAAAGACATTGCAGTCGCAACTTTATAATTAAAAATATTAGTCTCTATAGGAATCAAAAAACTAATAAAACCTAAAATACCGACGTTTATGATCACTAAACCCAAAATAGTGATAAAAGCACTTTTGATTTTGGTAAATTTTTTAGGTGAAAAAATCAAAAAAACAATTCCCATTAATACAAAGGAAATTGCTCCTAAGAAAGTAACCCGCAAAGAAAATCCCCAAAGCGGTTTTTTTACAAAAAGACCAATCAAAAAAGTATCCACGCTTAAGTTAAGATTAAATTGATATTGAATAATCGTTAAAATGCCGATACTGATAAAAATGAAGGCCAAGAATCTAGGTAGGTTAAATCCCTTTGTGACAAAAAGATTATAATACAGACAACCGCCGGCCAGTAAAAATAAAAAAGCGGCATTATATCGAATAGCTGCATGCCCTGAAATAACCTGAAGCAAAGAAGGAATACTAAAATGCCAGCCAATAAGGCCGATAAGGCCGATCAAAATGCAAGCTCCGGCGCCTAGCATCACGACCCATTTATGGATCTTTTCCCACAATTTTAAATTCAAATTATCACCTTTTTTTTATGTCTTAAAAAACATAGAAACCCTCTATTTCAAAATAGCGTAAAAAATATTTTAATCAAGCTAATTCTTCAATATACCCAAACAGCCTGAAAAATTGGTTTTGGGCTTCAGTGAAAGATCTGAGGCTTTGACGAAGCCGAAAACCCAATTTTTCAGGTTGTTTGGGTATAAAAGATCTAGTTGAATATTATCCATCCATTTGCAATAACTTATTTTAGATAAAAAATTGCTCTTGAAATGAAAAAAAAATCTCTTTTAAAAATCATTATCGCCTTCGTTTTCCTTTTACCTCTGCATCTTGCTTGCAATGAAAATTCCTTACCCCAAGAAACAAAAATCTCATCGGAAAATCCACAAGAAAATCCTCTAGTTTTTCAAGCAAATGAAGCTGAAAAAGATCAAAATCTTCAGCAAGCGGCTAGTATATTTGAACAATTATTATCAAAATATCCTGATAATCCCTATTTCATGTATCGCTTGGGCCGCATTTACTCAATTTTAAAAAAATGGGACGAGGCAGAAAAATATCTAACAAGATCGCTTGAAATAAACCCTGATGATCAAGATACAAGGCTTGCTCTTGCTAGAATGTATTATTGGAAAAAAGAGTATAAAAAGGCTGAAAAAGAGCTCTTGATCATTCTTCAAAAAATGCCCAATTATACCGAAGCGTCAATTTTGCTTGGCAAAGTTTATTATGCTGAAGAAAAAAATGAAGTAGCCGAAATTTATTTAAAACAAGGGCTCAATGATTCTTCTGAAAAAACATCTTACTTTAGCTTTAAAACATGATCCCGAAAATGGCTTTTTAAAAAAAGAGCTCAGCGAAGTAAAACGATATGTTGATCCTTCTATTTATATTTCAACATTTTATGATCAAGAACGAGAGAGCGATCTGGTCTTAAAAATTAAGACGGTCCAATTGAATAATTTGGATCAGGCGGCTGTTTTATTTTGGCCCGTTAATGATCATTTTAGACCATTTGGAGCTTTTCATTATGCTCCCCAGCAGCAGTTTAACTTAATCGCCAATGAAAATAACTATAACGTAAATATTTTTGTCTATTCGCTTGGGGCTGATGTCTTTTTTAAGAAATACTGGACCTTTAATTTTGCAGCAAATTTAACTGATGGGATAAATAACTCCTACAATCTTTTTCCGTTTCAAAAAAAAGTGGATTTTGAGCCCGCTTTTTCATTCAAATACTCTCATCCAAGCCACTTTTTCTTAATAACCGGATATAAAGACCTCTTTATAGCTAGAAATTTTTTAAATATTTTTGCTTTTTTTGTAAGGCGGTATCAAATGAATGCGCTTTATGAGTATCGATTTAAACCACCTCTTTGCGGAGTTGGAGCAAGCAGCTATTTAGCCCTTTATATAAATCCAATCAACAATACCAAATATGAATACACCCTTTGGGCAAGACTTGGGAAAAAAAAGTTCGGTTGCAATTGGACCGCTAGATATATCTATGATTACAAAAAATTAGATCGGATCAACCTTGATTATTATTCTTATAAGCGTGAGACCGACAATAGCCTGATCTTAGCAGTTTCCAAAGAATGGCTCCCTCATTATTATTTTGAGCTTAATTACACTCATCTTTGGAGGACAACTCTCGATTTGACAAACGAAACCAGGGCTATTACTCCGGAAGTTATAGCAGCTCCGCAAGTATTGCCAAAGCATAGCTTTCAAGCCAATAGCGGCAACGCTTATTTTAGATACTTAGTCAACACTTCTTTAAATATTGACTTTTTAGGCGGATTATATAAAAACACCGATAATTACAATGTTTGGCTGGTAAAAGGTTCTATCAATTGGGCCTTTTAGTCCGTTTCAAATGACTTCATTTTTCACAAATATAGCATCTTTTTGTGAATTTCTAATTATCCTAAAGTTTATGATTGTGTCCCAAAATATGTTGAAAATTGTGAGTTCTTTTAAGCCCTAGGATGAGTCTTATCATACACCTCTCGCTTCAACTTACATGAGACATGGGTATAAATAGTAGTTGTGGCCAAACAATTATGGCCAAGGAGCATCTGGATCGTTTTTAAATCCATACCTTTCTCTAGCCAATGTGTAGCAATGGTATGTCTGATAGTATGAGGTGTGATTTTAGCGCTCAAACCACTTTTTTTTAGATAAAATTTGAAATTGCGATCTATGGACCTTACAGTTATTCTAGTTCCCCATTTATTTAAAAAAATCGCTTTAGGATCATTTTGTTTAAAATGCTCTTTGCTATCAACGCTTCTGCTTTCATGATTTAAATAATCTAATATCCACTTAAGGGACGTTTTAGTAATCGGGACAACCCTTTGTTTTTTGCCTTTTCCCATAACACTGATCATTAAAGAATTTACATCAATGTCATCTCTGTTTAATGCAGCAAGCTCAGAGAGCCTTAGTCCAGAGCTATAAAAAAGCTCGATTATTGCTCTATCCCTTAAACCTAGATAAGTGTTTAAATCGGGCATATTGAATAAATGCAAAACTTGATCATAATTTATAGCATTAGGAAGCCTTTTTTCTTTTTTAGGGCTATCGATATCTTCAATTGGATTTATTTGAACCTGTTTTTCCCTAAAACAATATTTGAAAAAAGAGCGCATAGAAGATATTCTTCTCATGATGGTACAATTTTTCTTTTTTTCATTTCTTAGAAAAATCAAAAACTCTCTAATCACCCATTTATCAATGATATCTAAAGAAAATTCGGTTTCATTATTTTTTAAAATATTTTTTTGCACAAACTCTTTAAAATCTTGCAAATCAATATTATATCCTCTGATAGTGTGCTTGGATACGTTTTTTACCACACCTAAATATCTTAAAAATTGGTTTATAGCAGCTAAATATTCCATATAACCTCATCTTTCATGTTTAATCCCTCAGAATCAGCAATCTTTTTGCAGTTTTGATTCCTTTTTTCTTCGAAAATAGGACCTTTGGCTATTTTCCCCAAAAAAAAGAAACCAAACTCCTCAAAAATCTTATCAGATTCTGAGGGATTAAACATGAAAACTGAGGTTTATTCATTGTGCAGCATTTGTCTATTTGCTATAATACCTACAATTTAATTTTTTAAAAATATGATTACTTTAGACAATTTATCCAAATCGTTTGGATCTCGCGTATTATTTGAAAATGTTACCATGACATTTAACGATGGATGTCGATATGGTTTGACAGGTCCCAATGGATGCGGAAAATCGACCATTTTAAAAATCATGATGGGATTAGAGCAAGCAACCAGCGGCAATGTCTTCCTACCTAAAAAGGTTGGTTTTCTAAAACAAAATATTGAAAGTTTTTCCGAATTTAGAGTCATCGATGCCGTCATCATGGGTAATAAAAAACTTTGGGAGGCTTTATCCGAAAGAGAACTTCTTTATACAGAAGAAATGACCGATGAGATCGGCATTAGGCTAGGCGAGATCGAAGAGGTGATTGCTGAAGAAGATGGCTACTCTTCTGAATCTGAAGCAGAGCAGCTTCTTTCAGGCATGGGCATTTATGGCGACATGCATTATGAAAAAATGGGCTCTATTCCTTTGGATAGACAATTTAGAGTACTTCTTTGCCAAGCTCTTTTCGGCAAGCCAAAAGCCCTATTATTAGATGAGCCGACCAATAACCTAGATTTAGAATCTATTTCCTGGCTGGAAACTTTTTTAAAAAATTATTCCGGTTCGCTCATAGTTATCAGCCATGACCGGCACTTTTTAAATGCCATTACCACACATATTGCCGATATCGATTATGAAACCGTTATTCTCTATCCCGGCAACTATGATGAGATGGTTGTTACTAAAACCTCCGTCAGGGAAAGGTCAGAGGCCGATATAAAGAACAAAGAAAAAAAGATAGCCCAGCTAAGAGAATTTGTAGCTAAATTTGGAGCGGGAACAAGAGCTTCGCAAGTACAATCCCGTTTAAAAGAGATCGATAGGCTGCAGCCTCAGGACTTAAAAAAATCCAATATTCAAAGGCCCTACATTCGATTTATCCTACCAGATGCGCAATCGGGCAAAATAGCTTTTAAAATTGAAAACTGCTACAAATCTTACGATGAAAAAAAGATAATGCAAGATTTTTCCTGCGACATCTTACGGGGTGAAAAAATCGCAGTTATCGGCAACAACGGTATGGGCAAATCCACCCTCTTAAAATTACTTGCCCAAGTAATATCTCCCGATAAAGGATCTGTAGCTTTAGGCCATATGGTAAAAGTAGGTTATTTTCCCCAAATTCACACCGACCTTGTAGAAAAAAAGAAAGGGACAAATCTTTTTGATTGGTTAAAAACTAAAAAGCCTGACAGCTATGACCAAGACATCCGAGGGGTTTTAGGAAAAATGCTCTTTGGCGGAGACGACGCTTTTAAAGAGGTCTCTGCTTTATCCGGCGGAGAAACCGCAAGGCTAATTATTTCTGCTTTAATGTTAACTCAGCCTAATACTTTGATCTTGGATGAGCCTAATAATCACTTGGACCTAGAAGCGGTCTCGGCATTAGCTTGGGGCCTTAATGAATTTAAAGGAACTGTGGTGTTTGCATCGCACGATCGAGACCTTATTTCCAAAGTTGCCACTAAAATACTAGCCTTTGATAAAGAGGGGTTATCTTTATTTTTGGGCAATTTGGATGAATATCTTGCTAGAAAAAAATAGTCCATGAACTTCACAAAAAGAAAATTTTTTGCTTTTGAACTCCCGCTTCAGCATAAAAAATGTTTGGAGCTTTTAAAATCGATTTATGAGGATTTGCTTCAACAAAAAGAATCCCCTGATAAAGTTGAAAAATACCTTTCATTTCTTCATTGGATGAATATTGAGCCATTTTATCCTAAAAATCTAAAAGAGGTTTCAGATCAATATCACTTTCATTTAAAAATGGCTAAAATGAACTTAAGAGAGCACAATCTTTTACCAACCTTAACGACTCAAGATAAAGAGGCCAAGGCCCCTTTTTTAGAAAATTGCATTTATTTAGACAATATTCGCTCGGCATACAATGTAGGAAGCATACTCCGCACCAACGAAGCGCTAAGAATAGGCTCCATTTACTTTTCTGAAAAAACCCCATTTGTTGACAATGAAAAGGTGACCAAGACTGCCATGGGCTCATCAAAACACGTCAGTTGCTACAACAATGTTGCTATCGAAAATCTTACAAGACCGCTCATTGGTTTTGATACTAGTTTAGAGGCTATTTCTCTTTATGATTTTATTTTTCCGGAAAAATTTACTCTGATTTTTGGCAATGAAGAATATGGTATTTCGGATCCGGTTTTAAATAAGCTTGATTATATCCTCCAAATACCAATGCTTGGGATTAAAAATTCTATTAATGTCGCCTGCGCATTTTCTATTGCGGCATCTGAGATTAGAAGACAAATAAAAATTATATAAGTATTTTTTTTAGGTTATCTAAAGAGCCGTTTTGTCTGTTAATAGAATCTATCAATCTTCTTAAATGAGCGATAAGATAAAAAGGGACGGAAAGAATGTTTTTTGAAAAATTGAGCGGCTCTTGAGAAATTTTTATTCCGAAAGGAGCTTTTTTTTCGTTTAAAAAGATTTGCAAAGATTTTAGTTTGCCCGAAGTCCCAGATTTGACTTCGATGGGATAAATAATCCCTTTATGTTCAATCAGATAATCAACCTCGGCCGAGCTTTGCTCACGTGTCCAAAAAAAAAGTTTTGTTTCCAGAAAAGGATCTGACGTAGCTAAAAATTCTTGTCCGACAAACTGTTCAGCTAATGGTCCGCTCATCAATCCGGGAAAATTTGGATCAATATTCATAGCTTGTTCAACTAGCCCAATATCTAAAAATATCATTTTGAAAATATTTTCTTTTAACCCATAAAGCAAAGGAACCGATCCTGCTGATGAGGCTGAAATCACATGCAATAGTCCTGCCAATTTTAAAAGTTCGATAGCTCGTTTCATATCTCTTGCCGGATTGGGCAAATCAGGATCGATTCTGCTATATTTTACATGAGATCCTATAAGCCTGGGAACTTCAGTAAATATCTTTTTAAGATGGCGATGCTGAAACTTTTGGGCATATTTGCCAAAATCATTTTCAAAAGAATCCCATAGGCCTTTTTGAACATATTTAGCTTCTAAAAATGAACGTGTGTTTAAATACGCAAGTACTACCGATGGCATTCCTCCAACAACAAAATATTCGTTTATGCGGTTCATTAAATGCAGATGCAACGATGCAGGAGGCAAAGATTTCAAATCAAATTCATATAATTTTTCTTTCAAAGACGTTTCTTTGCAAGCATGTAGATATTCTTCAAAAGAGAGTGGATAGAATCTAACAAATTGCACTCTGCCTACCGGAAAGGAAAAGTCATCATCATGTAAAGCAAATTCCAATAAAGAACCGGCTGCTATAACATGTAAATCGGGTAGGTTTTCCTTAAAATATCTTAGAGCTTGCAACGCTTTTGGACATTGCTGGATCTCATCTAAAAAAAGCAAAGTTTCCTGAGGGATAATACGAATGTTTAAAATGAGTTCGATCTCGTTGATAATAGCAACAGCGTCCATTACATCAAAGCAGCGGTGAAAAGTGGATGATGTTTCAAAATTAATTGTTACTATATCTTTAAATTCGCTTTTTCCAAAATCTTGAATAATATAGGTTTTCCCAACCTGCCTAGCACCTCTGACAATAAGAGGAGCTCTTAAAGGGCTATTTTTCCATTTAATTAATACTTTTTTTAATTCTCTTTCCATGTATGAAACAGGTTGGTCTTTTATACATCCTAAGTATAAAACACCTACCTATTTTATACAAGAATTTCATAACCGCCTAAGGACAAATATGTTATAAAAATTAACTTTTTGTAGAAAAACTTGTATCTAAAAGGCCTACTTTCAGGCTTAATTTTTTTGAAAAAGGCTAAATTTTTTTTGGTAACTTTAAAAATGATTGCAGATTTATAGTTAGACGACAGCAATTGTTAATTTCATGCATGCTCCGGTATTATTTCCCGTCCTAATAAGATAGCTAACGCGTTTTGAGTAAATTGTTGAGATTTGGAACCTTTTTTTATTATTTCTTTGTAAGATTCAATATAGGAGTCAGAGCCAAATAGTGCATAGTACACGTTAGCCCATAAAAAAAAATTCAAGATCAGACCTAATATTCGACTTTTTAGGTCCGGTCTTGAAGAAAAATCAGACCCAAATAACGCTCCAGTTAATCCAGCCATAAAAAAATATGGGTGACGCTCTAAAACTACTGATATATCTAACATTAAATTATCCTCCTAAGATTGATTAAATTATTTCTATTAAAGATCGGTAACAACCATTTTACGTTTGATAAAATATACCTGTTTTGAAAACCCTAATTTTTTTAATAGAGGATAAACCGTTTCATAACCACGACATAAATGCTCAGCATCATGAGAGTCAGCATTTACAATTATCGGAATATTATATTCTTTAATTTTTTTTAAAATGGCTTCAGACGGATATTGCTCTTTACATCCTGCAAAATACCCTGAAGTATTCACCTCGATTGCCATGTTGGCTTTTAAAATAGCCTGAAGAGCTAAATCAATCTCCTTTGATATATCTTCATCTGGATAAAGTCCAAATTTTTTGTAAAGATCAATGTGTCCAACAATATTAAATACTTTAGACTCTGCCATTTTTCTAACACTGTCCCAGTATTTTTTTATCCCAATCTCTTTTTGATCATTGGTATACTTGATCGCATTAAATTCAACTTTGTCAGCAATGTCGACATCATCTACAAGATGGACCGAGCCGATTAAAAAATCAAAGGGCTTTGAATTAACGATTTTTGCTAAATCTCCCTCCATCCCTTCAACATAGTCAGCTTCTAGCCCTAAATAGACTTTGGGATTGATATGATCTTTAAAAGCTAAAATTTCTTGGATATATGCATCCAGATGCTTTCTTAGCATCGCCCATCGATAAAATTTATCTTTTTTAGTTAAACAAAAATGATCCGATATGCCCAAAGCATCTACTTTTAGCTTTTCAGCCATTAAAACAATCTCTTCTATGCTATTTTTGCCGTCGCTGTATAAAGAGTGGTTATGAAATGATATTATCATGTTTTTACTTGAGGAAAGGGATTCTTTGTAAATCTTCGGCCGCAATGACATTTGGGAAAATGGCCTCAGCTTCTTTTTTAAATAATGACAAATCTTGATACCTTGCCGAAAAATGGGTTAATATTAGTAGCTCAACATTAGCTTCTTTAGCAATGATCGCAGCTTCCTTAGCGGTCATATGCATATACTCTTTGGCAAGCTCTTTATGCTCTTCTAAATAAGTGCTCTCGCAAATTAAAACTTTACAATTTTTAGCTATCTCTATTGCATTTTTACAAAAAAGGGTGTCCATCACAACCGCAACGCTCTCCCCTTTTTTTACCCAGCTGACCTCTTCTAATTTAATCATTTTATCTTGAATTTGAATAGATCCTTTTTTCTCTAAAATAGAGACATTAGGGCCAGCAACTCCTAATTTTTTGAGTTTTTCACTATCAAATTTAATCTTATCCTTTTCAGTAATACGCCAGCCGATAGCTTCAACACTGTGATTTAAATAAGCCGCTTCAATTTTAAAAATATGATCCTCTTCAACGATCCCTTCGTTTGTAACCGGATGTTCTACTATTTGGATGGTCTGATGATACAAACATCCATAACGAAGAGCGTCAAAATTTTTTTTTCCCGACCTTGGAAAATAACAGTGAACAGGATGGGGCACTTTGTCCAAATTTAGCCTCATAAGCATGGAACCAAGCCCTAAGCAATGGTCCCCATGAAAATGACTTACAAAAATCCTAGTGACAGTAGTAGGCGCAATATTAGCAAAAATAAACTGCCTTTGAGTCCCTTCACCAGGATCAAATAAAAGCCCCTCTTCATTCCAACGGATTAGATAAGCCCCATGGCTTCTTTTACGAGTTGGCTGCTGAGAAGATGTGCCTAAAATTATTACATCTTTATCACTCATCAACCCTCCAGGCAAAAAAAGGTATTCTGCCAAGAATAATGCCAACTAAAGCTCCAACAATATGAGCGGTATTGGCAATGATTAAACCAGATAAAAGATGAATATTTAAAAGCTCTAACACAAAAGAAACAAACTGCAAGCCAAAAACAGCCAAAATAAAGATCGCAAGAAAATTAATAATCGGTTTTTGCAAGGGATATCCCTCCCAAGGGGCTATTTTTTGCCTAGACCAAATAAATCCGGCCATACCGGTTATGACTCCGGAATATCCAACGAAATTAGGGCCTGACATTAAATACTGCGCTGTATTAGAAATTGTGGCAGTTGCAAGTATCAATAAAAGATATCTTAAAAATCTGATCCTGGGCTCAATTTGCTTTCCTAAGATCAAGACCCAAAGCATATTGAACAAAATATGTAAAATGCCGCCATGTAAAAAAACAGGTGTTAAAAGCCGCCAAAATTCTCCTTGGTGTATTTTTTCAAAATAAGGGACACCAAAAAGAGTTTTAAAGTCCGTTTTTACTTTGATCTTTTCAAGCAAAATATCATAGAGCCCTATCCACTCAGGTATTCTATCAACCTCTGTTAGGGCATGCAGAGCGTCCGGAGGTGGGTTTTTTAACATTTCTTCAGAGTCTAAATGATATTGAATAATCACATTATCCAGTTCAGTCCTTGACTTGGTAACATCAAATAAGAGAGCTGTTTGAAGTGGAGTCAACAAAATCATCTGCTTTAGGTTATATTTTTTTTCAAGGTATTTCGCTTGAAAAGTATCGATGATAAAAAGAAATGTGCATAAAAGGATGATGAAATAGGTGTATTTAAAAGGATAATTTATTTTTAAAAAATGGGGCCTTTCAAGTTGTTCATAGGGCTCTTCTTTTTCTTGTGATGGCTCTTTTGAAAAAGATACTCTAAATTTATCATCATCGGGATTTTCTAAAAAATCGCTTAATAAAAGTTTTGCTATCTCAAGCTCATCTTCATTAAGCACCCAAATAGTATAATTAGAGACTTTTTTTTCGGGGTCGAATTGAATTTCAATTGAGTTCTCGATCCCTTCATGTCTTAAAAACACAGAAAATCTTTTCGCATGATTTTCTTTAGAAAAATTGCCAACTATACGCATGTTTTGATCTTTTCTAAAATTTTAGATGTGGAAAGCCCTTCTTTTAACTTAACTATATGGATTTTACCACCGTTTGCCCTCACCGTTTCGGCTTCAATACAATTTTCCCCATATTCGGCCCCATTGACATGGACGTTTGGCTTTATAATTGATAAGATTTTTATGGGATCGGTCTCGTCAAAATAAGTTACATAATCTACAAAGGCAAGAGCGCTCATCATTGCTAAGCGATATTCCAAAGGAATAATCGGTCTTTTAACATTTTTATATCTTTTGATCGAATCGTCTGTATTTAAAGCTACAATCAAAACATCCGCTTGACATGAGGCCTCATAAATAATGTGCAAATGTCCGGCATGCAAAAGATCAAAAGAACCATTTAAAGTGGCAATAGTTTTTTTTGCCGCCTTAAGTTCTTCTATTTTTTGCGTCAGATCACTTGGATTTATGATCTTTTTTTGATAAAACTTTTCGAAGCTCATGTATTTTTTCCTTAGGAAAAGCAATCTTAAACACTTCGTCATAATTTTCAACGAAATGGATTGTTAATCCTTTTTTAATGTATGCATCAAGCTCATCATAATCTCTCACATTTTCTTTGGGGAAAATGAGATTTTTAATGTTTGCCCTTTTGGCAGCAATCAATTTTTCTTTTAAGCCACCAATAGGTAAAACCCTACCGGTTAGGGTAATCTCTCCCGTCATCGCCAAACTATTAGTAACAGGAACGTCCAAAAGCAAAGAAAATAAAGCAGTTACCATGGTTATACCGGCCGATGGGCCATCTTTAGGAGTTGCCCCCTCAGGTATATGAATGTGCACTAAAGACTTTTCAAAAAATGGTATCCCTTTGGCAAACTTTTCAACGTTGCTGTTGACAAAACTCCAGGCAATCTGACAAGACTCTTTCATAACATCGCCCGCTTGACCGGTCAATTTCATTTCAGTTTTTTCCGCTTGGGCTTTGATAGCTTCTACGTAAATCGTAGTTCCGCCCAAAGCGGTCCAAGCCATTCCGGTACAAACTCCAATAGGAGTTTTTTCATAATAAATATCGCTAGTAAAGATGGGCTTACCAAGATAATCTTTAACATTATTCTCAGTAATAACCACTTGAGGTATGGTTTTTTTCTTTTCTTTTTCTTTAGCAACTTTCAAAGCAATTTTACGCATGATCTTTTTAATATTGTTTTCCAACGATCTAACCCCGGCTTCTCTTGCATAGGCATCCGCAATTTTAGCCAAAGAACCATTGGTAAATATCACATTAGTAACTTTGAGCCCCATATTGTCGCGGTTGCGAGGAATCAAATACTTTTTAGCAATTTCAATTTTCTCTGCTTGAATATAGCCGCTAAGGCGCATGATCTCCATTCTATCTTTCAAAGGCTCAGGAATGGTATCCAGGACATTCGCCGTTACAATAAACAAGACATTGGATAAATCAGTAGCAACATCAAGATAATGATCGGAAAATTCTTTATTTTGTTCCGGATCAAGAACTTCCAAAAGAGCCGATGCAGGATCTCCTTGATAGCTTATCCCCATCTTGTCCACTTCATCTATCATGATGACCGGATTCATGGTTTGGGTGTTTTTTAAAGCTTGGATCATTTTTCCCGGCATAGCGCCAATATAGGTTCTTCTATGTCCTTTGATCTCAGCTTCATCGCGCATTCCGCCAACCGAAAAGCGATAAAAATTTCGATTTAAAGCCCTGGCAATACTTTTACCAACCGAAGTTTTACCAACCCCTGGAGGCCCTACCAAACATATAATACTTCCTTTAACCCCTCCGGATAGCTTGCCAACGCCAATAAATTCCAAAATTCGTTCTTTGATATCTTTTAAGCCGTAGTGATCTTTTTCTAAAATTTTCTCGGCTTTGGTCAAGTCGTGGGATTCTTTGCTGAAGGTTCCCCATGGAACTACTGTTAGCCAATCCAAATAATTTCGGCAAACTGCATATTCAGGAGAATGGAGCTCCAAAGCACTTAATTTATCAGTTTCTTCTTTGATGACTTTTAAAACATGTTCAGGAACTTTTTTATCTTTTATTCTAGCTGCAAATTTTTCCAAGTCGCTTGTCTTGTCATCTTTTTCAACTCCAAGCTCTTTTTTAATGGCCTTAAGCTGTTCTCTTAAGAAAAATTCTCGCTGGGCTTTGGAAATGGTCGCTTCGATTCTTTGATTGATGCTGGTTTGCAGTTTGCTAAGATCTAATTCTTTTTTCAAAATCAAGAGAGCTTTATCAATTCTCTTTTGCAGATCAAAGGCAGCCAGCACTTCTTGCAATTCCTCTCTTGTGGCGGTAGTCAAAGCAACTGCAAAATCGGCGAGCCTACCCGGTTCGGTAAAATCGGAGTGGCTCAAAAAGATTTGCAGCTCTTCTTTAAACAAAGGATTTAATTTTAAGAGCTCTTTGATAGTTGTAATAATGCTGATGGAATAAGCTTTTAACTCTCTTGGCAATTGACTAAGCGGAGGATCGTCATGATACTCAACCTTAGCGCTTAAATATTTTCCTTTTACAATTTCTTTTATGGAAATTCTTTTTTCCATATTAAAAACGACTTGCGCTCCACCTTGCTCAAGAGGAATAATTCTTAAAATTCTTGCAACGATACCAACATCATGAATATCTTCGGGATTAAGCTTATAGATGTTGGCGTTCTCTTTTTTAGTTAGAAAAAGGGCCAAACATTTGTGGGTAGTTTTAGCAACAATTTTTAAAACTTCATAAAAAGAACCGGGTTCGATCAATATGGGAGCTGCCATGCCGGGAAAAAAAGGACGTTTATTCAACGGCAGAATAAATAGCTGCTCAGGATAAGGAGCTCCGATTGTAACATCTTTTCTATCAGTAATAGTCTCTTCTTTTGAAGGTATTGAAATATACTCTTCTTCAGGTGGATTTTGATTATTATTATCGTCTATCAAGCAAGTCTCCTTAAAATTAATCTTTATAATTTATCATTTCTGAGTAAATTTGAGCTACAGCTTTTTTATACTCTTTGCTATAATAAATTCTAAGCTTTTTATGCAAAATTTACATTTTGAATGTCAAATAATACTTTATGCAAGCATTAATTTTAGATACTTCCCAAGATATTTGCTACTTAATCTATGTTAGCAACGAAAAACCCATCATTATCCTAATTAAGCAAACCGCCCCCCTATCTCAAAATCTATCTTTAGAGCTTTCTAACCTAATGCAAAAAGAAAACATTTCTTTGGACAACCTCTCCTACATAGCCGTATCAATAGGGCCCGGCTCTTTTACTGGTCTAAGGGTGGGAGCCTCTATTGTCCAAGCCCTTTGCTATGTTAAAAAAATTCCTATAATCACTTTTCCCTCTCTGATGGGCTATATTCCCCAAAATGAAGGAAAATTTATAACAGTCTTAGACGCTCGAAGCGATGAATTTTTTATTTTAAATGGGGAAAAGAAAAAAGATGAGATTGCTTATGAAACCCCAAAGCTTGTCACCAAAGAGGAGTTAAGCAAAATTATTTTAGACTTCACTGTAATTATCCCTGAAAACAGCCTCATTGGGATAAATGATATTTTTAAAGGAGTGAAAATTGAAAAAAGAGCTTATGATCCCAAGCATATTATAGAAATCACCAACAAAAAATTTCAAAAAAAGGATTTTTCCAGAGCCTCTAAAATCGATCTTTTGTATTTAAAAAGCCCTAAAGCTTGATCAATAATGAAACAATCTTATATAATTTTCTCATGAAGATAAAAATTGGAGACCAAAGTACATGCCAAGTGTTAAAGTTCGAATTGGAGAACCTATCGACAAAGCGCTTCGAATCTTAAAAAAGAAGCTTGATAAAGAAGGTATAATGAAAACGGCTAAAGCCCATAGGTTTTACGATAAGCCGTCTGTTAAAAAAAGAGCCAAATCAAAAGCGGCCAGAAAAAGGGCTAAAACTGTTGTCAGAAGAAAATTTTAGCACTTTACACCATCTTTTGCTAAAACCTATTGATGATTATTCAGAAAAAAGCTATAGTCTCATTTAAAAAAGCGAACTTGTATGGCAGATTATTATCAAGTTTTAGGCATTTCCAAAAATGCTACTTCCGATGAAATTAAAAAAGCTTACCGAAAGCAAGCTTTAAAGTTTCATCCTGACCGCAACCCAAACGATCCTACTGCCGAAGCTCAATTTAAAAAAGTTTCTGAAGCCTATGAAATCTTGAGCGATGACAATAAAAGAAGAACTTACGATCAATATGGCGAAGAAGCGGTTAAATCAGGCGGTTTTGGTGGAATGCCTGGCGGTGGCTTTTCTTCTATGGAAGAAGCCCTTAGAACCTTTATGGGAGCTTTTGGCGCTGGCGAAGGTAGCGGAGGCGGCGGTTCTATTTTTGATTCTCTTTTTGGTTTTGATACATCCGATGAGGGAGCGGTCAAGGGAACTTCTAAAAAAGTCTCTTTAACAATCTCATTTGAAGAAGCTATTTCAGGCACTGATAAAGAAATGGCAATTTCTAACCATGTTGCGTGCGACGCATGTGATGGCAAAGGAGCTAAATCTTCTAAAGATATTCAAACTTGCCCAACATGCCGAGGAACCGGCCAGATTTATCAAAGCCGCGGTTTTTTTAGTATGGCCACAACCTGCTCTCGTTGCCATGGAAATGGAAAAGTTATTGTTAATCCCTGCCCCGAGTGCCATGGTTATGGCCGCATCAAAAAGAAACAAAATGTAAAAATTCACATCCCTGCCGGGGTAGATAGCAACATGCGTTTAAAAATGTCCGGCTATGGAGATGCCGGCGAAGGTGGTGGGCCAGCCGGAGATTTATTTGTGTTTATCACAGTAAAACCTCATGACGCCTTTATTCGTGAAGGCGATGATGTTTACTTAGATATCCCAATAACTTTTTCCGAAGCTGCCCTTGGGACTAAAAAAGACGTTCCGACCCCTCATGGAGACTCAAGCAAAATTATTATTCCCGAAGGGACTCAAAACTCTAAACTTTTACGCATAAAAGAAAAAGGATTTCCTAATGTTCACGGTAATGGCTTTGGCGATTTACTAGTTCGCCTTAACATTGAAACTCCCGTGAGATTATCATCCAAACAAAAAGAGCTCTTTGAAGAGTTAAAAGAGTTGGAAAGTCCAGGCAACCATCCTCAAAAATCGAGCTTTTTAGATAAGTTAAAGTCATTTTTTTCTTAAGTTTTCAACTTTTGTTGTATTTTAACTCATTAACAATGAATAGCTTTTAAATAACATGTCGAAAAACATTGATTTTTTCGACATGTTTTAATAATATGTTTATTTAATCAACAAATGAGTTATTTTTGGATCCAAATAAACCTTTTAATGAGCTTCCTTTACTTCCTCCAAAATGTGATTTGGAAACTCCTCAAATTTTAAAAAAGGCAATTATTGCCAATAAGGAAATTGCTGAACTAAAAGGAATTGCAAATTTAATTCCTAACCAAGCAATTTTACTTCAAATCATTGGACTTCAAGAAGCCAAATTATCCTCAGAAATAGAAAACATTGTAATAACTAATGATGAATTATACAGAGCTTTTGGGGAAAACAATGTAAATACAGATCCCAATACAAAAGAAGTTTTAAGGTATAAAGATGCTTTATGGCATGGCTACAATAGTATAAAAAAAGGACGATTGCTAAATGTATCCTTATTCGAAGAAATTGTAGATATCATTACAAATAGAAAAGTTGGTATTCGAAAATTACCCGGGACAAAACTAGTTAATTCATTTGGAGAAGTCGTTTATTTTCCGCCTGAAGGAGAAGCCGTCATTAGAGAAAAATTAGATAATTTAGAAAAATTTATTTATTTAGAAAACGATTTAGATCCCTTGATTAAATCAGCTATCATCCATTATCAATTTGAAGCTATACATCCTTTTTATGACGGAAATGGAAGAAGCGGCAGAATAATCAATATTCTGTATTTAATAGAGAAAAAACTATTAGATTTGCCCATTCTTTATCTATCAAGGTATATTATTGACAACAAACATAATTATTATTTAAAGCTAAGAGCTATTGCTGAAAAAAATGCATGGGAAGACTGGATTTTATATATTTTAGAAGCAATTATTCAAACAGCTAATCTTACAAAGGAAAAAATTCTATCTATACAAAAAATTATGAATGAAACAGCTGCAAATGTTAAAGAAAAATTACCTAAACTTTTTTCAAAAGAATTAATTGAGATAATTTTTTATTACCCTTATTGCAAGATAAAGTTTCTTGAAGAGGCAAAAATTGCTCATAGGCAAACAGCTTCATTATACTTAAAAGAATTAGAAAAAATAGGCATTCTTGAAGGAATTAAAAAAGGCAGAGAAATTTACTATATTAATCGTGCTTTTTTAAAGATTTTAGAAAATAAAAACATGTAACCTCAACTTTAAGAGCTGCTCTTAATGCTTTATAATACAGACACTTCAAAGAGTTTTTGTACACTTTGATCCAACTGAATATCGTAAAGAATTAATTCGTAGATGGCTTGATCTAAAAATTGAAAATGGAAGCACCGAAGCCGTTAGTGAAGTGCCCGTTTGTGGAGAACCTACTTTTTTAATCTAAAAAAATATCCAATTTGATAAAATGGACCCACTTAATTGGAACAGAGGATTCTATGTTATACCTAAACAATTTGAAAAATCGGATTTTCGGCTTCTTCAAAGCCTTCTATGTTATACCTAAACAATTTGAAAAATTGGATTTTCGGCTTCGTCAAAGCCTCGGGATTTAATGATCGTAAGTGGGTTCATATTTCTAATATTGACCCACTTACGATCTTTGAATCGCAAGATCTTTCACTGAAGCCCAAAACCAATTTTTCAAGTTGTTTAGGTATAAAACATTTAATTTTTTGCTTATTTGGTTTTTTTTATTTTTGCTCTTTGAGAGCTGACATTACTGCAATCGATTCTTTTGAAAACCTAACTCCGCAAGTTGAGAATTTATTAACTCAAAACAAGCCAACTGAAATTTTAGTACTATTCGATATTAACTATACCTTGATCCAAGTAGATCTTCCTCCTCTTTATGTTCCCAATATTCGAAAACATACTAAGATCATGCATAATTTGATAGATCCCTTAAGCAAAGAGAAGAAGGATATTTTATTTTCTTTAGCCACCAAAGAAAATCCCCAAATGCTTGTAGAACCTTCCATTCCTACAGTACTATCTAACCTGCAAAAGCAAAACATCAAATTGCTTGCTTTATCATCTACTCTTAGCGGTGAGCTTGGGGAAAATATAAAATCGGATGAATGGTATTATCAAAACCTAAAGAATTTTAACGTCAGCTTTGAAAATAGTTTTCCTAATATAGAACATTTGGTTTTCAAAGATTTGCCATTTTATTGCAATAGTTATCCCCTTTTTTATAAAGGAATTATCTTGACCAATAAATGCAGCAAAGGAAAAGTCCTTATTGCTTTTTTTAAGCTCGCCAATTATACACCTAGAGTTGTTGTCATGCTGGATAATAAACCTGAAAACCTTTCAGAAGTTCAGCAAGAATTAAAATTGTTTGATCCTTCCATAAAATTTATTGGGCTTCAGTATGAAAAGGGATCGAACTATGCACCCCAAGATATTGATGAAACTTCTTTTAAAAATTGGTGGCAGTCTCGAATCGAGAAACTAATCCAAAACGGGAATAATCTTAAGGCGAAATAGGTTCAAAGATTTTTTTCTTCCAAAGCTCTTTTGCTATTAAAGATCATGTGGGCAAATGCAAAAAAAGAAAGGGCCGAGGCAAATATAAGAACAAAACTTGAGCTATATATTGAAGCTAAAAATGCGCCCAAAAATGGAGTGAAAATACCTCTTATGCCAACGGTTGCCAAATTGGTATTGCTATATACGGAACTATCTTCATTTTTGGCAAAAACAGGGCCGGACAAATGCCAGCTAAGCTCGCTTCCCCCTTGCATAATCCCATAGCCGATGTATGAAAAATAAAGCCAGAAAAGATTATATTTTGAAAACATTAAAATTAGAGGGAATGCTGCAGCAATAATGATGACTATAGAGCTAAATTTAAAAAATTCCATTTTATTCAACAGGTTTGCCCAAAATCTTGTAGTAAGCGCATAACCTATGCCTTTGCAGACTGAAATAGCAATGGCCAGTTCACTATAAGATATTTTTAAAGTATCAAATAAAAATTGAGGCAAAATCGGCTGTATGATCATAAGCCCCATACCTCCTAAAAAAAATCCCATTTGATACTGTCTAAAATCTTTTCTTTGAACAATTAGCTTCCAAATATTTTTCCAAGGCTGGGTTACTTGCTCTGAGAAAGAAAAAGGTTTATTTTCAATAATTTTTGCTTTATTAATAGGAATCTTTAATTGAAAAATAAGACTGGTTAAGCTGAGCAGTGCAAAAGAAGGAAAGAGCCATCTCCATATCCCCGGCTTAATATCTAAAAGATCCCCAATTAAAAGAGGCAAAACTATCCCACCGATATAAGAAACGGCCGAGCCATAAGAAAAAACTTTTTCACGAGAAAATTTAGGTACATTAATTTTTAAAATTTCCATCCAAGCAGGGATGATGCCTCGATTTATCATCATATATAAAATGCCAGAAATTACAATAAACCAGGGATTATCTATGAAAGGAAAAAAGAAAAATGGCAAATGACCAACAATGCCCCCAACAATAATATTGGGAATTAGCCTGTCTCTTCTTTGACTTATAAAAGAGCCCCAATAGATGGACAATACAGAAATTGCAGGCTTTAATGTCAAAAATAAAGCCACTTCAATAGCCGAAGCATGTAGATCTTTATATAAAATAAAAACCAGAAGGTTATAAAGGGCCCAAAAGGGAGCTCTCAAGACACTGGTTAAAATAAAAGCTATACTGGTTTTATTCATTGCTCTATTTTAGCATCTTAAAAGGTTAGGGCAAAGTCTTATTTTTTTTAGATGCAAGTAAATTTTTTAGTTAAAGATGCACCTTAAGATATAGGTGAAAAAATGGAATTGAGCTCCTCTTCGGTCAACTGAAAATTAATTTTTTCATTGGATTTTATCACCGAGCTGATAAGATTTTTTTTACGCTCCTGCAGCTTTAAAATTTTTTCTTCTACTGTGCTTTGAGAAATTAGTTTATATACAAATAGCTGTTTTTCCTGGCCTATTCTATGCGCTCTATCAGTTGCTTGAGTTTCTACCGCAGGATTCCACCAGGGATCATAATGGATTACAGTATCGGCAGCAGTAAGGTTCAATCCAACCCCTCCGGCTTTTAAACTGATCAGCATCAAAGGAACTTTGCCTGATTGAAAATCTTCAACGGGAGTTCTTCGGTCTTTAGTTTCTCCGGTTAAAATAGAAAAAGGGATTTTTAATCGATTGAGAGATTGGACAATTAGATCTAACATGCTGGTAAATTGGGAGAACAACAACACTTTTCTGTTTTCTTCAATTAATTGTGTCAGGGTTTCAAGAAGATAATCAAGCTTAGCTGAATCTTTTTCGGAAAGAGAACTGTCCTCTTTTTTAAATAACCTTGGATCGCAGCAAATTTGCCTTAATTTTAATAGAGCATCCAAAATTATGATCTGGCTTTTAGCAAGACCCTTATCTTGAATGGCATCTTTTATTTTTTTATGCATGGCGATTCTAACCGATTCATACAATTCAACTTGCCTTTCGGTCAGCTCAATAGTTGAAATCGACTCTATTTTAGGAGGAAGCTCTTTTAAAACTTCTTCTTTGGTCCTTCTTAATAAAAAAGGCTTAATGCGGCTAGATAGAATTTTATTCCGCTCAAGATTATTTGCTTTTTCAATCGGTTTTCTAAAAAGCTTTTGAAAAGATTCATTAGTCCCTAAAAATCCCGGCATGATGAGATGAAATAAAGACCAAAGCTCCCCCAAATGATTTTCCATTGGAGTTCCGGTTAAACAAATTCGATATTGGGCTTTGATATTGGTTAAGACCCCATGGGCTTGAGTTTTGCAATTTTTAACATTTTGCGCCTCGTCTAATATCAGCATGTAAAATTGATGGCTTAATAAAATATCTTTATCTCTTGCAAGCAATGGATAGGTAGTCAAAACAATATCGACGTTTTTAAGCTTATCAAAATTTTCAAATCTGTTTTGGCCATGGGATATTATAAATGACAAAGAGGGAGTAAATTTATTAATTTCATTAGCCCAGTTCCCCATTAAAGTGGTAGGAGCAACGATTAACACCGGAGAGCTCAGCCTGTTGTTTTCTTTTTCGAGCATTATATGCGCAAGAGTTTGGGAAGTTTTGCCAAGTCCCATATCATCTGCCAAAATGCCTCCAAACTCATTTTCTTTTAAAAATTGCAGCCAGGAAAGACCGGTTTTTTGATAATCCCTTAAAGCAAAATTAAAATTTTTCGGAGCCTCTACCGATTTTATATTTTGCAAATTTAGCAGTTTTTCTTTAATTTCCTGCAAATTGACATTGGTTTTCCAGGCAACATCCATTTGAGAGGAAAAATCGCTCACCTGCTTAAGCTGCCATTTGCTCAAAGTTACTTTTTCTTTGCTCCCTTTTTCATCCAAAAGCTCAATAAAGTTTGAAAGAATAGCTTTAATTTTCTTGGAAGGGACTAAAATAATTTTTTTATCTTCGCTTTCCAAGGGGATATCAACATTATTATCTAAAGAAGACAAAAAAGCTTCCTTATCAAATTTTTTAAGATGCTCCGATAAAAGAGGTAAAATATTAATTCTTTTTTTATCGATCAACACTCCGAGTTCCAAATCAAACCAATCATCTTTTTTTTCTAAATCGCCATACCATTCATCAGGCGTCATTACATCTTGAAAGAAAAAATCTTTTGAGAACTCAACAACCCATCCTTCTTTTTTTAATTCAGGGACAAGATTTACACAAATATCCATGCATATGTTTTTTAAAGAGCTCGGATTATAATCGCCCCTAATGAAAAACTGGCCTAATTTGTGTCCTTTAAGGGGTTCGTGCTTAAAATTTGTCTGCATCATTATTTTAATGACCTTGCGGCAAAAATCGACATCATGTTCAAAATTATAAATTTTTTCTTTCACTTTTTTGGATAATTTTTCGCAAATAAGACACAATTGCCCCCCTTGAACAAACATATATGGGAGCTGTTCTTTAAAAAGAGGGTACTCGACAAAAACGTTAGCGTAAACTTTTTTGAAGTCATACCCAACATCATAAATCGAAAAAAGGATATGGGCTTTTTCGGCTTTTAGGTTATTTAAATGATCGGTTTTTACTTCAGAAAGCTTGGGCAAGTTTAAACCAGGAAGTTTGTTTTTAATATGTTCATTTACAACGGTTGCATCGTTTGCAGAAATCTTCGGCATCTGAAGCAGCGATTCAACGGCTTTGGCTGATAAAGGAGATTTAACTTGGTGACAAGTAAAATTTTGCCGGTCTATGTAGAGCACCGAGTTTCCGACATTAAAAACCGAAATAGGCTCTCCATTGTATTTAAAAACTAATTCCTGATTGCCTGACGTATCGACTTCCCAATTCATTTCAACTGTAATGTCATCACCAAAACTAAGTGGCGGGGTAAATATAGAATCAAAATGACATCTTTTGGTTGCGATCATTTTTTTCAAAAGTTCTTCCGTCAGTGAATATTTGGAGGTATAAGAAATGTTGTCATTTTGCAAAGCCTTAAAAAAAATCTCCCAGTCCAATTCCGTCATATTCATCTTTTTTTGAGCAGAGGTCTTGGAAAACAGCAGATCTTTTATATAGATTCTTGAGGAAGATCCATAGGAAAGGTCTTTTCTTATTCTAGAATACATCACATAAAAACCAAGATGATTTTTTTTATATCCGGAGACTTCCAAACAATAAGCATAGGCATAAACATCTTTTATAATTTTTTGCTCCAAAACGGGCTTTTCTTGAATATCGCTTTGCAGCTTATTAAAATAATTGAGCAGTTCGGGATTCAAAGCACTCTTTTCTTCCTTCATAGGTTTCTCAACCGAAAGATCTCCCATAGATTTATTAAAAACAGTTAATAAAACAGCAGAAACATGCCTGCACATATTCCCATCATTGCAATCGCAACTAGGATCAAAGAGATCTAACTTTGAAGAAAAATGGATTTTAACTTTATATGAACAACGGTCAAAAACAATAGCGTCAATACAGTCATGAGTAATGCTATTAATTTCAACCTGATTCTTCCCGACCATCTTAGATGCTTTATTCAAATTGGCAAAACTAGTGCAAGAGAGTTTTTTAAGAATAAAATCTTTATCCATATTTTTTTCTTTCAATTTAAGGTAAAAAATCTATCAAGTTAGAAAATATCAAGCAATTACATTTTGTAAGTTAAAATAAAATTTAACGCCTATTTAATTTGAGCTAAAAACTCCAAAAGCATGTGTTTTTCGCTTAAATAATGATCTGTTAACAACTTAAGATTGAACAAAAAATATGTTTTTCAAAAAGTAAATACAATTGAAAAATAATTAATACAAAAGTACTCTTCGGGAAAAGAGGCTACTAACCTCAGTTTTGGGTTTCTTCCCTCGGAATCAGCTAAGGTTTTTGAGGAGTTTG
>JACRNF010000028.1 GCA_016219355.1 Chlamydiota bacterium | reverse complement strand
TGGAAAAACAGATCGAAACCTCGGTCTGAGGCTGTGAAAGGCCATTTTTTTCAGTATTTCAATTGTTAAGATTATTAAGATTCACGATCTTTTCATATGCAAAGACCTATAACATAAAGTGTACCCAGTTGAACACCGGTCATGCGTATCACTTAGGCTAAGGAAGCCTTTATGAATCCGACCTTCTCTCGAACGGATATAGCAAGGTTTAAAAAGGCACACACTGCCACTCCTCTCATGGCTGTTTAATGGGTCTTCGCAGGGTTCGGAACTGAGACGGCATCCCGAAGTGCCTAAAGTGTATTCTTGCCTATCGTTTACAAACATTTCTTGTCCTTTTTGTTTGTGTTCTGGTGAAGTTGCTTCCTGTTGAGGAAGCAGCTGAGTCTTTAGCTCAGCGGAGGCTTCACTTGCATGGGCTGCTGTTATTTTCGACTTGGAGCCAGTATTGTAATCTTTTTAGTTACATAAAATCAAGGATTATTTCCTCTCATGAACTAAGACAGAAATAGGGAAAGGTATTGTAGAGAACCAAAAAACTCAAAAATGGGGGACTCGGGTCTTTGTAAGCTTGGGAAATGAATTGTAAAAATCATTCCCAGGAATGGCAGGATTTTCTAGGGCTAACCAAATTGTTATGAATTAGTGTGAAAAAAAAGAAGGCGATGAAAGTCTTACTCAACCCGCCTGAAAATCAAAATGGGGCAACTAGGACTTGAACTTGAGGACCAACGGATTATGAGATCCATTCTAAGTAAAACTCTGAATACATAAGATTAAATCAGAATCATTTTTCTCTATCAATAAAATTTAAGGCTTATTCAAGTTTATTCAAAAATATTCTTGTGGATTCTGATCAGTTGCGTAAAAAATGCGGAAAATTAAAAAAAGTTTTTAGTAATCAGTTCATGAAATTCATTTTTTTGAGTATTGTTTTTGTTTAGCAAAATAAATATTTAAATACCATACTTAGTAATCTTAAATTTATATACTAGATGTTGTGTTTCTTCAGGCAATATGCTGAAGAAGCAAAACAAGACATGTGATGAAATAAAAGAAGAGGTTTCTATGACAAAGGTAATAATAATTGGTGCAGGTGTTGCTGGACTCTCTGCTGGTTCTTTTCTTCAAATGAATGGTTATGAGACCGAAATTTTTGAAAAGCATGATAAGGCTGGTGGTTTATGTGCCTCATGGAAAAGAAAAGGATATCATATAGATGGATGTGTTCATTGGTGGTACTGTACAAGTATTAATGATCCAATTTATCCAACTTTAGATGCATTGTTAGATATGAAAAATTTTCCTAGAGTAATATATGAAGAATTTTGCTCAGTAGAAGAAGATGGTAAGATTTTACGCTTTTTTGGTAATTTAGATTTATTTGAAAAAGAGTTAAAAACTATTTCACCAGAAGATAGCAAAACTATCGAAGAGATTATAGAAGGAGCTCGTAAAATTGCTTTAACATACATGCATTCGGACAGCAACAAAGAATTTTATAAATGGAAAGTTTCAATTGGAGAATATTTAAAAAAAATTAAAAGCTCATTGATTAAAAAACTTTTAACAAATTTTCCTTTTAGCCCTGAGTCTTCCATGTATGAATTCCTTTTACTTGCTGCTCGTCTCCACAACAAAGATGCATGTTATCCAATAGGAGGGGCACAAAAATTGGTTGATAGATTAGTTCAACGATATACACTTCTTGGGGGCACCATAAATTACAACTCCAATATAACTCAAATACTCACAAAAAATGACAGTGTAACAGGAATACAATTGAATAACGGCAAAAAATACAATGCTGATTATGTCATTTCCGCTGCCGATGGATATAGTACTATTCGTAATATGCTTAAAGGGCAATATGTAGATGAAAATATAAGAAAATTATATTATAGTAATAGATATATTCCTCAATATTCACAAATCTATGTATCTTTAGGCATCAATAAAGTTTTTAATGACTCTTTTAAGCCTTATGTATTCATTACTCTAAAAAATCCTCTCATAATTGAGGAAGAAAATATTAATACAGTGGGGATAACCATTCATAATTTTGATCCAACTTCTGCCCCATTTAGTAAAACAGTTCTTACTATATTGATTCCAATAAAATACACAGAAAGTTGGATTAATTTACGTAAAAAAAATAAAGAAGAATATGAAAGAAAAAAAGAAGAAATAGCTTCCCATATGATTGAAGAAATAGATGATTATTTCGGTGATATTAAAACAAAAGTAGAAATGGTTGATGTTGCTACTCCAGCAACTTATATTAGATATACTAATAACTGGAATAGCGGAGTAGATTCAATGCGCTGGGGAACAGATATAAGCTGGGGAACAGATGGCACCTTAATTATTAATAAACCAAAAAAAGAGATAACAGGATTAAATAATTTTTTTATGTGTGGTCAATGGGTTGGTGATGCTGGCCTTTCTGAGGGTATGCAATCTGGAAAAGATGTTGCGCAAATACTCTGTCAACGTGATGGAAGACAGTTTAAAGTAATACCGACAGTTAAAGGAGAGAAATAATGTTTCTAAGATCTGTGTTTTTCAAGATTTTTGCATAATTTCTCCTGTAGTTTAGTTATGTACAAGAGCTTCTATTAGAATGGGATATAAAAGATATGGGGCAACTAGGACTTGAACCTAGGACCAACGGATTATGAGTCCGCTGCTCTAACCGACTGAGCTACTGCCCCGGAAAATAGTTAGATTTTAAAAGATATATTCTTTTGAATCAAACCTTTTATGAAACTTGCTGACTTTCCGATAGCCTAAGCACCTCATCAAGCGCTCCTAAAAGATATGTTGTGCTGGCTTGGGAAGGAGAGGTCCTAATAGTTTTTATATAACGCTTAAACTCATCAAATACTTTATCAAGCGCCTTTTCCCCATCGGTTTTTTTGTAAACACCTTTGGGATTGTTGTGCCACTTCATAGCCTTAGAAGCATTGATCATTTTCTCCATTTCAAATTCTAAAGTATCAAAGTCTGTCGGCTCTTTAACCATTTTTATAAACGCCTTGCAAAGGTTACGAAAATATTTATGAGGATCTTGTCCTGTGGGACTAGAAAAATTAGCTGGAGTATCTATCATATGGGCTCCTTTTTAGATAGTTCATTAAAATTTTGTTATACAATATCTAAAAAAATATTTAAACAGCTATTTATCTGGCTTTGAATTTAATCTTTTAAGAAAGCTATCTCAAATGATGTTATTTGCGATCTAGCCAACCGGAAGAAAAAGTGCTATAATCTTATGAATATTTTTTTTTAAGGATAAATGATTAAAGATCTTTATTATAAAAAAACAGGGCTCGCCCTTTTAACTTCAGCGATTTTAAAAGAACCTCTCTTTTCCTTGTACGGGCTTATTGCTTTTATCATGAGAAAAGATTTGGCAGCGACCACTTTGGAACTCTCAATCTTAACTATGTTAAGACCCATGGTTTCTATTTTGTCTTATTATTGGAGCTCTTTTGTTGCCAATCGAAGCGATAGATTAAAACCTAATTTTTTATGGGCCGGCTTTTTATCATACCTTCCTTTTTTGTTTTTATTTTGGATAAATTCTAGTTGGTATGTAATTTTTGCAGTGACTATTTATATAATGTTCCATAGGGCAGGGGCCCCGGCCTGGACAGAGGTCTTAAAATTAAATATGTCTAAAGAAGGTAGAGAAAAAATATTTTCCTGGAGCTCTGCAGTTGGGTATTTGGTTGGAGTATGCTTAGCTTTGATTTTTGGAGCTACTTTAGAAAAAAATCCCAGCAGTTGGAAACTGCTTTTTTTTGTTAGCGCTATTTTAGGGATGATCAATGTTTTAGTACTTTCAAAAGTTCCAATAAGGTTGGAAAAAAAGAGCGAGGAAGTTTTTGAAAAAAAACCGTTTAAAGAAAATTTATTGAAGCCCTGGATCGATAGTTTCTATTTGATGAAAAACAAGCCGGAGTTTGCTAAGTTCCAATGGGGATATATGATCAATGGGGTGGGCCTTATGATCATACAGCCGGTATTGCCGATTTTTTGTGTAGATTATTTAAAACTTTCCCATTCAGAATACGCTATCGCTTATTTGATCTGTAGGGGGCTTGGGTTTATCATTTCTTCGCCTATTTGGGGAAAAATGATGGGTAAAATTTCTATTATGAAATTTTCTATTAATATTTTTGTCATCACTGTTTTATTTATGGTTTCTTTGATTTTAGCTTCGTTTCATGTGGTGTGGCTATATCTCGGCTTTTGTTTATATGGCATTACCCAAGGGGGCAATCATTTATTATGGAACCTATCGGGTATCTTTTTTGCAGAGAATGAAGATAGCTCAAGATATAGCAGCGTTAGTGTTGTGAGTGTTTCTTTAAGAGGAAGTGTTGTTCCTCCAATAGGTGGCTTACTTACCTCTTTTATGCACCCTCTTGGCATATTTGCTTTGGGGGCCGGTTTTTGCTTTTATAGCGTCTTTTTTTTAGCCCAAAAGAAATTTTTTGCCGTAAAGAAAAATTTTTAGTTTCTGTTTGACATTTTATGACTTAACTAGTTATAGATTAATTAGAAGCATTTTTTGGGGAGACACATGAAATTTTTCAAAGTGGTTTTTTTTGTTTTCATTTTTACAAACGCTTTTGGATATGAAGATTATATCGATGAAAAAGTGATTGCTTATGATGAAGAAATTGCCGGGCTAAACAGATCAGATAATATCCCTAAAGAGTCTTTAAAGAATCCCAGCGATGAATATTTTGAAGGATATCTCCAATCGCTGATCGATATGAACTATTATGAATTTAAAGTTGTTGTACTTGTAAAAAATGGGACTGTTTGGCTTGCCAATGTTCCCAAAAATAAACTTTTGGCAAAAAGTATCATCGCATATTTAAGGGACGTTCCGGGAGTTAAGGAAGTTAAAGAGATCGATGGCGTTCCTCCAAAAGATCTTGCAAAAATGGAAAAATATGTAAATAGACCTAAAGTTAAAGGTGTATGGTTTCCTCAGACTTCTTCATTATATCAGCCCATGATCGCAGATCCAAGACAGGTTATTTATTCCATTGGTTATAGAGGCATGGATAGAGTTGTTGGAAGAACCGATGTTCCTGTTTCTTTGGGAGACGACTTTCCATTTTTTAGATGGATCGATGTGTGGCCTTGGCATGGTGACCTTCAAATAGGAGTTGAAACAGGTATTTGGTCGGTTTTTGATCTTCAACCTCATCCCGATCATGCAGGGGGATCTGAGCTTGTCAATACCGATTTTTATGTTGGTATTCCTTTAGTTTATGCCGTTAATCAATGGGCTTGGAGATTTAGGCTGTATCATATTTCATCTCATTTGGGAGATGAGTATATGGTAAATCATCCCTCGGTGGTTAGACTAAATCCTAGTTTTGAGTCAATCGATGTATTTATGTCTTGTCAAGCCACTGATGCTTGGAGATTTTATGTAGGGCCAGGATTTATTTTACATAGCGATAGTACTTTCCCAATGGATAGGCTCTATGTTGAATATGGAGCAGATATTCATTTTTGGGGCAAAAAGATTTATTATCATAATCTTTACGGAACATGGTTTGGAGCTTGTTATTTTAGGAACTACCAAGTTAACGATTGGAGCTTTGACGGAACTTTTATGTTCGGATACGAGTGGAGCAAATTACAAGGTGTTGGTAGAAAAATTCGGCTCTTTGTAGATTATCATAATGGTTATTGCAACGAAGGGCAGTTCTTTAAAAAACGAACTGCATATTGGGAAGCTAGAATGGCTTACGGTTGGTAATCTACGCAAAACCCTTCTTTGTAAGATGGCCCTTCTTTGCCTATTTTTAGGGTACCATTGAAAAAGTCTTGATATACTTTCAGACCTTGTTTGGCTGTTTGTATACAATAAAAACAATTAGATACCCATTCAGAGCCCTTAATTGTACCGGTCTCAAGGTTGCATTGAAACCTAGAGGTGATTTTTTTTCTCCAATAGTCAACTTCGCCAAATAAAAGTATGGGATTCGCAGGAGAGGAACCAGTTTTTCTTTTTACCTCTTCTAAAGCATACTCAAAGTCCATACCAATGCCGCCCATTAGAAAAAGGGGAAAGTCTAAATAAAACTCGGCTTGTCTCTCTACTAGCCTGTCTAAACGGTATGTCATTTTGGCTTCCACATGGGGGTTTTGCGTTTGTTCGTTTACTACCGAACCATCTTTAGATCTAAAATCAACGATGTTGGCGCAGGATAAAATGTTTAGTTTTTTAGCGATTCTATTACCAAGCTCCATGGCTCCGGGACCGCCTCCGGTTACCAAGGCCAGGGGAGTATTTTTACCAAGAAGGGGATGGAGGGTATTTTGCCTCATTTCTAATATTCCTGAAAGAAGCTTTTCTAACTCATTTTGAAAATTGCCTGCAATTAGGTTGGAGCCGTAAACTCCAAAGAAGGTAGCTTTTCTGAAAGTTTCGGTTAGATGAAGGGGGACAAACATTCCGGCATCTTTGTTTGGTTTGACAATGTATTGTAAAATCTTTTTGGTTATGCCGTCCACCCAGTAAACCGGTATTGCAAATTTAGCAAGGTCTAATAAGAATGATCGATCTTCGTGAGAGAAAAATTCG
>JACRNF010000040.1 GCA_016219355.1 Chlamydiota bacterium | reverse complement strand
GAAGAACTTTTTTTATCTCCCCTCTCAGACATGGCCGGCATTGGCCCGTCATCAGAAGTTATCCCTTTAAGAATGCCTTTACATATTAAGGTCGGCCAAAAACTCTTGGGAAGGATCCTAAATGGTCTCGGAGAGCCTTTGGACATTGATACTAAAGGGCCCTTGGAAGTGGACGAAGATTATCCGGTTGTCAATACCCCACCTGATCCTTTAAAAAGAAAAATTATAAGTGAGCCTCTTTCGGTTGGTGTTAAAGCCATCGATGGAGTTTTAACCTGCGGCAAAGGGCAAAGGGTCGGTATTTTTTCCAGCGCAGGGGTAGGCAAATCCACTTTGCTCGGGATGATTGCAAGATATGCAGTGGCCGATGTCAATGTTATTTCATTAATTGGGGAAAGAGGAAGAGAAGTTAGAGAATTTTTAATCAACGACCTTGGCGAAGAAGGATTAAAAAAATCGGTCATTATTGTCTCAACATCGGACCAAGCTGCCCAACTTAGGATCAACGCCGCTTTAGTCGGGACCGCTATTGCAGAATATTTTAGAAATCAAGGAAAATCGGTTATTTTGATGATGGATTCCATCACAAGATATGCTAGGGCAATACGTGAGATCGGCCTTGCTGCCGGTGAGCCTCCTGCAAGGGCCGGTTACACCCCATCGGTATTTGCTACGCTCCCTAGGCTTTTAGAAAGATCGGGCAATTCCGATAAAGGGTCTATTACCGCTTTTTATACAATCTTGGTCGCCGGCGATGATATGAACGAGCCTATTGCCGATGAGACCCGCTCGATTTTAGATGGCCATATAGTATTATCAACCGAACTGGCCGAAAAAAATCATTACCCCGCTATTGACGTTTTGGCATCTATTTCCCGTATCTTGCCTAATATACTTAACAAAGACCACTTAAAATACATCTCTAAATTAAGAGAGGTCCTCGCAAATTACAAAAAAAATGAGCTACTTATTCGTATCGGCGAATATAAGCCCGGATCGGACAAAGATGCCGATTTTGCGATTAAATATATAGATAAAGTAAATAACTTTTTAAGACAGCAAATTGCCGAAAAATTTACTTTTGAGCAAACCTTAAAATTATTAAAAGAGCTATTCCCTCTTGCCTAAAAATTATGGATATCTCCAATTACCCTCTTGCTCAGCTGATGAAAATCAAAGACAAAAGGTTTGAGCAAGCATTAAAAATTGTTGAGGAAAAAACCGCCATCTTAAAAAGAGAAGAGCAAGTTTTATTTAAGCTCGAAGATGAAAAAAACCAGGTTTTAAAACATAAAGATGAAAAATTGGCCCAGCTAAGAGAAGCGCTTGACAGCGGCGAGAGCACCGATAAGATCAGGCAGATGAAAACTTATTTGGACGTAGTTAAGGAAAAGCTCAAAGAAAAAGAAAAGAAAGTGAATGATCAGAAAAAAAATGTCATCGAAGCCCAAAATCAATTAGATATTGCCAAAAAAAATCTTTTGGCCAGAAAAAAAGATGTAGAAAAATTACAGATCCACAAAAAAGAGTGGGAAAAAGAATTTAAGTTTTGGGCAAACAAACAAGAAGAAATTGAACAAGATGAACTTGGTTCAATAAGGCATGTAATCAAAAAAAAAGAAATAAAAAAATCTCAAAACAGCTAAATTGAAAATAAGGAGTTAAATTATGTGCCCAGAGCCAATACGACCCTCTTCACCAGAACCGACTCAAAAAAAAGACAAGAAAATTGTTTCTCCTGATTCGGATCAATTTCAAGACCTAATGAAAATCGATAAAACTAAAGAAGTTGAGTTTGAAGAACAAAAAAAACGAAAATATCAAACCGGAGAAGAGCCTGAAGAAGCTCCGGAAACTGCCCAAGGCCCTGAGACTCCCCCTTCTACATCAACTTATCAAGATTACTATAATGAGCCCGGAGAAGGTGATTTTGATGTAGATTTTGACTACCAAATAGCCCCTCAAGAGATGCAGACGCAGCCCACTTTAGCTCCCGACGAAAAAGCTAAAGTACAATTGTCTTCCGAAGAGCTGGAGAAATTAAAAAAAGAACTTTATGAAACAGGGGCTAAACCTAAAAAAACTATAGAGGCAGCTCCTACAATAACCCCTTCTATACAAGCGAAAAAAGCAAAAACCAAAAGTGAACTTGAAATAAAACAAGAAGCTTTGCAAGTAAAAAAAGAAAAAGAGGCAAAAGCGGCTGCAAAAACCGAAGAGGAAATTAAAAAAAAGAAAGTAGAGGCTGCCGAGAATATCCCACAATCTTTGATCGATCTTCCCAAGTCCGTAGCTTTAGAAGCAATGACCTTGACAGCTGCATTGACCCCTTATTTAAATCCAGATATCGTCCCTCTTTTTGAAAAAATGATCGGAACTATTATTAATATTCAGACAAAAGATATAACCCAGACTCAAGTGCTTTTAAATTCTCCTGCGTTTGCTTCTTCCGTTTTTTTTGGCAGCAAAATCACTTTGACTAAATTTTCTATCGCTCCCGATTCTTACAACATCGAATTGACCGGTTCAAATCAGGCGGTCAATCTTTTTAATGAAAATTTAGAAGGGCTCATGAACGCTTTTCAAAATGGAAAATTTAATTTCAGGATCGGTAAGCTCGAAGCGGTCTATGAATCTGAAAAACCGCTAATTAAAAGAAAAACTTTAGATGAAGGACAAGAAGACCTTTAGGATTGATTATGCAAATACTTGAAAATTATTCGTGGATAAAAAAAATTGATCGGGCCCTGTTAGATTTAGATGAGGCCCCTTTGCTCAGAACCAAAAAAGAGATTGATTGGGAAGGTTTGTCAAATCACTTTGCCAAAAAATTAGAGCTAAAAAATCTAAAAATTTCTCCTGCAGAGCCGATTTGGAGATCATTAGAGGATTTAACTACCGGCCTATCTGAAAATGTCTCTTGCCTTGGACTTATTGCTTCGGGTTTAGAAGGAGAACTATACTGGCTGATGGCAGAAGAAGACATTGCAGAGCTTGCTAATTTGTCTTTGTTAAAAAAAGAAGAAAAAACGTTTTTATCTGCAGGGCTGACGGAAGGTTTTTATCGCTTTCTATGTTTAAAAGGGATGAATTTTTTATCCGAATTTAAAGCTTTTGAAGGGGTCTCATTTAAAATGCTGGACGCTCCAAAGCCCTTGGAAGAGCCGGCCCTTTGTTTAGATATAAAAATTGAGGTAGATAAGCATCATCTTTTTGCAAGAATTGCATTAACAAATAAATTTAGAACTTCTTGGGAAAAGTATTTTGCCGACAATCCTTTAGCCCGGGCACAAGAGCTGAAAGAGACTTTAGAGCTCCCCATTACCATCGAAGCCGGCAAAACCACTTTAAGCTACGACTCTTTTAAACAAATTAAAATCGGCGATTTTGTTATTTTAGACAAAATTTATTACAACCCTAAAAAGGGGCAAAATGACCTTTTGCTATCTCTTGCAAACAACCCCTTATTTTATGCCAAGGTAAAACAAAATAAAATCAAGCTAACCAATTTTGCTTTTTATTATGAGGAAGATGAAACTATGCCAAATATAAATGAAGAATCTAAAGAACTTGCCGAAGAAGAAGTCCGAGTAGAAGGGATGCAAGAGAGCCCTATTGGAGCAATATCCGAGATGCCGATAGTAATTACCGTAGAAATTGCCAAAATTAAAATTACCTTAGAAAAATTAATGAGTTTACAACCGGGGAATTTATTGGATTTGAATGTCAATCCACAAAAAGAGCTCACATTAACGGTAAATGGAAAATCGATAGGTAAGGCCGAGCTGTTGAATTTAGGAGAAACACTCGGAGTAAGGATTACGGAACTTGGGTAGGTCTTAAAAAATGGCAAAAGAGGTTAAGGACCTTCCAACAATACCAAACTTAGAAAAACAAGAAGAGGTTGTCTCTTCTCCCAAATTTATCGGCCCTTATAAAATCGAGAGTTTATTTAAAAAAGGGGGAATGAGCATCTTATATTTGGCGCAAGATCCCAAAACCTCTCTACCCATCATTATCAAAGTGCTTTCGCCAAAATACATTCAAAACAAAGAAGTGATCGATCGGTTTTTAAAAGAAGCCGAAATAATATCTTTGTCCAACCATCCCAATATTATTAAGCTATATGGACAGGGAAGCTGGGAAAAAGGACTTTATATCGCCATGGAATTTATCCAGGGGATATCTCTTAAACAATTTATTTTGCATAGATCTCTTTCCATCAAAAGAGCTTTGGAAATAGTTTTGCAAGTGGCCTATGCCTTATGTCATCTTCACACCCATGGAATTATCCATCGGGATTTAAAACCTGAAAATATTTTAATTACCGAAAATGGGGAAATCAAAGTTATCGATTTTGGCATTGCCCAATTGCATAAAGGATATGAGGAAGACAGAATTACCAAAATTGCAAAAATGATGGGAACCCCTATCTACATGAGCCCCGAGCAAAAAGAAGATCCCAAAAACGTCTCTTTCCCGTCTGATATTTTTTCCCTCGGGATAATTACTTATGAACTGGTATTGGGAAGGCTATCGCATGGAGTGATAAACTTATCTCTACTCCCTAAAAACCTAAGAAAAATTTTAGATAAAGCACTTAAAATTAATCCTAAAGAAAGATATCAAGATGTGGTAGATTTCATTACTGATATTGCTGAGTATTTGGCTACCTATAAAGAAATTTCGGAAAAAACCCAGGAAGAGGAATTTGATGAAATTTTTGATTCTTTAAAAAAATCTCAGACTACCTTAATTCCTCAAAAGACTCCTGCTTGGCCTAATCTGGAAATAGGATTTATAACCGAAGAGGGACTCTCTTTAAATGGAACCTACATAGATTTTTTTCATCCAAAAGATAACTGTTTTGTTATTTTTCTAGCCCAACCTAAAGAAAATAACATCGAATCTTTTGTTTATAGCTCATTTTTAAAAGGGCTCTTTACCATGTTAATGGAAAAAATTGACGACTTTCATCCTGCAGAAATGTTAAATATGCTTAACGAGCCGCTCAAAAAAGGGCTCGATCAAAAATTTACTTTTAGCTGTTTAGTTTTGTTCTTAAATAAAAACCAGCTTCTTTTTTCTTCTTCTTTTAAAAACAATCTATGGCACGTAGATAAAAAAAAAAAAAAAATTATTTCCCTTTCCACCCCTAACGATCTTTTGGGAGCAAATAATAAAACTCCTTTTGTGGAAACAGCTTATCATTGGAACCATCAAGACCGCTTAATCTTAAATACTCCAATAAGCTCTGAAAAAAAAGAGGATCAATTAAAACAAACAATACTGGACAATTTGTTACATTCTGCAAAAGCTCAAACCGATAAATTATTAAATACAATTACAAAGTCGGAAGAGATAAGAAAATTAAATTCTGCGGCCCTGATTTACATCCAACGTAAAGATTAAAAAAAATAATTAAAAAAGGGTCAAAAAAAATTTAATCCATTTTTTGCTATGAAACATTTGCAAAAATTTAGAAAGTGTTTTAGGATTCATATAGAGAGTGTGATTACATGGCAAGCATCCGTTACAGCTCAAACTTTTCCAAAGCTATATTAAGTTTGGTTTTTAGCTCGTTCTTAATTTTTTCGCTTGGCTTTGCCGATGATAAAAAAGAAGCAAAAGATGGCTTTACCATTAATTACAATGAAGTCTCAATCATTGAATACATCGGGTTTGTCTCTAAGATCTGCAACGTCAACTTTATTTACAACACCGAAGATTTGCAATTTAATGTCACAGTAGTTTCCAAAGACCCCATTACGCAACAAAATGTGATGTCCACTTTGATCCAAGTGTTAAGGATCCATGGCCTCAAACTACTAGAAGAAAATCACAATTTGGTAATTCATAAAAGCGAAGAGGTCAAAGAACTGGGGAAAATTGTTACCGATAAAAACCACTTAAATGTAAATAATCCGATCGTAACCAGGATATTTTTAGTCAAAAACTGTAAAATTGATTCGTTAACGGCAGTGATCCGACCAATGATATCCAAAGACGCAATTTTAGAAGCTTATAACGAGACGAGGCAGTTAATTGTCACGGATGTTATTGAAAATGTAAAAAAAATCGCGGAGCTTTTGGAAAATCTGGAATCTTCCCAAAATCCTCTTGATATTGAATCTTACCAAACCAAAAATAATGCAGCTTCCGATTTAATTAATCTTTCCAAACAAATCATGACCCCTTTAATTGAAGGGCAGCCCTATATTTTGGTCCCGCAAGACATAACGGGTGTTATCTATATAGTTTCCACTCAGAACCTCGTAGAAAAAACCTTGGCCCTTTTGAACACTTTAGACACGCCCCCTAGAAAAACCTTAAAAAAACTTGAAGACGAGAACATTTTTATCTACAAGCTACAACACAATACATTTGAAAATATCCACAGTTCATTAAAAATCATCATTAACAAATTGATAGATAAAGGGTACTCTAATCAAAGCAGCCTGATTGAAACCCTAGAAGCGATGAAATGGATTAAAGAAAATAATTCACTATTATTTCTGGGTTCACCTGAAGACATTGTTAAAATAAAAGATATTTTAGTCAGTGTTGATTCACAATCCGATAAGTATTTTTTATACAAACTGCAAAATGTATGGGGCAATATTATTGAAGAACAGCTGGAAGAATTTGCCCGCAAACTTAAAAGTCAAGGGGTAGCCGATCCCAAGCTCATCAAAGTGATACTCGAAGCAAAATGGGTAAAAGAAACAAACTCGATTTTACTAACCGGCGATCCTCAGACCATCGAAGAAGTTAAAGAGATCATTGCTAAATATGACCTTCCATCCGATGTCTCCTCCAGAGACAATTTTTTTATTTATAAGCCACAAAATGTTACCTCTAATGAACTTGAAAAAATGTTAAATGAACTCGCCTACAGTTTAGAAGAGGCTGGGCTTGCAGACGGCAGCTTTTTAGAGACCATCTCCGCAATGAAATATGTTGATTCTACAAACTCGATCACTTTTACCGGTTCTCAAGCTTCCATTAAAAAAATACAAGATTTGATCAAAGAAATAGATACTCCGACCTCCAAAATGGGAATTCAGCATCTCGGAAAAACCAATTTCTTTATTTATCAAATCCAAAATGCTCCTCCAGCACAGATGTTAGCCTCAATCAAAGCGCTCACTGAGGATATGACCAAGCTTCCCAATATAGATAAAGATTTTATCAAAGCATTAAAAACCGCCAGATATACCAAAGAAACCAATTCATTAATTTTTACTGGCACACAAGAGTCGTTAGAAAAAATCAAGCCTATTTTAGAAAAATTTGATGTCCCCAGAACCACCCTAGAAGGGGCCGGTCGTGGCGCGCTTTCTTATTTTCTATATAAACCGGTTAATTTATCCGGCCCCGAGCTAAAACAAACCCTCATTGAGTTTACCGAGAACTTAAAATTAACCGGAGTAGAAAAGCCCGACCTCTTTGAAGCTATCAACCTAATGAACTACACCGAAAAGACCAACACTTTGATCTTTAGCGGTACCGACGACACCATTGCAGAGATCAAAGGTCTGATATCAAATTTTGATGTCCCATCATCAGATGTTGCCGGCCCGATTGAAAACACTTTTGCACTAGACAACTTAGGGTTTTTGGTCTACAAATTGCAATATCATAAAGGGACTGAAATTTATACCGCTTTAAAGCAGGTTGCAAAAGAGCTCACAACTTCTAATACGAATAATCAATCAAAGCTGGCAACTGCGATCAACTCTATTCAGCTTTTAGATATTACAAACTCCCTACTCTGTTCTGGCGATCCTGATACTTTAGCAAGACTAAAAGATCTCATTAAAAGTTTGGATGTTCCATTAAAGCAAGTATTTATTGAAGTGCTGGTAATTGAGACTACCCTTTCCAATGCTTTAACCTTTGGTCTGGACTGGTCGTCCAAGCTAGGGTATAAAAACAAAGCTTCTGTCGCTATGAGCAACATACAGCCCTCTACAACCAGCTCCGGCACTATTGGCCCGGATAGTTTTGGCCAAACTATGAATGGTATTAGTAACACAGTCTTCCCTACCGGAGCAAATTCAGTTCCAATTGGGGCCGGTTTTGATTTAGGGATCATTGGCGACATTTTAATGCATAATGGTCAATCCTTTTTATCTCTTGGCTCACTCATGCAAGCGCTTCAAACCGACAACGAAAGCACCATTGTTATGACTCCTAAAATCATTACTCAAGACGGGAAAACCTCTAAAATTTTTATGGGCCAAAACATCCCATATGTAGGCTCGAACATTCAAAACCAAGGTGCAAACACCTTGCTAACGACCAATGTTGAGTATCGAGATATTGGGATGAGCCTTGTAATCACACCGTATCTTGGCACCACCGACACGGTAACTTTGACTATTGATTTGGAAAGCACCCAAGAGCCCACAGGATCCACAGTCAATCTAGGGAATGGGGTAATCGGCATTACCACCAACAAAACAACCATGAACACATCTGTCCATGTTCCAAACAAAAACTTTCTGGTATTAAGCGGTATGGTCACCGATACCAAGACCAAGCAAAAATCGGGCATTCCTTGTCTTGGAGGGCTCCCCTTTATCGGAGCTGCTTTTTCGCAAAACAATGACAATGCCACTAAAAACAATATTGTTATTTTCTTAAGGCCTCATATAATTAATTCTTACAAAGATATGATCATTCTTACTCAAGAACAGGAAGATTTTTTTAGAGAACAAGCAGGAACTCCAGACTTGGAAAGACGGTTTGAAGAAAGTACCGAACTTATGAAATCATACGAAGATGAGTAAATTTTTATTAATTTTTATTTTATTAATATCAGTTAAAAGAGCAGAGGTCTTAATACCTAAAGAAAATCTAAATCGTATCCAAGAAATTCAATACAACATAATTTTAAGCTACTACCTTGGTAAAAAATATTCAGACGTTATAGCTACGTTTGAAAAAAGCTCTCTTTCTAATGTGGATAGATCGTTTAATGCTTTTGAAGATCTTTTAATTATTTTATATGAGAGCTACGCGGCCGTAAAAGATGAAGAAAAGGCAAAACAAACCCTTGAGCTATTAAATAGCGCATTTCCTAAAACGGAAAAAAAAATTGAGCTTTCAACCGCTCTTCAAGCGGGAAAAATTGAAGAACTGGACAAATACAAATCTGAATCAAGCTCGGTTGAAATGATCCAAAACACTTATTCTCAAGCCAAAAAATCAACCGGCAAAGCGCAGCTTTTCAATGCTTGTCTACCTGGTGCAGGCTATCTTTACGTAGGCCAAAAAAAAACAGCTGCCACCTCTTTTTTATTAAACGCCCTATTTATCGCCGCTGCCTATCAATTTTTTCATAAAGGGTACATAGCAGCCGGCGCCATTACTAGCAGTTTTGAAGTAGGCTGGTATTTTGGTGGCATTTATGGTGCTGGCCAAGAGGCCAAGTTTTACAATGAAAGGATCTACGAGACGCAGACCACAAAAGTGATGCAGCAAGAAAAATTATTCCCCGCATTCATGTTGAAATATGGATTTTAGCGATGAGGCTTTTTTTAATTTCATTTATTTTTATCCTAACTAATCTTTCAGCCAGTGTAACTTTTATAGAGCCCTGGGGCAAGGACTTTGATTTAAAGCCAAAAACCAAAAATGAATTAGAAGAGAAAAAAAACCCTTCTATTCTCACAAAACTGGCCAATGCTGTGATTGTTTTTCATCAACAGGTGATTTCGCCCGCTGATGGACCGAGAAGCAGTTTTCGCCCCACCAGTTCTCGTTATATGCAGCTTGCAATTGAGAGGTATGGATTTGTTAAAGGATATCTTATGGGTTGCGATAGATTGCTTCGAGAAAATGATGAGAAGTGGGTTTATCAAACCGTCAATGTCGATAATCATGAGTATAAGTTTGATCCCGCTTTAACTGATAAGCATGTAAGGTAGCTCTCCCCTTATTTTTTTTATTAATCTAATGATATTTTTAAAATTCTTTTAAAATTGTTGACAAATTTTCTATAACTCTTAAAATCTATGCAAATTTTTAACCAACCCAGGAGAAAAACATGACAAAAATTGAAAGAAATAATTTTAATAATGTAATGGTTGATAGTCTTCAATCAAACGCAGAAAAAAAATCTAAAAATGTAGATTTTCCAAAAGATACATTAAATACACATGGAAAAAAACTAGAAAAAAAAGTTGAGCATCAAGTTGATCAAAATCAACTCAAAGAAATGCAAAACCTTATTAATCAAAAAGGACATAAACCTGAAAAACAGCATCCTCTTCAATGCCATGCTAATCATGATAGTTGGAAAATCCAATTTTTCAGATTGTTTGGGTATAGATACCAATTTCGGTGGAAAGTAATGTGCTTTCACACCGGAATTGGTATTATGACAGCAAATTTTTCAAACTCAAATTTGAGGCGAGGTCTTTATAATGACTATTAATTCGTATTTCAAACTGCCCTATTTATATAAAAAGATCGGTAAAGATTATTTTTTAAGTTCATATGTAGGCTCATGGATAATATTAACAGAGGAAGAGTTGAATCTATTCAAAAGTTATCCTCTCTTCTCTAATATTTTTCCAAAAGAACTGCTTGAAAGATTAAAAAACACATTATTTTTAGTTTCTGAAGATAATAAAAAAGAAGAGCTTTCTCAAATTATCCAACAAAAATATTTTATGGATATTCAAGGGCCAAGTTTGTTTATGATTGGCGTAACAAGGCAGTGCAATTTATCTTGCTTATATTGTCATTTATCCTCTAAAAAAATTAAAAAAGTGAAAAGAGACAAAAATGAATTAATCGATAAAACCCTCGAGTTTATTTTTTCAACTCCAAGTGGTGCCGTTACTATTGAATTTCAAGGGGGAGAGCCTTTGTTAGAGATCGATTTTATTGAAGAATTTACTAAAAGAGCTAAAGAAAAAAATAAGCAATGCAAGAAAAACATTCGATTCAGCCTAACATCCAATTTAACTCTTTTAAATGAAAAGATTTTAAATAGACTGATAAAAGCAGAAATTTGTATGTCAACAACTCTAGATGGAGATAAAATTACTCATAATTTAAATAGGCCTTTTAATAAAAAACTTGGATCGTATGATGCAGTAATAAATCATATCGAACTATTAAAAAAACACAATATGAATTTTGGCATCTTATCAATCATCACCAAAAAAAGTCTCAATAAAGAAAAAGAAATAATCGATCAAATATTCACCATGAGTTCCAATAAGATTTTATCATTTAACAAGATACAAAAACTTGGAAGGGCCTCCAAAGAAAAGAACTGGAAAGATTATGGGCTTACAAACGAAGAATTTTTTAATTTTTGGAAAAATTCAATTGAATATATTTTTTCACTTCAAAAAAATGACGTCTTAATTTCCGAAAGATCATTGGGGCTGGTTTTAGATAAGCTCTTTAATGATTCTGCTGACTTTGTGAATTGGAGAAATCCCGGCGGAAATGTAATCAGTGCAATCGGTTTTGATGATGATGGATACATTTACCCTTCTGATGAATCAAGGGAAATCTTAGATCTTCGAATAGGTAATGTTTATAAAGATTCCTACGAAGATGTTTTGGGACACAAAATTTCAAAAGAAATGATTAAGGCCTCAATTTTAGAAGGACAATTTTGTAATTATTGTGTGTATAAATCTTTTTGCGGATTATGTCCTGACATCGCATATAAAAACACAAAAGAATTTATGACAAGACATTATGAATCTTATAGTCGTTGCAAGCTAAATGAAATGATTTTTGATTATGTCATTCAAAAAATTAACGAAGATCCCGAAACAATTGCAAAGGCTATGTATACCCACAAAATTCTTCAAAAAAATAGAGGATAATATGTTGAACAGCCAAAATAATATTTTACTAGATGCCGATATTTATAATTTAGAAATCATTAAAAGAGCTATTTATAAACATCAAGAGAATGCCAGCTTTTTGATTTCGAATGAACACCAAGGAAAATTAAAACTATCCATTATCCCTAAAAATGAAAATTTTAATTTGTCCCAGTTTTTTGATGATTTAAATTATTACAATTTTATTGAAACTGAAAATAAAAGAGCCATACCGATCATGGACGCGCTTATCGAAGGAATAAAAAAAAATATAGAGAATAAATTAAACAGTTATCGATGCGAAAAACGGATCAGATTTTGAGGGTTTTTTCGCAGGAGGTATAACTATTTATACCTCCAAGGAAAAATCCTCAATAGATGAATTGATTTTTCCTTCGATAACTGTTTAATTTATTCTTTTACGATCCCTAACCATTCATAATTTTAGGATTAAAAATGTCATTAGAAATCTACAAATTTGATAGTTACAAAAAAAAAGAACAGCTCTCTACAGACTGTAATGAAATTAATCTCACTGCTGATATTTCCCAATATAAGTTCTCTTTGTTCAATCATCTATTTGAACATAATGACTATCTTTACGCATTTAACTCAACAACATCTATATTGATCAAACTTCCCCAAAAAAATAAACAAGCATTTGAATGTATCTCTCAAGCCAAAAGTTATTTAGAGAATAATCTGTTTAAATTATTAATAAAATATGGGTTTATAATTTCTAAAGATGATGATGAGATTGCCAAAATCCGTACTAATATTATGGCCGCTAGATTTAAAACCGATTCTTTAAGTTTAACTATCATGACTACAGATTTTTGTAATTTTAAATGTCCCTATTGTTATGAAGGAGAAGAGAAGAAAAGAATAAATCTTACCGAGCCTGTTCAAGATGAAATCCTAAAAATACTCGATATCTTATCCTCTCGGATAATTCAATTTAAAATTATGTGGTTAGGTGGTGAGCCTTTATGCGCTTTAAATATAATTGAAAATTTGAGCGAAAAAGCAATCGGGCTATGTGAAAAAAAGAATATAAAATTTTCTGCAGGTATTATTACAAATGGATATTTACTAACGGAAGCGACAGTAAAAAAATTAAAAAAATATCATGTTGAAGCAATACAAGTAACTGTTGACGGCTATAAAGAGGTTCATGACAGAACAAGAATACTCTTAAATGGCAAAGGAACATATGATAAAATTTTTAAGAACATAGAGGTCGCTTTAAAATATTACGATAAAATTACTATAAGAGTAAATATTGACCGTAACAATTTTAAATCGGCAAAGGATTTTCTGCATGATTTGAAGAAGAAAAATTTAGAAAAAAATCTACCTATTTATTTTGCCAAAATTTTCACCTCGCCATTTTATAAAGATAAATCAATACTAACCCAAGAAGAATTTTTAAATATCCAAGATGAATTATATCAAGAAATGGATATGTTAGGTTTTTCATATCCAAATTTTAAATTATATCCAAAACTACAAGCGAATAATTGCACAGCTACCAAAGCACTTAGTTTTGTTGTCGATCCATCAGGTCAATTATATAAATGCGACTCAGATATTGGAGATAAAACAAAAACAATCGGAAATGTTTTTGATATTTCCTATAGTTTTTTGCAAGGATTTGGATCTGCAAATCATCAATATTGTAATAAACACAGATCTTCACGATTTTTTATAACCCCTAATTTTTTTGACAGTTTTATGTGTTGCTGGCCGCTTTGATGTAAAAGGGAGTATTGTTCCACCAAGGTACTTTATGACCTTGAAATTTCTCCATATCTGAAAGCAAAAC
>JACRNF010000039.1 GCA_016219355.1 Chlamydiota bacterium | reverse complement strand
TGTTTAATGTGTCTTCGCAGGGTTCGGAACTGAGACGGCATCCCGAAGTGCCTAAAGTGTATTCTTGCCTATCGTTTACAAACATTTCTTGTCCTTTTTGTTTGTGTTCTGGTGAAGTTGCTTCCTGTTGAGGAAGCCGCTAAAGTCTTTAGCTCAGCGGAGGCTTCACTTTCTATGAATTTTTCATAGGTTGACTTAGTTTTCTTCTTCATAATAGATCGCCTCCTTTATCATCTTTAAATTACACTAATTTGCAATTTTTGCAGCAATGACGAATGAATAATATTTTCCGGAAAATTGAGATCTAAAAAACGTCCTCGGCGCGAGTTGAACGCGCGACCTGTCGCTTAGGAGGCGGCCGCTCTATCCGCTGAGCTACGAGGACATTGTTAATCGGTCTTTAATACTGCCATGAAGGCTTCTTGAGGAATTTGTACCTGTCCAAATTCTCTCATCTTCTTTTTACCTTTTTTTTGCTTTTCCCAAAGCTTTCTCTTTCTTGTGATATCGCCGCCATAGCATTTCGCAGTTACGTTTTTAGAAAGAGCCCCAATGGTCTCTCTTGCAACAATTTTTCCACCGATGGCCGCTTGAATAGGTACTTTAAAAAGATGAGGAGGTATTACATCCTTAAGTTTTTTGCAAATTGCCCTTCCTTTAGATTCAGCTTTGGACCTATGCACTAAACAAGAAAAGGCGTCTACAGGTTCGTCATTGACTCGGATCTCAAGCTTAATGATGTCTGCTTTTTGATAATCTTGAAGCTCATAATCAAAAGAGGCGTAGCCATGGGTAACCGATTTAAGCTTGTCATTAAAATCGGTTAAAATCTCATTCATGGGAAAATGATATGTCAATAATAAGCGATGGTCCATGGTCTCAGTTTTAACAAGCTCTCCTCTTTTTTCCATGCCAAGGTTCATGATAGCCCCGAGATAATCTGGAGGAGTCATAATATGGCATTTGACAAAAGGCTCTTCAATGAGCTCAATAAGGGTAGGATCAGGATATTTGGCTGGGTTGTCAATGTAGAGGATATCAGAGTTGGTCATTGTAAATTTATAAATTACACTGGGGGCCGTTGTGATAATATCTAAATCAAATTCTCTTTGTAGCCTTTCAAAGGTGATTTCCAAATGAAGAAGCCCTAAAAAGCCGCATCTAAAGCCAAACCCAAGGGCATGAGAGCTTTCTTGCTCAACATGTAAAGCAGAATCATTTAGCTGAAGTTTTACTAAAGCATCTTTAAGTTCTTCAAAATCAGATGAGTCAACCGGATAAATACCGGCAAATACCACAGGTGAAATAATTTTAAATCCCGGCAGGGGGGTCGTTGCTGGATTCTTAGCTAAAGTTATGGTGTCGCCGATTTTGACATCTTTGGTAATTTTAATATTGGCAACTAAATAGCCTACTTCTCCGGGTCTTAGCACTTCGGTCGGAGTTTCATTGGGGGTAAAAATGCCAACTTCTAATATTTCAAAAGTTTTATCAGATGCCATCATTTTGATAAGGGACTTTTTTCTGATTTCTCCGCTCATAACCCGTACATAGACCATGACTCCACGATAAGGGTCGTAGTGAGAATCAAAAATTAACGCTTTTAATTGGGTATCTTCAGGTTTTTTAGGAGCGGGGACAGAGATTAAGATCCTTTCTAAAATATCTTCTATGCCGATATTTTTTTTAGCAGAAGCTAAAACCATGTTTAAAGAAGAAACCCCTAAAAGCTCTTCAATTTGTTTTTTTACCTCTTCAATATTGGCTTGAGGAAGATCGATTTTATTAATAATAGGAACAATTTCTAAGTTTCTATCAATGGCCATTAATACGTTGGCCAAAGTTTGGGCTTGCACCCCTTGAGATGCGTCAACTACTAAAAGGGCCCCTTCACAGGCTGACAAAGATCTTGATACTTCATAAGAAAAATCGACATGGCCCGGGGTGTCTATGAAATTAATTTGATAGGTATGCCCGTCTTTGGCTTTGTAGAACATAGTCACGGGATGGGCTTTGATAGTAATGCCTTTTTCCCTTTCAAGGTCCATGGCGTCTAAAAATTGCTCTTGCATTTCTCTTGCAGAAACGGTGCCGGTGATTTCCAAGAGCCTGTCGGCTATAGTAGACTTGCCGTGGTCTATATGGGCAATTATGGAAAAGTTGCGGATGTATTCAATATCGTATTCAAACATGAAGGCCTTATGTAAAAAGTTAATAATATAATAGCCGTTTTATCCGATCTTTTCAAGATAACTCTTTAAACAAGATTCAGGATTGTTCCTCAGGACTTTTGATTAGTTTTGATGGAAGGGGTTTTTTGTCGGGATGATGAAAGAAAATTACCACGAGCGTTGCCGAACCGATAAAACCTGCAAGTAATAAAAATGCCCCTTGGAAGTTTCCTGTTAAATCGATGAGCCATCCAGTCAGTACGGGAGCTAAAATTCCTCCTAAAGAAAGACAGCTGGAGGTAAGTCCCTGGGCAGATCCGGCATGTTCTTTTACAACATCAATATTAACGCTAAAAAATGCAGGTTGTGGCATGAACCCAAAGCCAAGTCCTAAGCTTAGGAAGAGAAGCGAAAACCCTAAAGAATGAGTATAACTTAAAATTAGAAAACAGATGGCTGCGAGTAATTGAGAGCTCCAGATAAGATGTGAGCGGGCCAGGCGGCTGCTATGCGTTTTTTTATAAAGCCAGTCTGAAAGAATTCCTCCTGCTTTTAAAAAAAGAGCAGCAGTGAGCCAAGGAATTACCAAATACCATCCTACAGCTTTTAGATTGAGATTATGTTGAGATAGAAAGTACTTTGGTAGCCACAATGTTGCAAAAAAGAGCATGTACCCGAAGGCAAAATAGGCAAAATTGTTTGCTAAAAGAGCGGGATGAAAAAGGATAAATTTCCAATCTATAGCGGAAGATTGAGAAGTATTATATTTTTTATTGGTGCAACTATTGGAAAGAAATTGTTTTTCTTCTTTTTTCATGAAAGCAGAATCTTGAGGATTGTCTCTAAACAACCAATACCAGATGAAAGCCCAGACAATTCCTATAGCGCTAATTGCAAAAAACATAGTTCTCCAGCCAAAATCAGCGACAAGAAATGAAGTGATCGGAGCTCCTATTACGGAAGAGAGAGGAATGCCAACAAGCGAAATAGACAAAGCTCTGGCCCGTTCATTGGGGGGAAGCCAATCACTGACAGAGCGAGTGATAGCAGGAAAATGAGGCCCTTCCGTTATGCCAAGTAAAAATCGCAATACGATAAAACTTCCAAACCCTCCGGCAAACCCAAATAATCCAAAGCAGATTGACCAGGCGATAGCAGCAATTGGCCAAATGAGGCGAGCTCCAAATCGATCTACTAGCCAGCCTCCTAAAGAGGTCAATAATACATACCCCAATCCAAAAGCAGAGAGGATCATGCCAAATTGCGTATCTGAAAAATGAAACTCGAGTTTTAGAGACTCAACCACAAAAGAAATCGCCGAGCGATCGATAAAGTTCACGAGCGTTATCAAAAAAATTAATGCTGTGATGACCCAACGAAAAGGGATGGTGCGTATGCTTAGAATATTTTTTATCATAAACCTTCTATAACTTTTAGAGAGAAGTAGTATACCCTTTAAAGGTAAATTATGAAATGAAAAAAAGGTGAGATAAGTTGAAATGCAGCTAGTTTTTGTTGAAAACCGCAAGTGTATAAAGATTATTTTAAAAATTCATTGCAAATAAATTGCAGTCTCTTTAACTTTTCTTAATCTTGAATAAATTATTTTGATAAATATGCTGCTGACAAAAGCGATAAATAGCATCTTAACCCAAAAGCAAAAAAAAACCGATTATTTGGAAGAAAAAGGTTCATCTAATGTCGATTTGAAGGTTCATGATTTAGCATTGGATACAGTTAAGGTTCTTTGTAAAATGCAGAAAGCTCCTTTTTATAATTATGTTAAGCATCCTTTAAATGAAAAGGAGAAAAAAAGTTTATTGCCTATAGGGATCAAAGGGTTGGGCTCAAATAGCTGGATAAACGCTCTAATACAATTTATTATCTATGTTCCAGGTCTTAGGAACATGTTTGATTTTACACCTAAAAGTTTTAAGCCATTTAATGTTTTTATCGATTGCTATGAATATGATCGAGGTGCAGATAAATCACTAACTGCAGCATCGAGCGGAATGTTAATAGAGTGCTTAAGAACTGTAATCACCGATATTTCCTTGATACTTACAAATGATAAAATCGATATCTATAAAGTTTTACTATCTTTCATGAGACTCATCTGTCCTCAAAATTTTTTTAAAAATAATTTTTTTCTTAGTGAAGATTTGGATCTTTTGGCTTTTCATCCAAAATGGCAATTATTTTTTGAAGGACTAAACGAGCAATTTGAAGAATTTGTTTTAAACGAAGTTAAAAAGATGCAATTCCCACCAAAAGAGCTGCTTATTGCCTTTAAACCGGATACCGATGATCTATATTTTGCTAAAAGACCTATTGCCAAAAAAAACATTTTTTATTGGGGAAAAGATATTTTGTGTTTAGAACTAGATGCTTTTATAGAATATCGGTTTGATCCTTTTAGCGGGGAGCAATATTTAACCTATCTGAAAGTTGAAAAAAAATGGTATCAATGCGATGACGAAAGGATTGTAAAGATTGATCCTAAGAATATAAATTTGGCTCTTGGAAAGACTATTCTAGCGCATTATAAAAAAGAAGAAAAAAACAACCTATATGCAAACATATAGGTTGTTTTAAAGCTCTTAGTTAAGAGTTTCTTGTTTTGGAGAAGATTTGGAAGCGGTTGGAATAACTTCTTCCGTAATCTTTTGTTTGACTTTTTCATTTTCTTTTTCGATGAAAAGTTTATTCAAAGCCCTAGCTGCAATAATCCATACTGCAATTACACCAAATAAGATGGCTGCAAGATATGGAGTTATGGCTGCAATTGATCCAAATCCAACGATAAGCACTTGTTGAATTAAGGAACCGCCCGATTTGCCGAATCGTGCCCCTACAACGTCAATAGCTGCTTTTCCTTTAACTTTGGATTCTGGGTCTAAAGGAATATAAGCCATCTCTTTGGTAGGATCAAATAGTGAATATTTAGTTGATTTGCTCAAAATATTTTGTATCATACCGACGATCACCGCAAGCATTAAAGGAGTTGATCCTAGCATTGCAATAACTCCGGTTAAATTTTCTCTAAAAATTACAAAAGATAGGAACACTACCCCGGTAATTAATAGAACAACAGGTGTTGTTTGAGCTGCAAATCCCCAGCCTAGTTTTCTAATGAGGTTGCCTCCAATGAAGAACATCATTATTGCGGAGACAATACCGGTGCATAATGAAAATCCACCCATAAAGGCTGAATAGTCATTAGAGTTGGGATATTGCAATTTAAGCTGGCTCTTCCAGGTAACTTCAATGATATTGATAGCTATACCATATGAAATAACCAAAAGGGCCAGTAAGCCTAAATATTTTGAACGGGTAAGAAAACCAAAACTGTCTTTTAAAGACATTTTGGGTTTTTCTTTCTTAAAAGTTTTTTGTTCTTTCGGGTCATAAAACCTTGGATCGGTCAAAACATTTTTATTGATCCAATAGTATATAACCATAACTAGAATTCCAGCGCCTACTACCATAGACATGAGGTAATTTAAAGAAACTCCCCAAGCGTCGACATCGGGCGGAAGGTTCGCTCTAATTTTTGAAGCATATATAATAGAGGGACCAGATACCATTAAAGCCAGATTGGCGCCAAGGCCTAAAAGTGAGTAGAATCTTTTGGCTTCCATTACTTTCATGATATCGTTAGCAAAACTCCAGAAAAGAAGCGATAATACCACACTTCCCCAAAGCTCGGCTAAGATGTAAAAAAGTGAAAATGTCCAGTTTCTGAAAATAGCAATTAAGCCCATTAGATTTGGATATTGAAGCAGTAATTTGTCGCAGAGCGCAGTGGGATGAAGATGTTCTCTTGCCGGGTATAATACAAAAGCAAACAAAGCAAAAAATATGATGAATGGGGCAACTGTGGCATAAAATAGGGCCGGTTTGCTCAATTTATTGCTTAGCTTGGCATATATCAACATGAAGACAACTGCCATGGGGAGCACTCCCCAAAATTTGATGAATGTTAGTGTTTCTGCGCCAGATCCGGCAGCTGTAACAACTAACACATCTTTTGTGTCTCTTAAAATTGTGTAATTGAAAGAGATGAAAAAGAACATCAGAAACATAGGAAGCAACTTCTTCAATTCAAAATTATGAACTGGCCAAAGAAGTGATCTTATTTTTCCGAACTCTTGTGTGGTTTGTGATGACATGATTAATTTCCTTGCATTATTGTTTCACTTAAAAATCTACATAAATTATAGACCTTTTTATTTATAAATCAAGTATAAAAACTCTTTAAATCGGCTTTTATATACTTAACTTTAGTATAAGAAATAAAAAAAACCTTTGAGAGGTCTACTCAAAGGTTTTTTTGATAAAATTAGGAATTGATAAGAGACGCTTCTTTAGCCAAAATCAATTGATTGGCATTAGCAGACTCAACATAATTATTCCAAAGCTCTTGTTCTATTTTATTGTGGCGGATAGATTGAATTAACTCTCTTTTTGCGCCCGCTAAAGATTTTTTAGGACTTAGTATTGAAATTATTTCTTTGTCACCTGCGAGTCTTGCAATATTTAGCATTCTTTCTAATTGATTTTTTGAAAAAATTACTTGATCTTTACGCTTACGTGAACCTCTAGGAGCCCTCTTTTTAGGAGTTACTACTAATGGACGGTCGGCATTAATAATGTAGCGTTCAATTAAAACAGATAGTTCTTGTGGTTGTTTTTTTTTCATTTTTCTTAAAGTAAAATGATGCATGTATCCCCCTTGGTTCATTGGGATATACTTGCAAAGGTCATTTTCTTTTCTTGCGCCAACCTTTTTAATGGCTCTTGTAATTACTTCTTCAATTTCTTTAAAATTTTTTTGTTTTTGTACTATTGTTTCTTCTTTTCCGCTATAGTTCATTTTTTTTCATCCTTTTCTTATTGTTAATAAAATTGTCTAAGATAGTTTTTATTCTATCTGTTTTTCTTAAATCATCAATTTTAAAATCATTGCAAATTTATTTGCAATCTTTCTTCTCTTAAGAAAAAAGAAGAACATTTATCGTTGATTATATTAATAAGTAATCTTTTTCGCAAGCAATTAAATTTAAAAACAAAATAGAGATTAAGAATATAGTTTTTCTAATTTGTATTTTATTTTAATTTTCTCTTGTAAAACTGTCATTTTATGATTTGGAGGAACCTCAAGTAAAAAATTTCCTTTAAAGGTTATATTTTCAGCTTGAATTTGGCTATTTTTGTGAAGTATTATTTTCAAACTTTCTTTTCTGGATATTTTATTTTGCCAAAAGACATTATTGGCTTTTCGATCTATTCCAAGATTTTGAATTTGAATATTTATTAATTTGCATTTTGATAAATTATAATTGCCATCATTGTTTACTAAATCAGAATAAATTAATAGGCTTCCGTTTAATTTTAGGTTTTCTAAATAAAGATCGGCTATTTCTAATTGAAGTTCACTGTTATAACTCATTTTGCCGCCGATAATTTTCTTTGAGATTATTGAATATAGTGGGCCCAAAGCGCTTTGCATTTGAACAATAAATGAAGGGCCTTGATTTACAAATTCTTCTTCAGTTGGCATTAAAGGAAGCTCCATCTTACAATAATTAGTGAGCAAATCATGATAGTTGTAAAGAAGATCGTAAAAGCAGCCACGTGGGGTTTCAAATATGGGCTTGTTTTGAATATAAGCTTTTTTAGTTACCGAAATAGTTTTTAGCCTTTGATTAAAAGTTAGAAAAGTTTGCAACTTTTTTTGTTCTTCTTTAGTAATTTTTGTTTTTCTAAAGTCCATCAAATTATCGGCAATATTTTGCATCATCATCTCCAGCCTTCCTGCCAAAACTTCTTTTTTGCCATCTAATGACGGAACTTTGCTTTTAAGATTAATGATCATTGCAATTAAAGGTTTATCTTCAATTGATTTTTGAATAACTTTTAAGTCGGCAAATAAAATATTAGTATTTGAAGGGTATTTGGAAAAATTGCTGTTTTTTTGTGGAGCATCTTCAATGCCCCATTTGGCAAAGTCTGTGTACTCGATATTGGATATACCATAATAATAACCTTTAGGGGTTTTGCGCTCTCTTAAAATATCTACCCCTTCTGCTGATTTTACGATTCTTGGGCAAGCAGCAAAGCCGAAGGCTTTTTTCTTTTCAGTACCGATACCCAAAAGGGCCAAAAGTCCGTAGTCTAATCCTGCCATTGGGTTATTGATTTGTCGAATCAGGCCAAACTTTCTTTTTTTCTCAAATAAAAAATCAAAAGCTCCGTTTTCTTGCATGAGCTTCCAAATGACTCCATGGCCGCCAGGTTTTAAAGAGAGTTTTAAGGGGCTTTGAACTACCCAATTTCCCTCCACAGTGATAAGAGGGACTGATAATTGTTTAATGAAAAAAAAGTTCTCTTTTCCCCGTTTAAACCAGTTGTTTTCTTCGCAAATGGATAAAATATGATGATGGTTGTCTTTGGCCTCGGAGGTCATGATGACATTTTGGATTTAACATCATAGAGTTTTAATCTATCAGCAGAGCCTCCCATTGGGGAGATCAATGCTGTTTGAGGTAGATTTTCAAGCCCAGCATTAATGAATTTTTCAACTTCTTGAGTGTTTTTTTGGATGTCAAAGTAGCTTGGCTCATTAAAAGTAAGATTTTTTTGTTTGAAAATATGTTCTTTTTCATTTAGCAGCTTTAAGAAGGATAAATGATAACCAATGATTCCTCCAATTGGGGAATAGAACCTCTCGATCGATAAAAGATCCTTTGCAAGGTCTTTAAGAAGAGTTAATAAATCGCCTTTGAAATCTGGAGGTAGGTTGAAAACATAATCTCCTTGTCCTAAGATAATTAAGCAGAGAATTGCATATTGCTCATCTAGTGATAGCTTTGGTAAAATAAGCTTGAGCAATTGGCTTTCATCTAAATAATCAATTACAATCTTTTCATTAAGTAAAATAAGTAGCTTTTCTTTTGTAGAAAATACTTTTTCTAGTTTGTTTATTAAATTATGATAATAATCCATGTTGGCTCTTTGGGGCTCATAACCTCTTTTGCATATCGCATCATCGATGCTGATAATGTTTGTCATTTAGGTGGCAAGCAGACCTTTTCTTTAGGAAAGGGATGAATTGCCACCCATTGTTATAATAATGCTCTTCAATTTTTTTAGTAGAAAAATTGAAGGATCCAGCAGAGTTTTGGACTCTTACCCAATTGCCTTTGTTGAAGATACCTATAACCTCATATCTCTTGTTTTGTACTAGCACTTCATCCTTTGGTTGAAACTTATAGCGTTGCTTTCTAATCGATGGTTTAAAACCGATTCTATTCAATTGCAAACATCGGTTGTTTCTCTTTTTTTGGACGAATACGTATGGTTGGATTCTTTCATGAGAGCCGCCACCCGCAATCACAAAAGCATCTGTATGGTGGTCTTTTTCTAGTTTTAATGTGTGTCTTTTAATTTTGGTAACATAGCCAAAAGTAAAAGAAATATTACCGCAGACCTTTTTTAATTCTTCAAAAAGCTTCCAGCGAATTGTAGACATGAAGGTCTCGGATTTAAACTGCTTGTTTTTCTTCAAAAGATGATGTAAATTCTGCCGGTGTAGTTCATTGTGGCATTTCTCATGTAGCAAAGAGAGATTGTCAGGTTTGTCTGTTCCTCCATCTTTTCTTGGTATAATGTGATGAATCTTGAAGGTATTGCCTGGAGTTGATTTTTTACCGCATAATTGGCATTTGGCACCTTCGCGACAAGTAAGATAGGATTTTAAATTTTCATATTCATACAGATTGCCTTTTTGATATTCAGCACCTTCTATTCCAGGATTTTGGATTTTCTGAATGTCAAATGTAGCTACCTCGAAGTTGATTTTTGAAATGGGAAGAAAAGAATTGATCTTTTTTACTATTCTAAGATGCGAATCCAGCTTGCCTTGAAGGCTTGGAGGCAAGCTTTTTTCTTTTCTTTTCCGATTCAAAAATTTTGGCTCTCTATACCAAAGTTTGTTTCTTCTTCCTCTACGATACATTTTTTTTTCGGGTAATAATTTGCAAACATCGGGTCTTAATTTAACTTGAGCTGAGAATAATTCTCTTTTTTCTGATACAGCGGATAAACCGATATTTTCATAGCCTGGGTCAATTCCCAGGGTAGTTTGTTGAACTTGATTTTCACAATCAAAATTCAGTCTGATTCTGAATGGCTTGTGGCAGATAATAGAAGCCTTTCCCTCCTTTAATAATTTTCTAGCTTTGGCTTTTGAACAGGGCATCAAAGGGTTTCCATCCTTTGAAAGCACATACACAAATGTCTTTACGACCTCCTGTATGCTGGAGTAATCCACTTCGGGGTTGTTAGAAGGAGTTTTTAAATCTGACACACTGAGAGTTTCCTCTCTGTTTAATGGCAGATCACAGTTGCATGGGACTAGTGGAGCATC
>JACRNF010000030.1 GCA_016219355.1 Chlamydiota bacterium | reverse complement strand
GATGGAGCAAAGAGATAAGAAACTGGGATAAAATTAATGAAGTGCTATTAAATCCAGAAAAGTGTAAAAATGCAGAACATAAGTTAAAGGTGGCGGTTTAAAAAAAACAGTTTAAGCGACAAGTACCCTGACAATCACCGCAACATCTTTTTCATCTACTCCTCGATAAAGTCGATAGATAGCCATTAAATCATCTCTTTCAGGAAAACAGCGAGACATTCTTATACTAATGCAAGAAAGACCCTTTTTGCTGGCCTCTTGGCATAACTTTTCAGCAGCGGCTTTTGTCTCATCGTAAATATCTCTTGGCTGAGGCAAAAGATCTTCCGTTACCCAAACAGCTTTTTTAGTAGGGACCATCGCGTTGCCATAAATGGAAGTAGTGCTGGTATAAACAAACCTCTTCACTCCATATTTTAGACAAGCCTCTAATAAATTTTCTGTTCCTTTGACAACAATATCCCAAAATTCCTTATCGCTAACAACCCCTACGTGGGGAGATAAAAGGCCGGCGCAATGTATCACTGCGTCCATTCCTTTAACGCATGAAAAAACTTTTTCCTTGTCGCGGACATCGATGATGTGAGTTGTGCAAGGACCCGGCTTAATATCAAGGCCGATAACTTCCTCTTTATTTTTCAAAAAACTGGCAATGGCCGATCCTATTCTTCCAGATGTCCCAGTGATCAAAATTTTCATTTTTTTAAGACCTCTTAAGGAATTTGCTTATGCTGCTTCGGTGTCCAAGTGGGCGCTGAAGGGACAAAAAGTATCATATTCCCCTCCCAAAAATATTTTTCAGTTGGAACAATCAACACCAAATCTCCTGTTGAAAGAAGAATCTCTTTGCCATCAACAACCACTTTTCCAGAACCACTAATGACGTAAGCCATCTCTTTGCATTCCAAATTTGTCACAAAGCCGCTATCCGGATACCTTCCATTTAGTTTAACTACCGCTCCACTTATATCTTTTTCCTCCATACAATATTCGAACGCAGAACAAGCTTTGCTGTTTTGAAATTCTTGAGCTTCTTCTTGATGAACAACTTCCATATTTTCTCCTATGAATCTTTTAAAAAACGTTTCGGAAGAAAATAATACTTTTTCTCAAAGTATTTTGAAAAGACTTTTCCAGCTTTGGAATGTCATATTCCTGCAAAGGAAAAATGTCACCCAAAAAAAGAAGCTTAAAGCTCTGACTTCTCCATTTTTCTTTCGCTGCAAAGATAAAATAAGCATGCGCCGCTTGCTAAAAAAGCAATAGCGCCAATGTAAAAAGGTAAAACCAAGGAAACATAGGAAAGAGAACCTATGCAAGCAGCTGCTATGAGGTTAGTGATCGATCCAATAGCTCCAAGATTTCCCATAATTTTCCCCTGTTCTTGATCAGAAACGGCATTTGAGAAAAGCGCCAGCAGAATGCTATATCCTAACATAATACAGATAGAGATGACGCCTCCTAAAATCCATTGCAAAGAGACCGGAGCTATTGTGGATAAAAAAAGAAAAAAACCACTTACTCCATTGGAAATTATAAAAAGTTTAACTAAGGAAAAGCGTTTAAACAAATAGCTTTGAATCACAAAAGTAAAAGCATAGGCGCTAGAGATCATCAGAAAGAAAAAAGCATTCTTGGTGACATCAAATGAAAATATTTCTTTCAAGAAGAGCGGAATGTGTTGGAAATAAATAGCCCAGCCAATTTGGAAGAAAAAGTAGATAATTCCGAGTTTTTTTACCCGATGGTCTTTACAGATAAAAAGCAAAGAACCCAAAAATTTGCTGAGGAAAAAAAAAGATTCTTTTTTTGTAAATAGGTAGGTTTCTTTAAAATATAAAAACAAGAAACCGGCATTGATAAAGGAAAGAGCGGAAGCGATCAAAAATGGACGGGACAGAGAAGAGAGGGAAACGAAAGAGATGCCAGAGAAACTCGTGATAAGGGGACCTAAGATGAGGCCAATGCAATAAGCGCAAGCAATAAAACCCATGATCTTGCCCCTATCTTCTTTGGAGCTAATATCTGCTGCCGAAGCTTGAGCAATTTCATAACTGCTAGAAATAAATCCGGAAAAAAACCGGATAGCAAGAAAGAGCCACAAAATATGGCAATAGATGGAAAAAATTGAGAGCGCGTAAAAAAGACCGTTTCCAAGAAGGCAGATCAAAAGAATTTTTCTTCTTCCAAGACTATCTGAAAGCGTACCTAAGTAAGGTGTTCCAAAAAAGAACCCAAGAGGCCAAAGAGCATTGGCTAAACTATAGTAAAAGAAATAGTTAGTAGCAGAAATAGAAAATGGACTTAAAGAAGAATCTAGTAATGTAGGAAGAATAGGCAGCACAAGACCTAGTCCCATGCCTTCAATGATGATGGTAAGCATTAAAACAAAGAGAATTACTTTTTTTGACATTTCACATTCCTTAAAATCTATGTATTGTAATATGTTTTATCACTTGGTTTCAAGATCTGATCGCAACACTTGGGCTTTATGAATAAAAGTATGTTTTTAAACATTTTCTGTAACGTTAATATTTGTAATCAATGCCGCGTGATCAGAAATAGCCTGCTTGGGACTCTCGATATCAAAGGTAGCAATTTTTTGAGTTTTAGTTGAACCCGGCTAATCCATAGTCCTCTCTGCTATGGAGAAACTCTTGTGCAAAATAATGAGAGTGAAATTTATAACCTCTCAAATAATGATATTCAAATAGATGGAATTCCTTGCCCAAAACGAGTACAAGAGGTTGCTCACGCTTATTTTGAAGGGATCAAGAATTACTTTAAGCTGCAGTGATAATTTGATTTTTTTGCAATTTAAAAAAGATCATCTATTGTCAGTTGATTATCAACTACCGAAAGATAATGTCCGTTCTTTTTAACACCATAGGTTGTAACCATAGTAGTAAATAAGGTTTTAGCACTCCCCGTTTGCTCTTTAAAAACTTTCTTTTTATTTTGCAATTTTTCCACATATGGCTTATCGACAACAAATTCTGAATCGCTATATTTCATTTCGCATAAATTAATACATTTGTCGGCTCGATCTATAACAAGGTCAATTTGTGCTCCTTGATCGATTGAATTTTGAGGTAAATGGCGCCATCCCGATTCAATCGTACTTATACCCGAAATACCAAGCGCTTTTTTTATTTTCTGAATGTGTTTTAGGCAAAGAGACTCAAAGGCGCATCCGCTCCATGCATTCCATTTAGATGTTCTCTGTTTTTTTATCCAGAATTCCGAATCAACACTCTCCAAGCCAATATTAAAATTTTCTTCGATCCAAGTTAAATAAAAAAGAGAGTACTCATCAATGAGCCTATATATTCCCCCAACCTTCTTCTTATTAAAAGATGGGACAAATATAAGAAAACCGGCATCGATCAGCTCTTCAATAATCCTGCTTGAAGAGCCGCCTGATGTCAATTTTACCTTATCCAGAAGTTCCTCTTTTGTTAAGCCTTCAATAGTCTTAGCAAGTACTTTTACGATAGATACATGATGCTGATAGTTCTCGAAAAAAGATTTGTAAAGGTTGTCAAATTCATCGTACAGCCCACCATTTAAGGAAAAGCACACATCATTGATGATTTGAGCCGCAGACTTGCCCCTTGTTATATAGAAAAGATATTTTGGGACCCCTCACATAGCCATATAGATATCAATGATCTGTCTTCTGTTTAATTCAATATGACGGGATTTAAGATATTCCTCTGTTTCCAATAGAGTAAACGGAAGTAGGCGCATTTTTCTGGTCACCCTTCCATGCAACCCGCCCTTGTTGTTTATAATATTTCTAATAACCCAGAATGCCGAAGATCCG
>JACRNF010000025.1 GCA_016219355.1 Chlamydiota bacterium | reverse complement strand
CTGCGCAACAACTTGTAAAGTTGAAACCGACCTCAACTTTAGAAGATGTTGCTCTAAACTTTAGGTTAGATCAATGCTAATTTTAAGAATTGTTTTCTGTTTATTTCCCTTTCTTTGCTTTGGAGATTGGGCTCAAAATACCTTATCTCAAATGAGCCTGGATGAAAAAATCGGCCAATTGTTCATGATCCCGGCCTGTCCGTTACGAGATGAAAAGCATTTTAAAGATGTTGAGAACTTAATTGAGAAATATCATATCGGTGGTATTATTATAAAAGTCTCCGATCCCATTTCTCAAATCAATCTTTTAAATCGTCTGCAAAAGTTTTCTGAATACCCGCTAATAGTTTCAGCTGACGCCGAATGGGGTCTTGGGATGAGGATGAAAGATACTATTTCCTTTCCTAAAAACATGACTCTTGGGGCAATACAGGATAATCATTATATCTATCTTTTGGGTAAAGAAATTGCCAAAGAGCTAAGAGCCGTGGGCGTTCACATTGATTTAGCTCCCGTGGTAGATGTTGGCACAAATCCATTAAATCCCATTGGCATGCGGCTTTTTTCAGATGATGCAGAAATAGTTGTCATTAAATCGGGATTAATGATTAAAGGGCTCCAAGAAGGAGGAGTTCTAGCCTGCGCAAAACATTTTTTAAGCTTAGGGGCTGTTCCAATTGATACCCATTTAGATCTTCCTACACTTAATAAATCCAAAGAGGAGCTAAATAACTTAGAATTAATTCCATTTAAAAACGGGATTAATCTTGGAGTGTCTTGTGTTATGTCTGCCCATATATTTGTTCCTGCCCTAAGCAAAAATCCGGCAACTCTATCTTATGAAATAATTGAATCGTTATTAAAAAAAGAGCTTAATTTTCAGGGCCTTGTTATTACCGATGCCTTGAATATGAAGGCCCTTGTCAAATACTTCTCCATCGAAGATATTGCAATACTTGCCCATAAAGCTGGCAACGATATTTTACTCTATGGGGATCATATAAACCCCAACATTGATGATATTTTAATCAACATGGTCCCAAAAGCTTTTGAAGCTATAAAAAAAGAATATGTTGAAAAAAGGCTCGATGAAAAAAAGTTAGATGAACATGTTTTGAAGATACTTTTGGCCAAACAAAAGCTTTTATTGCATGAGGATCGGTTTACACAATATAACAATGATCTTATCAATAGTGTAAATGGCCTTAAACTTAAAGAAGAGCTTTATCAAAAAGCGATCACACTAGTTAAAGATGACAATCATTTAATGGACGGGAATTTTCAAAAAACCGTAGTTTTAAATTTACTGGGCAACGATTTTGTTTTTTCAAAATTACAAGCTATGGTGAATGGAAATTTTATCACGAGTCTTAATGATAACATCTGGGATGTTTTAAAAAATGCTGATAAAGTCATTTTGCTTGCTTCTATGAAAAATTTTGATAAGCAAGTGTTAAATAGTTTAGAGCCTACCAAGACCTTGATTGTTTGGTTTGGCTCTCCCTACGCGCTAGATCAATTTAAGGATTTTTCTTCTATAATGATTGCTTATGAAGATGATATGGTTGCAAAACAAGTGGTTGAAGATATTTTGCTGAAAGAGTTAAAACCTGTGGGTAAAATGCCTATAAGATTATTAAAAAAAGAGTAATGTTTTTATGGAGATCGGAAGTTTTTTTGCCGTTGCAATTATTTCTCTTTTAGGAGCGATGAGTCCCGGGCCTGACTTTGCTATTGTTACCAAAAATTGTTTAAAAGGTAATTTTAAAAAAGGGGCTTTTACTGCAATGGGCATTGCTGCGGCTCTTTTGATTCATGTTAGCTATTCTATTTTAGGAATTGCGCTTGTAATCGTTGAATCGCCGGTTCTTTTTCAAGGTATCAAATACATCGGGGCAATCTATCTTTTTTATTTAGGGGTTTTGCTGATTAAAGAAAAAGCTTCAAAAAACGCCCTTGATAAGACAAAGACTTCTTTATCAAAAATGATGCACGGTCCTTTTATTTCCGGATTTTTTTGCAACCTTCTTAATCCCAAAGCTACTTTATTTATTTTAGGCTTATTTACGCAATTCATTCAGCCAAATAGTCCTTTTTATGCAAAGGTTGTTTTGGGAGGTATTATTGTTCTGATAGGATTAGGATGGTTTGTATTCTTATCTTTTTTAATCACTCATCATCGACTACAAAAACATTTTGCTAATTTTCAGTTTATTATCATGAAAACAATGGGTGTTGTTTTATGTCTAGTTTCTGTTTATGTAGCGATTTTTTCTTGATACTTGAAGGTTTTTAATTACGAACTATTCTTAAAAGTAGACCTTTTTAAATTTATAATTTTACTAATAAAACTAATTTTTGATAAATTCTAGTCCCATTTTAGTTGAGGTTGATTATGAAACGATGTTTTATAACTTTTATATTCCTCTCTTTCTTTGCATTAAGTTTTGCAGAGGATCTACAGGAAAAAAAATACTATTTTCCAAAGATTTTTCAGGGAATATGGCCAAATTTTTGTTTTCGACATCTTTCATCAAATCCGGAAGGATGTTCCTCTTTTTATGTAAATAAAAATGGAGAGGCTTCTTTAGAATTTCTAGCTCAAGGAAGTGCGCAGGCCTTTATTGATAAGGATCTAATAGATCAGATTGCTCCTTATATAAAATATTTTCCTCAATATGAAGGTTATTCTCCTTGCGATTATATTTATTGTAAGGCATGTAGATCTGCGGTTATGAGGCGAGTTGTTGCAGTTTGGGAAGAATGGGATGATGATGATGATGATTTTGAACCCGAATACTATTGTGAACTTGAATACAAATGCAATTGCAAAAACAGATGGGGAGAAGATAAGTGGGGGGATAGGGATTATGTTTATAAGGAGGATTATTGGGAAAGCTGTCATAATTCTTATATCAATCATTATTATTTTGATTGGCACTCAAAATTCTATTTTAATTTTTTATTGCAGCATCTTGAATATTGTTCTGAAAATGACAACTGTAACTGCTATTGGCCTCAATTATCAGAAATTAGCTGTCAAATTAGTGACGCTGTTTATTCGCAAATGTCTAATAATTTAGAAAATGAAGAGGCTTTTAAAGGGCTAATTGAATGCATTCCTCCTCCTAAAGAATTTCCAACTTTGCGTAATCGTACAAGTTATGGGGTTATTTTGAGCTTATTTACCCATGCCTTTTTTTATAGCCAATACAGACAAATTATTATAGATCTTTGCAAATATTGTGACTCAAATAATGACATGCCGCTTGATAAGCTTTATCATATTTTAGATTTAATCCAGCCGTTATATATAAATCTTTATTCAAAATGTTTGACTTCTCATTTTCATCCTAAAATTCTTTATGAAAGAGGGATGGTTTACATGCACAGAGGAGAAACATATGAAGCGCTTTTGGATATAAAAAAATTTATCGAATACATGGAAGATAATCATTTGGATGATCTTTTAACATCCGATTTGTATTTGCAAGAAGGGACAACCTATTCCGAAATAGGGCAGTATGATAAAGCTTTATCTGCTTTATCTAAGGCTATTCTTAAGGATTCACAAAATAAAGAAGCTTACTTTGAAAGGGCTTTCATCTATTTTGAACAGCAAAAATTTGATCAATCGGTTAGCGATTTTTTAAACTCGGATTATAAAATTACTCCCTTTTCAACAAATCCTAAGTTCTCTATGGAATTTGTCAAAGCACTTACTTCAGGGATTCTCAAAGGAGGGAGAGAAAGTCTTAAAGAATTTGTTCCTTCAATGTTAGGAACAATGTCCGGGATTGCCAATGGTCTTTGGGCCTTTGCTCTCGACCCAAAAAATGTCTCCATGGAAATGCTGGATTCTACAACTCAAATGATTAAATTTGTAAAGGATAACACCTCTTCTGAATTGATCCAAATTCTAGTACCGGAACTAAAAGAACTGGTTAACAAATGGGATAAACTGTCCGATAAAAAAAAGGGTGAATTAACCGGTTATGTTATTGGCAAGTATGGAATAGATATTTTCCTGTGCAAAGAGGTAAGTTCCTCTCTGAAATATTATCAAGATCTAAAACAAGCTAATCAAGCTTTAACCTTACAATGCTTAACGGATCCAAAAATCAAACAAGCGGTGCTTGATCAGAGTGTTAAAATAAAAAAAGCTCGTGAAACAATTTTAAAAAACGATAATCTCAAAATTGAATGGGACAAACAAGGAAAGCATATCCAAGGACACAAGAACTTTAATCCATCTAAGGAAAAAAGTATTTTAACACACAAAGATCCTCAAAGACTTGTTAACGATTACGCTGGTTCCGGTATAAAAATTAGAGGCGATTATCCAGGTGCTGCAGGCTATCAAGAAGTGGTGGATTTCGGAGAAGTTATCGGATATGCCGTTGAAAGAGAGACAGAGGAACATATTATTACAACATGGGGGAAAATACATTATTCCAAGAATGGAGTTCATATTGTGCCAACAAAACCTCGGGAGGGTTTATGAAAATAGATTTGGATTACGCTCTTTTAGCAGCTCAGAATGCCTTATTAGATACTATAACTCCTCAATTGCGAGCGGTTACTGTCGATTTAGATATCGAAAAAACGATATTTTACATGAATTTTTATTATGACGGGGAAGTATCGGATGAATTGATAGAATTATGGGATTGCGCAGAATCGGAAGCTAGCGCCGATCTGGGACTTTTTTTTGTAGAATCAGAAATTGTTAGACTTGATTATCCGAATAAGATACCCGTTAAGGGAAAATTAGCATATTTAAGGAAGGAATAGCTATGGCAAGAATTTTATTAGCTAGGGCCCGTTTGGCAACTCAAAAAGCTTTGCTTGGTATTGTAACTCCTGAGCTTAGAGCAGTATCTGTGAGCCAAGAAGATAATATAATATTTGTATGTTTTTTTTATGAAGGAGAGATATTTACCGAGTTAAAAGCATTGTGGCAAAACGCTCTTCCTCAAATACAACAACCTTTAAAAAATGAATGCAAGGTTGAATTACAAATAATTAGGCTTGACCGCCCTCAAAAGGTTCCTTTAAGAGGATGGCCTGGAAATGGGTGGTTTGCTTATCATCGAAAAGAATGAAATTAATTTTGGAAAAATTCTAGACTATTACAGTTGTTTGTTGAATGTTACAAAATCTTGACTTTTTGCTTGCTATGATTTTAAACAGCCATCTCGAAAGATGGTGATCCCTTTTAAAAACCTTATTTGTAATGAGCTTCTTTAAAATTTTGTACTATCGTATGGATCAACATTCATTTTTTTGTCTTAAAAAAACATAAGCTCTTTGGATTTTTTCCAAAGAGCTTATGGTAGAAATTCTCAAAGGGCCAAGAAACCCTTTAGTTTATTTTTTTTCCTCATCATCGATGATTTCCACTTCGGCATCTTCGATGTCAGGCTTTTTTTGTTCTTGCTTAGCCCCTTTAGGAGGTTCCCCCGGATTTTGTGCTCCTGCTTTTTGCAACTCTTCTCCGATTTTTTGCATGTGGGTTTGGAGTTCTTGAGAAGCTTTTTTGATTAAAGCTGTATCACTGGATTTTAAAGCTTGTTTGACACTATCTACTTTGCTTTGAATATCAGATACTATGTTAGCCGGGAGTTTATCTTTAAACTCATTTAAAGATTTTTCTGCTCTAAAGCACATGGCGTCTGCTTCATTGCGCACTTCGATCTCTTCTTTTTTCTTAGCATCTTCTTCTTTATGAAGTTCGGCCTCTTTGACCTTGGCTTTGATCTCTTCATCGCTTAGGCCCGATTTTGCTTGGATTTTGATAGAATGCTCTTTACCCGATTGCTTGTCTTTTGCGGAGACATGCAATATACCGTCTGCATCAATGTCAAAAGAAACTTCAATTTGCGGCATGCCTCTTGGAGAGGGAGGAATATCAGTCAAATCAAACCGTCCTATCTCCTTGTTGTCATGGGCCATTGGTCTTTCACCTTGCAAGACCACAATGGTCACGGCAGGCTGATTGTCTGCTGCGGTTGAGAAGACTTGTTTTTTTTGGGTAGGGATGGTGGTGTTTCTTTCAATTAGGGGAGTCATGACATTACCTAATGTCTCTATTCCCAAAGTTAAGGGTACAACGTCTAAGAGTAAAACATCTTTAACTTCGCCACCTAAGATTCCTCCTTGGATGGCAGCGCCTGCTGCAACTGCTTCATCGGGATTGACGCTTCTATTTGGCTCTTTGTTAAATATGGCTTTAACTTTTTCTTGTACGGCAGGCATCCTGGTCATACCGCCGACTAGAATGACGGTGTTAACTTCAGATGTTTTTAAATTGGCATCTTTGAGCGCTTTTTCACAAGGGGCAACAGTCCTTTCAATTAAATCATGGCAGAGACTTTCAAGTTTTGCTCTGCTTAAGGTCATTGATAAGTGTTTGGGACCGGTTGCGTCCATGGTGATAAAAGGTTGATTGATTTCGGTGCTTTGAGTGCCCGATAGCTCAATTTTGGCTTTTTCGGCAGCATCTTTTAATCTTTGGAGGGCCATTTTATCTTTGGAAAGGTCAATACCATGCTCTTTTTTAAATTCATTTAAGAGCCACTCGATAATTCTGTTATCAAAGTCATCTCCACCGAGGTGAGTATCACCGTTGGTAGAGAGTACTTCAAACACTCCGTCGCCGATTTCCATGATGGAGATATCAAAAGTTCCTCCGCCAAGGTCATAGACGGCGATTTTTTGTTCATGCTGTTTGTCCATGCCATAGGCTAAAGCTGCGGCTGTTGGCTCGGGTATGATCCTTTTAACATCGAGGCCTGCGATCTTTCCGGCATCTTTGGTCGATTGTCTTTGAGAGTCGTTAAAATAGGCTGGGACGGTAATGACCGCTTCGGTGATTTTTTCTCCAAGATAGTTTTCAGCGGTCTCTTTCATTTTGATCAAGACTTGGGCGGCAGCTTCTTCTGGAGTGATGGTTTTGCCATCGATTTCAAAAACGGCGTCGCCATTGGAGTTCTTGGTAACTTTATAAGGCATGTTTTTGGTTTCATTCGCTACTTCATCATATTTTCGTCCAATGAACCGTTTTGTTGAGTACAAAGTTCTTTCGGCATTTGTTACTGATTGTCTTTTAGCGGGTATACCGACTAACCTTTCATTGCCTTTAAAGGAAACAACAGAAGGTGTGGTTCTGCTTCCTTCAGCATTAGCGATGACAATTGCGGAGCCCCCTTCCATGATGGCTACGCAAGAGTTGGTGGTTCCTAAGTCTATTCCTATAATTTTATTTTTCTTTTTATTCATACATTACCTCATTAATTTAAATTGTTTTCTTCCCCGGATGGCGCGGTTTCTTCTTCGGCAGCTATAGGTTCTTCTTTAATTTCCGGTTTTTTACAGACTTTGACTTTGGCTGGCCTAATAGTTCTATTTGCGCTTTTATATCCTTTGGCAAATTCTTCTATTATGCTGCAGTCGGGGTGATCATTACTTTCCACAACTTCCATTGCTTCATGGAAAGCGGGATCGAAGAGATTGCCTTCGGAGTGAAAAGCAACAATGCCATGATTGTGGATTACATCCCTAAATTGGGTTAAGAGCATTTGAAAACCACTGGCCCATCCTTTGACCTCATTTGAGGCTATTTGAGCAAATTTTAAAGCATTTTCAAAATTGTCCAGGAGGGGTAAGAATTCGCAGATGGTATTTTCAATTGCAAATCCGATCATTTCCTGTTTTTCTTTTTGGAGCCTTTTTCGCATATTTTCTAGCTCTGCTAAAGTGCGAAGGTATTTATCTTGGGTCTCTTTTAATTCTTTTTGCAAAAGTTCTTCTTTAGTTGGTTCCTTTTGATTCTCTTCTGGGTCCATCAAAAATTACTCCTTAAATTTTGATTTGGTTTTATCTTCTAATAATATAGATCGTTTATAAGTTGAGGCTACTTGGGCATCTTGTGGCTGGCGAAAAGTGATTTTATGTTTGTATACGGTTTGTGTTAAAGTTTCGCTAACATATTTACTGTAGAGGTTTAATTGGCCAAAAATCTTTCTATAAGGGAGGCGGATGGGGCCTAAAATAGCGGTTCCTCCGACAGTGATTTGGTTAATATGATACGGTATGGTTAAAATTGCTACATCTTGATCGGGGACATTAAATCTTTTTAAATCCTCTCCTATTAAAAATGAGAGGGAGTTATTTTCGTAGCATTTTTTTAAGATGGAATGCATTTTTTCTTTGTCTTCGAATAAACTTAAACTATTGGCAAGTATCGACATGTCACTAAATTCTGAATAATTTAAAAGATGGGAAAGGCCGCAGCGATAAATTTCCTCATTACTAAAAGAGGAGTAATCGGCAACATAGCGGACCATGATTTCGTTAAAAAAATGCTGGCCTAATTTAATAATGGAGTTTTCAACTTTAGGTTTTTCTTGGTTTCGGAGCATCCAGGCAAAGCACTCTTCAATTTGTACAACATTTTGATTGGAAAGCTCTTTGGGGGAAATCAGGGTCTCGGTTTTAACTAACCCAAAGTCGGTGATAATGATTGATAAGATTTTTTTGTCATCAAGTTTAATGAGTTTGATATCTCTTATAAAGTCTTGGTCAAACCTCGGAAATGATTGAAAGACGGCGCATTTAGTAATTTGACTGAGCGACTCGGCTGCTTGAG
>JACRNF010000024.1 GCA_016219355.1 Chlamydiota bacterium | reverse complement strand
CGGTGATTGTCAGGGTACTTGTCGCTTAAACTGTTTTTTTTAAACCGCCACCTTTAACTTATGTTCTGCATTTTTACACTTTTCTGGATTTAATAGCACTTCATTAATTTTATCCCAGTTTCTTATCTCTTTGCTCCATCTATGAGGATGTGTATTTTTGGCTTTAAGATACACCTCAGTTCTTTTTTTTAGTATCTCTTCATCATATCCTTTATGCCTCTGTATTGGAGTGATAAATTTAATTCCACTATGCATATGATGATAGTTGTACCATTCAATAAATTTATTGACCCACTCACGTGCTGCCTGCAAAGATGCAAAAGGCTTCTCTGGATACATAGGTATATATTTAAGCGTTTTAAATAATGCTTCGGAATATGGATTGTCATTGCTAACTGAAGGCCGACTAAATGATGGAATAACTCCCAACTTTTGCAATGTCGCCAACATGGTCGCTCCTTTCATCGGGCTACCATTATCAGAATGCAATATTACCTGATCTTTTTTGACGTTTTCCTCAATACAAGCGGCCTCTAATACATCAGAAGCATATTCTGCACTTTCTCTATCGTAGACTTGCCACCCTACAATCTTACGGCTATAAATATCCATAATTAAATAAAGATAAAAAAACACTCCTTTAATTGTAGAACTTAGGTAGGTAATGTCCCAGCTATAAACCTGGTTTGGTTTTACAGCTATAATTGCTTTTGGCCTGTATGGATTACGGGGTCTGCTAGCTGCTCGATGAGTCAATTGATTTTCTTTTTTCAGCAGTCTGTAGATCGTTGATTCTGATGCTAGATATACTCCTTGATCAGCTAGTTTGGGAACAATTGTTGAAGGGGAAAGGTTTGCATATTCCGATTGATTAACTACATGTAAAATTTTTTCTTGTTCCTCTTCCGTGAGTTTATTATAAGGTATTATTTTTCTAGTAGTACGCTTATCTTCAAATTTATTTTTGCTTTTCCAACGCTGTATAGTTTTAGGCGTAATTCCTAAAATATTACAGGCAGCCTGCTGACTTGTTCCAGCTTCGCAGGCTTCCTTAATTAACTCCAAGATTTGCATTCTATCTTTTTTAGAGATCAATCTTCCTCTCCGGTTCCCCAAAGGTCTGTTGCTTTTTTTTTAAGCATCAATAAAGCTGCCGCTTCAGCCAAAGCCTTTTCTTTTCTTTGTAATTCAAAAGAGAGACTCTTGATCTCATTCTTAAGCTTTTTTGTTTCACTTACATCATCAGAGCGTCCTTTGCTAAAAGACTCAATAAATTCAACTTTCCAATTCTCTAAATGATGAGGGAAAATTCCTTTTTTTCGACAATACTCAGCCAGTTCCTCTTGAGAGAGTTTAGAAGTCTCTAATATACTTTCAAATTTTTCTTTGACACTCCAATGGTAAGGACTTTTTTCAATCGCCCCCCCACTAGTGGGGGTATCCTCTATTAGATCTTTTCTCTCCATAGCCTTTATCCATCCATGTAGGGTTGATATCTTTACTCCAAGAGAGTGGGCTACTGAAGTAATCGATGCACCATATCTTCTGATGCACCATATCTTCTTGATAAAACTTTCTTGACTGACTCTATTTTAAACTCTTTTGAATACTTTGTCTGCATTCTTAGCATATATATAAACTCCTTTAAGTTTAGCTAAAAAAGCGACAAGTATGCTGACACAGGGGGGTTGCTAAGGCGCATGAACTGGCTCTACACGCAGCTATCCAAGGATATGAAGCAGTGAACATCTCCAGCCAAACTCCTTTTCAGCAATCTGATGTAGAAGAATTACATGGAAACGCAGACGCTGTGATTACCCGTTATTTTCCTTGGATTGAAAAAGAGTTTGTAAAACGAGGCTGGGCTCTTCCCAAAACTATCGATAGAGTTTATGTTATCGAAAAGGCAAAGAGGCTTTTAGGCTATAAGCCTTCTTATAACTTTTCAGAATGGTTTTTAAATGATCAGTCATATCAAGCTCATAGCATTCCTAGAACGTAAACTAGGTTCTTAACAGCTTTTGAGCGATAATTATCTGCAATTTTGAGAAGATCCTTTTTATTCAAGTTTTTTAAATTATCTTCATCGATTCTTCTCGCTTCGATTAAATCGACTAACAAATCTTTGGGTTCCAGATTTTTACTTTTAAAATGAATTAAGTCAGCTAGAGCCTTTTCCGGTGTTGCTATAAGATATCTTCCTGCTTCATTTTCCTTCTGATCTATTCCAATGGAATATCGATGATGGCTCAAATAAAAATAGTCAAACGTGCCTACAGGAGTGGTAAAAATTTTTGATTTATTCGAAGATGCGCTTGTGACCACATAGACTCCTTCCGGAATCATGTTGTAAAAAGAAAGAGCCCACTCAAAGCTAATGTAAGAAGGTCCATAAAGTAAATTAGCAATTTTCTCAAAGGGAACCGGGGAATCTTCAATTTTTTCAGCGATCAAAAAGAAACCGTTTTTTAAACGGATTAATTCACCGGACTTTACCAGTCTTGAGATGAAGTCATCCAGATTTGTATAATTACCAAGAAGAGGCTTGAGATTTTGGCTCTTCACATAAGCTGTCTTGGAAAAACGTAATATTGGATGCATAAATTGACTTCTTTTTGTTTTTATTTTATCAGAATCTCCAATATTTTTGGAGGATTGTGCTGAAACAATTAAAAACCCATCCAAAAACTCCAGAAATTTTGGAGCTTTTGGTTAAGATCTGGTGATAGGGATCATCAAAATCGTATTTTTTCTACTTAATCGCGACTACCTTGCCATCAGTCAAATTTACTATTACCGATGAGTCTAAGCTAAAAACAGCATTAGGTGTGCCTGCTGCAGCCCAGAGTTCTTTGAGTTTTAATAAATCCTCATCGATGAACGTTTCGATTTTTTGTTTGTGGCCAACAGGTGGAATTCCTCCAATCGCAAATCCCGTGACTTCCCGAGTAAAATCTGCATCGGCTTTGGTGATCTCTTCACCTACTGCTTTTGCAATTAATTTTTCATTAACACGATTGACGCCGCTTACAAGAACAAGAATTGGCTTATTGGTGTGTTTAGTGCGAAAAATTAAAGATTTAATGATTTGTGCAACTTCACAGCCAATGGCTTTTGCAGCTTCTTCGGCGCTGCGAGTGCTAGCAGGGAGCTCAACAACTTTTGCATTAATTCCCTTTTTGCTTAAAACATCTTGGACGCTTTGAGCTGATTTGCTTAACGACATTTTAATTTTCCTTAAGGTTTAGGCATAGAAAGGGCGTAATTGCCATTTCGCCACTCAATATAATCTTTTAAAATTTGCGCGTGATCAAAAGCAAGCAAGCTCCAGGGAATATCTTCTAGTTTAACTACATAAGCTTTGGCCGCATCATCTCCGGCGGTAGGCGATTGATAAGCTTTGGCAATATGGGTAACTTCAACCGAATGATGTCTAAAATCTCTTGTGGGTTCAGAATAAACGTGAAATTGTCTTAAGTCATTTAGTTCAAGATTGACCTCTTCCATCATTTCTCGTCTGACACCATTTTCTACGGTTTCGCCATATTCAACTTTTCCTCCGGGAATAGCTTTGCCAAATGGTGCTTTGCCACGATCAATAAGTACAATACCTTTGAATTCATTACCTTCGTAAATTTCAATTATTGCAGTTGTAGTAAGGATGGGTGGTTTATGTGGTTGTTTTGCCGGTTGCTCCCTAACAGGCTGCTCGTTTGTGTATATTGCTAAGGGAGCTAACGATAGAGCAAAAACAAAAAAATATTTACTCAGTAGTTTGGTCATAATCTTTCCTTTAACTGTGATTTTTTCAAACAACAAGAGAAAATTCTACCAATAAAAAGTAAATACTTTCAAAAGAAAATCTTAGTACAAAAGGTTATTTTTTTACTTCGCTGGAGGCTGTTTTTTTTAAATTTATAAATCATTTGTTTTCAATGAGATAGGAGGATAAGAAAATTAATTGTTTTAAAAAAAATGGAAACTGTTTTATTTTTAATTTAATTTAATAAAATTAACAATTAAATAAATAAAAAATAAAATGCTTGCTATTTTTAATTATGGTTGATTGTTAATTGATAATTATGCAAAAATATAAATGAAATCAAGGAGATGTATGTCATCATTAGGAAGCGCAGCAGGCGGAGTAGTTTTAAACTCGAACAAGTTAGTGTTAAACGGCATCGAGTTAACTTTGAAGGTTAAAGATAACTCAACTGAAAATAAGACTTGGAAAATTATTACATCTGTAGCGTTAATAACTTTAGGCCTTTGCGCAGTTGCATTAGGTATTTTTTTGCACCATCCTTTAATTTTTGCTGTCGGGATTTTAGCTGCCTCAATCGGAGGTTATTTGATTTTACCAACCGAGACGCAGGATGCTTTGGAAACGATTTCAAAAGCTGCGGCGGTTGCTGTTTCTTTATTAGCCCTTGCACCATTAGTTCTTTAAAAGAGGAGCTGGTGAAGTTTTTCTAAGTGTGTCTTGAAGCTCTTTTAATGCTTTTGGAGCGTGACCTTGTTTAGTCAAGATAGATTCTAATTTTTTATAATGCTTCCAGGCGTTGTTGTAATCATAACGCTCTAAATATATCATTGATAGATAGTAATTAACTGTGGGATCGTTTTGATCGATGACAAAGTATTTTTGCAATACTTGCAGAGCTTCTTTGGTTCTGCCAAGCTGCAAATGGGTTGTGGCTAGTTGCATTATTCCTGCTCTAAACTCAGGAAATTTTTGAACAACAGCTTCTAATTTTTTTTGTTTTTCTAAAATTGAATCTCTAGTTTCATCAACAGTTAGAAAAACGGCTTTTATTCCTTCTGCATCTGCTTTTTTATTTAGATAATCTTCTGCTATAGTGTCTTTAGAAACGGCATAGTCAGGAAAGTCATCTTTGATTTCTTGTAAAATTTGTTCACCCTCTTTGGTTTTTCCGACAAAAAGATAGTTAAAGGCCAAAAGCTCTTTGCATGTAGCATCATCGGGTAAGAATTTTAAAGCTTTTTCATAAAGCGCTATAGCTTCTTTATAATCTTCATTTTGCCATGATACGCTCGCTTGGTTTACAAATGTTAAGCCAACCACTTCTTTCATCTTTCTTTGCTGCAGTTTTTTGGTTTCAATGTTGAGATAAATTTCAGTAGGTAAATTTATTCCTCTTGCAGTAGTTTCAATATTTATAAACTCATTTTGTTTTTCTATGTATCTGATAAAAATGTGGCCCGGAGGTGTGACAATATCTAGATTTAAATTTAATCTTTGAGCAAGGCAAAGATATAGAGTCGATACTCCTAAACAGACCCCTTTGCGGCTATCGATTACAGAAGGCAAGAATGTATAGGTGTCAATATTTTTAGCTTGGGATGATGTTGGTGGAAAACGAAACTTCATTTGATAAAAAATAAAATCATTGATGGCATAAATTTTATCTAAGTAAGTTGGATTGGGAGGAAATTTAGCCAGAATTTGAAGCGCCATTAAATCAAGGCAGGCTTCATAATATCTAATTTTATATTTGCCATCTTTATCATTTTCCATTGCTGAGACAAAAAGAGCTCTTGCAAGGTCTATATCTTCAGAAGGAAGAGAAACCGCTTCTTTTTCGGTCCAGATATTATGCCCTTTAAGATTGCGGTTATAAAGATTTTTTCCCAGGTCTTCAATAAACTTAAGTTGCTCTTCTGAGAGCTTTTCAACTGTGGGTGTAGCTTTTTTATTTACCAAAGAAATCATCAGTTGGATATCGATTTTGGGCAAGATGATAAGATTGCCCGCATTTTTTTGATCCAAAAGCTCCAGCGCTTTTTTTAAAGCAAGAGTTCCTTCTTCGGATTTTGGATAAAGCTCGTAAAAGGCAAAGTTTTGCGAAATTGATTTAGGGTCCAAACTATTATATAAAGCTTTTAAAGAAGGATTGGGCGCTTGAGATGTTAGTGCAAAAAATAAAAATAAAACGGAAATAATTCTTTTCATAAAAACCCACAGCTAAGATTATAACCTGAATATATGCATACATTTTATTTTCTTAAAGAGAAATATAAGAGACGCTCTCTATTCCTTTGGTTTAAAACACAACAATTGACAATATCTCTATAATCCAACATTAATTTAACTAAGTGACAAAAATTTATGCATCTATAGAGAAAAAAATAAATTAAAAGTTTTTATTGATATTTGGAAGACCGAAAATTAGGCATTTACCTCAATTTTATGAGCAGTTGCAAAGAACAAAGCTTTATTTAAAAGTGTGACATTACTACTTAGCCCTTACAAAAGCTATATTTTAGTTGGTTTAATAGCCTTCAATTGTTATTATTTACGCACATTAAATTTAAACAACTAATGAGGTTGCATGTCAGTTTCAGATAAACCAAGTTTTATTTCTACTTTGAGCATCGCTTCTCCGGATGATATTGAACGAGTATTGGATCGCAACGAAAAACTCAAACAAAAAATATCAACCATGCTGGAGGGGAGAAACATTAGAATTGAGGAAAACATCAACGATCTTAGACAATTAAGCAGTTTATCTAAGTTGGCCTATTGCGGAAGTCAAGGATTTTCTAGCTGTTCAGAAGTCGAGGGTTTGATGGACCGCTCTCAATCACAGCTCCAAAAAGCCTTTACGGTCTTGAATGATCGTGTAGCACCCTTGGTGATGGGCTCCTTTAAATGCCATCAAGCAGCATTAAAACACATAGAGAATGGATGCAAAGCTTTAGTTGTGCAGGAGATGGCACAAGTTGATGAGTCAGCAAAGGAAATTACCGCCGGTTATAAAAAATTAGCCAGCGAATTTAAATTATTAGGTGATGAAGCGGGTAGGGTTCTCTCACTTGTAATAGCCGATCAGACGCCGTTATACGCTAAACAGAGGGAGATTAATGAAAGGCAAAAAAAAGGAGAAAGCACCCCTACCGATTCCAGCGAAAACACCGTGCTGCAAACAAAAATAAATTCTTTGGATAGCTCAATAACATCCTTGGGAAAAATCACGACGGTATTAAAGAATACTGGGGGTTTTTGGAGCAGCGTGGGGATGCTATCGGACTCAACCAGTGTTTCAGATTCAAGAATAATTGGAGCTTATACTGGTGCTCAGATGCCTGCTGAGGCGGTTAAGGCACTCGAAGACTCCTATTTAGTCTGGTTATCTGTAGCCAAGATCAATCAAACAATTACAGGTAGTCTATTGCCGAGATAGACATAGATGAGGGTCGAGAGTGGCGTAGCAAAAACTTATACTTGTCACTACGAAGGCGCTGTATCTGGTCCATTTGGTTCACTTTGAACATCTTCCTGATCAAAGTTGCAATGTAATCTTCTGAGGTAATTGCATACAGCCATTTTTGCTTTATCTTCTTCCGTTCGCATGCTCAGATCCTTATTTCATTTTTTTTACCTGTCTTTCTAGATGACAAGTCTTCTTTAGTTAATTTTTTTTAAGAGGCAGGTTGATTGAAATATGAAATAAGAATTATTTTTTAACGATACCTTAAGATCTCTTTGATATTCTTGGAAAGCTCTTTATGAGAAATTATTTCCTCAACACTTGGCCGAAATTTATAGCTCCAATTAGTAGGCAAAACGGTACCGGGAACATTGATCCTTTCATCTTGGAGATTATCAGAGATAAGATTGTCAAAAAGGGCCAGATACTCTTGTAAAAGATTAAGATGAAATATCGAGCTTGTATGATGAGAGTCGGATAAAATATCTTTTCTTTTAGCAAAGGAAAGTGTTGGGCTGTAGGCCCAATGTTTAAACTCTGAAAATTTTTTAGCCTCGTTTGGAAAATTTTGCCACCAAAGGGCTAGCGGCTCTAAATCCGGTGTCGATAATGAGGTGACGCTTAACGGATCGTAGCTATTAAAAGGAAAAAAACCTTTTTCATCTTTTTGCCATCTTAAGATTTTGATGCCGCAAATTCCAAGCTCATGTAAAACTTTATATGTTACAGGGGGAATTATTCCCAAATCTTCAGCTATGGGAAGAATTGAAGAAGACTTAATCATGGCCATAAGCAAGGTTTTGCCTGTGCTTTCCCAAAGAAGGGGATTTTGAGGATTATATCTTCCCATTAAAGGCTCTTCATCTTTGGTCATGACCCAAAGACGAAATAACCCCACCACATGATCGATGCGATAAATATCAAAATATAAAGCAAGATTCTGAACTTTATTTTTCCACCAAAAATAATTGCTTTTCTTCATTTCTTCTAAATTAAATGCTGGAAAATTCCATTTTTGTCCACTCTGATTTAATGCATCTTTGGGAGCGCCGGCAATTAGATTTTTATCAAACATTTGAGGATGTTTCCATACATCGACGCTATCTAAGGAAACTAAAAAAGAAAGGTCTCCAATTAAAAACAGATGATTTTCTTTGGCAAACTCGCTCACTTTTTTAAGCTGCATATGGCAAAGGTACTGCAGAAAATAATAAAAATTTAAATCGGCGCTATATCTTTTTAAAAGGTTTTTATAATTTGCATCGGAAATATCTTGAAGGTTTTGAGGCCAAGAAAGAAAAGGAGCTTCATTTTGATCTGCTTTGATTGCTTTAAAAAGGGCGTATTCTTCTAGCCAAGAAGAGTTTGAAATAAATTTTTGGTAGCTTGGATCATTTTCAAAAAGATTAAAAGTTAAAAGAAAATAGTGTTTCAACCACTTTAATTTTAGATCATAAACCTGAGTGTAATTTACCCTTTTTTCTAAGTTCAAGGGGGCAAACTCTTTTAGCCCTTCTTGCAGTTCAATATTTTTTTCTAAATAGGGTAGGGCATGTAAACTCAAATAGACGTGATTTAAGGCTAATGAAGAAATAGCGTTATAAGGAGAAGGATCATAAGCTGTGTCATTTAAAGGCAGAAGCTGTAAAAGGTCCATACCTAAAGATTTTAGCCAGGGTATTATTGGTAGAAGATCATAAAATTCTCCAATACCGGAGTTTTTTTGAGAATGCAAAGAAAAAAGAGGCATTAAAATGCCGTGATGAGGGATTATGCCGATTTTTTCCCAGTGCTTTTTGGTCGGGCATTTAAGAATAAAATCTTTCATTTCCATAGCTATTTTAAGCCGAAGGGTTTTTCCAGTAGTGATTCTGATGGGTTAGGAGAAGATTTGCCTAAAGAAATTGCTTCTTTCCAGGCTAGGGCAGTTTTCATAAATTCTTTAAAATAATTTAAGGGCTCTTGAGAAGAGAGATTTTCTAAGGATAAATAATTATAAAGCGATAAGCTGCTATTTTTTTCGTTAAAAGCAAAGATGGCCACCTTGTCAAATTTGTCATTTTCTTTAAGGGCCTCCAATAAAACATTTTCTCGAAATTTACCGGCTAAAAGCTCTGTTACAAAACAGCCTATCAAAAGTCTTTCTAGGCTTTCATCAGGCTCAAGTTGAATGATTAATTTTTTATCAACCAAAATAGCGCATGACCCCTTTTTATTTTGATAAAGAGGCAAATTGAGTGAATTTGATAGCTTTTGTAGCATTTCGTCAAATTTACTGTGCATTTTTACCCCTCTTCCGCCTCCAACTCATCTTCGAGATCTTGCAGGGCCTCAATCACTGATTGAAGAACTTCTTGGCGGTGCTGGTTGGACCTATAAAGCCTGCTTGAAGTGTTCCTTGTAGCATCCCTTATTTGTGTAAAAACAATGATTTGGGATAGTTCTTCATTTGTAAGATTTAAAAGTCTAGCAAACTCTTTAACTTTATCGGGAGAAACATACTTATCTTGGGTTAGTTTCATAAAAAACTTTGAAAGGGCCTCAAACGTTAAAATTTTAGGAAAATTTAGACCAAAATGCTCAAATTGGGAGATCAATAAATTGTTTCGGGATTTAAAAAAGCGATAAACTCCTAAAATAGCTTGCAAAATTTGGACATCCTCCATAAGTCGTTGTAGCTCCGGACGGGTGATGGAAGGGCCTTTGGCCTTCAAATCGGTTCCTAAAGAATGAAGCAAAAACCTCATCACCATTTTCATGGTTTCATAATTAAATCTTTGAGAAAGCTCTTCAAATAAAGTATGGGGAGTTTTGGGATTGCCGGTAATTTCCCTATACATGTTCCTAAGATCGCTTGGAGAGCCTAGTCCTTGCTTGGAAAATTCTTGAGCCTGAAACTTGATGTTTTTGCCAGCCGTAATTTCTCGTTTGAAATGAGCATTTAAATATTCTTTGGCCTGGCTAAATTTTGCCGCCATATCTGGGGAAGAAGTTTCCATTAAAAAATTAAGCGCTTCATCGGCCAGGGTATAATCGGGATAAAAATCTAGTATCTTTCTAACGATCTCTTCTACCGAATCTTTTTGAGAAATGCTATAGCGAAGAGCAAGCAGCATTTTAGTATTGAACTCATAGTTGTCACGAGAAAATCTATCGGCAACTTCCTCGGCTTGCCTAACCTCTTCAACTGTGGCAATCTCTTCTTTGACCTCTTCTTCTTTTAATGCCGATTTTTTTTGAGCCTTTTTTTGCTCTTCTAAAGATCTAAAAGACGAGCGCATTCGGATATTTCCTTCGGCGGCACAGCTATCTTTAAAATCTTCTTGTGTATCAACAACCTGAAGATCATGATCTCCAAGGGTGGTCTCGGCTTGCTTTATTTTTTGGGCCTCTGTCGATTTGGATTCGGATACCGGTTGTATTCTTTCCATAATTTTAGGTTAGTTGGATTCTTCCTAATGGTTGAATTCGAATTTCAGGCACGATCTCTTGGTAAGAAACAACATGTAAATCGGGAAATTCGGCTTCAATTAATTTTCTGACAAACCGTCTTACATCCATGGCTGTTATCATTACCGGAGGCTGCCCTCCAAAAGGGGTTGGAACTACGGTTGTCCTCATAGTTCTTAATATCATTTGCACAGTGTCCGGGTCAAGCGCTAAGTACGATCCGGCAGAAGTTTGTTTAATTGCCCCTCTTACCATATCTTCGATTTCAGGGTCTAAAAGATATACCGATAAAATGGTTTGTCCTTGAGAGTATTTATAGCTGATATAGCGCTTTAAAGATGAACGTACATATTCGGTTAGAAGTACCGTATCTTTTTCGGTTTGAGACCATTCGCTGAGCGCTTCTAAAATGGTCCTTAAATCTTTAATCGATACCTGTTCTTGCACAAGCCTTTTAAAAATATCTGTGAGCTTTTGCATTGGAACAAGACGGGTGACCTCTTTAACGAGATCGGGAAAAGATTTTTCAACAAATTCCAAAATGGCCCTAACTTCTTGAATGCCGATAAAATCAGAGGCATATTGTTTGTAGAATTTGGATAAATGAAGGATCATTACTTCTAATGGAGACCAAAATTTCATCCCTGCTTTTTGCATCACCTCTTTATATTTGGTCTCAACCCAAATGCTCGGCATGCCGACAGAACTTTTAACGGCTGTAAAGGGAAGATTATACCGGCGCAAATTTTCTTCGGTCTCATTGGTCAGTAAAGAATTTACCATAACCTTTCCTCGGACAAGGGGAATTTCATTTAGATAAATGGCATATTCATCTGGCTCGAGGTTGGGAGATTCGGTCCGTACATGTACCCCGGGAAATCTCACTCCAAGATCTTCATATAGGGCGTGTCGCATTTTTGGAATCATCTTATCGATAAAAGAGAGCCCCTGTTTATCTTTCTTGATTAGAGAAGTGATCTCTTTTCCAACTTCTAGCATCACCGGAAGAGTGAGGGCATAGTCTTCAGGCCCTCCGGTAACTAAAGCGTGCCCTTCAATCTCCGTCTCAATAGGCCCGGCCCCAGTTTTGGCTTTAGCGGCAGCCTTTTTAGCTGAATTATAAACAACAAAACCGGTAATGCCGATTCCAAGCGCCAGTATCGTAAAGGGAATAGGAGGAAAACCAGGTATCCAACCCATCAAAAATATCAATGCCGAAGATATTAAAATGGCTTTTGGCTGACGAAGTATCTGCTCTGAAATTTCTTTTCCCAAGTTGGTATCTTTTTTATCTGAAGATACCCTTGTAATTACAATACCTGCCGTAATTGCGATCATTATGGAGGGAATTTGAGATACAAGACCGTCTCCGATAGATAAAAGAGAATAAGTTTTAGCCGAAGCGGCCAGGGTCATATTATGCATGGAGACCCCAATGATTAAACCTCCGATAATATTAATCACGGTTATCACAATGCCGGCAATGGCATCTCCTTTAACAAACTTCATGGCGCCGTCCATAGCTCCATAAAGCTGGCTTTCTTTATTCAAGGAGAGCCTAAGCATCCTTGCTTGGTTTGTATCGATTATGCCCGATCTTAAATCAGCATCGATGCTCATTTGCTTTCCGGGCATTGCGTCCAAAGTAAACCTGGCGGCAACTTCGGCCACCCTTTCCGCACCTTTAACGACAACTATAAATTGCACGATCGTAATAATTAAAAAGACAACTCCGCCGACAACATAGTTTCCTCCCACAACGAAGTGACCAAATGCTGCAATGACGTGGCCTGCGTTGGCATGCAAAAGGATCTGTCTTGTGGATGAGATGTTTATAGCTAAACGATATAAGGTGGTCAATAGTAATAGAGATGGAAAAATGGACAATTGGGTAGCTTGCTGTATATAAAGAGAAACTAATAATAAAGTTACCGAGACCATCAAGTTGATAGAGATAAGAACATCGATCACATTTGGTGAAACGGGAAAAATCAGCATTAAGATGATGCTGACTACAAATACGGCGAGCATGAGATCGCTTGATCTAGCAATAGCCCCTAAAGCTTTTTCTCCTCCTAACATACGGATTAAATTAGAAAAGAACTTGTTCATTTTTGAAAAATCCCCACATTGACATCAGGTGTTTCGGCCATAGTTTTAAGCCATTTTAATACTTCCGCTATTGGTTTATAGGTTTCTTTAGGTATAAAATCTCCAATATTACCTTTATAAAATAAGCCTCTTGCTAAGTCTACATTTCGCATAATCGGTATATGAAATTCAATACCTACATCAATAATTTTTTTTGCCATCGATCCTTGCCCCATGGTTATGATCGTGGGAACAGGATCTTTTCCTTCTTCATAACCGATGGCGACCGCAATGTGGGTCGGATTGGTTATAATTGCTTTTGCTCTTCTAGCTCCAGCTGGTCCCTCGCTATAGGCCACTTCTCGAAACATCTCTCTTCTTCGCCCCTTGATGTGAGGGTCTCCTTCAGTATCCTTATATTCTTGTTTTAATTCAAATTTTTCCATCATCATTTCTTTGGCAAAGGTCCTTTTTTGAAATGCCAAGTCAAAAATGGCCACGGCAAAGAAAAAAAGGCCTACTTGTATAGAAACTTTTCTTAAAAAGTCATCAATTATTAAAGCGCTGCCAATTACCGGAAGTTTTACAGATACTATAATTTCTGGAAGCATGTTCATAATTACAAAGTAAATTAAAGTAGCTGCTCCTGTAATCTTTAATACTGATTTAATAAGCTCAACTAATACTTTTAATTTAAACTTTTGCTTTATTCCTTCAATCGGGTTGAGCTTTTTTATATCAAATTTTAAAGCTTCCATGCTAAATACGGGACCGATAATTAAAAAATTGGTAATTACACCGACAAAAGTAACAATAATCATTAATGGCAATGAGCAGGTTAAAATGACTTGAAAGGCTTCGGAGAGATATGCTCCTGCTTTGCTTTGTAGATCGAGATCGCTCGATACAGCCTTAAAAGTCGAAGCTATGTAATTTCCTAAGGTTTGGTAAAGAAAAGATGAAAGGAACAAAGTTCCAAAGATAGCCACTAAAAAAGTTAGCGCGGAAGGGAAGTCTTGAGATTTGGCAACCTGCCCTTTTTTTCTCGCATCTTTTAACTTTTTCGGGGTTGCCTTCTCGGTTTTTTCTGCCATAAAAAATTAATAAAGCTTTTTTTCTTTTTAATTATGAAAGAATAAAATCACATCTCCATCTTCAACTGTGTAATTTTTTCCCTCAGAGCGAGCCTTGCCGGCTTCTCTTGCGCCCACTCTTCCTTTATAGGTGATCATATCATTAAAAGAAACAACTTCTGCTCTAATAAATCCCTTTTCTAAATCGGTGTGAATTTTACCTGCCGCTTGCTGGGCATTTGTCCCTTTAGTGATGGTCCAGGCTCTTGTTTCAGGCTCTCCGGTTGTGATATAAGTAATCAAATCAAGAAGCCTAAATGCAACTTTTATTAGTCTATTTAGCCCTGAGTCTTCCAAACCTAAAGAAGATAAAAAGTCCTTGGCATCTTGCGGACTTAAGGTTGCAATTTCAGCTTCAAGTTTAGCACAAATAGGAACGATCTCGCTCCCTTCTTTTTTTGCCAACTCTTCCACTTGTTTAAAATAGGGGTTGTTATCAATATTTACCAAATCTTTTTCTGTTACATTAGCTAAATATAATACTTTTTTAGCAGTCAAAAAAGGGTAAATTTTTAAGATCTCTTGTTCTTCGTCGGAAAAGTCCATGTTTCTTATTAAAGTGTTTTGATTTAACCCTTTGATAATCTTTGCTATCAAATTAAAATGAGGTAAAAATTCTTTAGAAGCCTTTGCTTTCTTCTCAAGTTTTCCCAAAATATTTTCTGCTTGCTGTAAATCGGCCAAGACAAGCTCTAAATTAATAGTTTCGATATCTTTTTTGGGGTCGATTTGATTGGAAACATGGGTAATATTGGGATCTTCAAAACATCTGACCACATGAATAATAGCGTCGGTCTCTCTGATATTTGCTAAAAACTTATTGCCAAGCCCTTCTCCTTTGGAAGCTCCTGCAACAAGTCCTGCTATATCTACAAATGATACTGTAGCCGGTACAATTTTTTGGCTATGGGAAAGATCTGATAAAACTTTTAAACGATCATCCGGAACTTCGACGCAGCCAATATTTGGATCAATGGTGCAAAAAGGGTAATTTTCGGCCGGCACTTGTTTTCTTGTTAGCGCAGTAAAGAGAGTGGATTTGCCAACATTCGGCAGTCCTACAATTCCACAGGACAGGTTGCTTGACATAAGTATTCCTCATTAAGTGGTCGGTTTAACATTTTTTCTACGGTTTTAAAATCTTTATTAGCGATCAAAGTTCTTATCAAAGAGCTGCTGATGGGCTGGTTTTGAAAAACAGCAATAGGAACAAATTCCGCTTTAAAATTGAGCTCTTCTGTCAATTTAATAATGTTTTGCTTATTTCCCTCTCTGTTCTTGCCAAAAGAGGCTGTTTCTCCCAATATGAGTGATGTGAAAGGAACCTTTTTTTTAAGCGAAATTAAAAAATCTTTATAGTTTTGATTGGCAAGTTCAAAAGTAAATTCGATTAAAATTAGTTTATCGATCCCTAGTTCTTCGAAAAGCTTAACTTTTTGATCCAAGCTATAAATTAAAGGTTTTTGATTGTTAGGATGAATGAGCGAGATAGGCGAATTTTTAAAACTTAGCATGACCGCATCTGAATCTTCTTTTGTTTCAATAACCCTTTTTAAAATGGCTTGATGGCCTAAATGGACCCCGTCAAATACTCCAATAGTTAGGCAGCAATTGGGTTTTATCCCAAAAACATCATCAAGATGAGAAAAAATTTTCATTTTTTTAACCAAGGCAAAAAATTTGTATTTAACGATAAGGAATTTTCATCGATAGCATCTTGTAACTTAAAAGGGCCTGATCTTGTTCGGATCAAAGAATGCAAAAATCCTCCGCATTTTAGATTTTGGCCTAGGTCATTTGCTAAAGATCTGATGTATGTTCCTTTAGAACAGTTGATTTTAAGATCAAGGAAAGGGTATTCATATTTGAGAAGCTCAATTGCTATTTCAACTTCCACTGCTTTTCTTTCAATGACAATTCCTTGTCTTGCAAGCTTATAAAGTGGCTGTCCATTGATTTTTTTTGCAGAGTACATTGGGGGAGTTTGCCAAACTTTTCCTTGAAAAACACTGATTGCAGTTTCTATCTCTTGCATGGACGGCTTAAGATTTGAGACAAACTTTTTTTCACTCTCGGTATCGAAGGTATCGGTAGTATATCCCAATTGAATTTGAGCTAGATATTCTTTATCGTGGTTAATAAAATCATTTGATTTTTTGGTATATAATGAACCGATTAGCATTACCATCAGTCCGCTGGCAAAAGGATCTAATGTGCCGCTATGACCAATTTTTTTAACTTTGGTTAGCTTTCTGAGTAATGAGACCAAGCTAAAAGAGGTTTTTCCTTTAGCTTTATTGACAAGTAAAATGCCGGATAAAGAACAGTGGGACATGTTTTAAGATGAGCGTTTAATTTTTTTTTGTTCGATCTCTTGTAAAATTTTATCAATTTTTAAATGTTCGTCCACAGAAGAGTCCAATTTAAAAACAAGAGAGGGGAAATGGCGCATCACTACCTTTTTTGATGCTATAATTCCAATAAAACCGGCTGCAGAGTTGAGCGCTGCTATAGTCTTATTCTTTTCTTCTAAAGTTCCGAGTATGCTGATATAAACTTTAGCTGACATTAAATCTTTGGTAATATCAACTTGGGTGACAGATATAAATTTAGCGATATTAGGATTGCGAACATCCTGCATGATCACTTCGGATATTACCTCTTTTAATAAAGAATTTAGTCTTTTTTCTCTCGGTATCGCCATATCAGATTTCTTGCTCTAAGTATGTTACGTCATATGCTTGTAAAATATCATCTTTTTGAAGATCGGTAAAATTGTCTAAAGTTACGCCGCATTCAAGCCCTTTTGAGACTTCTTTGACATCTTCTTTAAGCCGTTTTAGAGAAGCTACTTTTCCCTTCCAGAGAATATCTTTTCCTCTTAAAACTCTGACTTTAGCGTTTCTTTTGATAATTCCATCTGTGACCATGCATCCGGCAATCACACCAAATTGAGAAGATTTGAATAAAGCAATAACTTGCGCAGATCCAATGTCATTTTCTTGTTCAATTTTGTCTAGAGTTGCCTTCATTAATAATTTCACATCATCGATTGCATGATAAATGATATCATGTAAATGGACTGTGACTTTTAAATCTTTAATTAAGGATGCAGCGTGACTTTCGATCTCGGTATGAAAACCGATTATTACAGCTTTTGATGCTGAAGCTAAGGTTACATCAGATTCAGATACTTCTCCAACTTCTGCGCTTATAATGTTGATGAGAACTTTACTAGATGGAATTTTGAATAAAGAAGTTTTTAAAGCTTCGAGAGACCCTTGTACGTCCGCTTTTATAATAATAGGTAGGATTTTTTTTCCTTTGGCTTCTTTGCTTTGTTCTAAAAAAGCTTCCATGGAAATTTTGGCTTGCCCGAGTTCTTTTCTTTGACTTCCTTCTTTACGACCTTCAGCCAATTGTCTTGCCTGCTTTTCATTCTCAACTACAATAAATTCACAGCCTGCTTCGGCTAGGTCAGAAAGACCGGTGATTTTAACCGGTGTTGATGGGGATGCTTCTTTAATTGGCATTCCAAATTGGTCATGCATAGTTTTAATTCTTCCCCACTGCTCTCCAAAGACTATAGAGTCTCCTAATTTCAGTGTGCCGTTTTGGACCAAAACAGTTGCAACAGCGCCAAGCCCTTTATGCATTTGCGATTCAAGTGTGGTTCCCCTTGCTCTTGCTTCAGGATTAGCTTTAAGCTCCAATACTTCAGCTTGTAAAGATAACATTTCTAAAAGTTGAGGAATTCCTTGTTTTGTAATGGCGGAACAATTGACCGTGATAGTAGTCCCCCCCCAGCTTTCAGGGAGAAGCTCATGATCGGCGAGCTGCCTATAAACTTTTTCGGGATCAAAGCCTGCTTTATCCGCTTTGTTAATTGCTACAACAATTGGAACCTTAGCTTCTTTGGCCTGCTTTAGAGCTTCTTCAGTTTGCTCCCTCATCCCTTCGTCGCCAGCTATTACTAAAACAACTATATCAGTAACAATAGCCCCTCTCGCTCTCATTTCGTAGAAAGCTTCATGGCCTGGGGTATCTAAAATGGTGATATTGCCAAAATGAGATTTGGCTGTGAATGCTCCGATATGTTGTGTAATGGCCCCGGCTTCTTGAGCTGCGATATTTGTTTTACGGATAGCATCGATCAAAGAGGTTTTGCCATGGTCAACGTGACCCATGAATGCAACTATAGGAGGACGCAAAACCAATAATTCTTTTGGATAGGTTTCAATCTCTTCTTTAATAGACTTATCGGTTATTTGGAGCCGTTTTTCTTCTTCTGTATCAATAGTAATTTCACAATCAAATTCATTGCCTAAAAATTGGATAGTAGTCTCATCATCTAAAAAGTCATTTAAAGTGCGTACAATTCCTTGAGTAAAAAGCTTGGTGATAAGTTCTGAAGCTTTAAGCTTCATTTCGACTGCTAGATCTTTTATGGTTATAGGAATCCTGATCTTTAAATGGCTAGGACGTATAACCGGAATTTCCACAACTTGGGGTTTATGTTTAAATCTTCGTTTACGCCAAACCTCTTCTTCACTTCTTAATCCAAGACGATCTCTTGAATCAAAACTTCGTAATTCTTTTTGGGCCGCTTTAATATCTTTAAAAGGCTTAAATCCTTTTTTTGCTTCTTCTTCCTCTATTTCTACTTCAGTTTTTTTCTTTTCAACTTTTTTGTCGAGTTTTGATTCCGCTTCAACTTCTTTCTTTTCTTCTTTTGCAGGAGTAACGACAGGGGCCGGCGTTGGTTTTGGCAAAATAGGTTCTTCTTTAACCAATGGAATAGGTTCCGGTTTGATAGGTTCTTCTAATACAGCCTCTTTTTTTGCAGGGATAGCTTTTTTCTTAAGAAGGGCAGCATCTTGCTTTGATTCTTCTAATTCTTCTTTAAAAGTTCTTTTCTTTTTAGCAACAGGAGCTTTGGGCTCTTCGATGATCTCTGGCTGCTTTTTAGGAGCCTCTTCCTCTACAATGCGGGCTTTTCTCAGTTGAGCATGTGGATCTTCCACAGCTTTTTTTTCTGCAACCTTTTTAGGTGCGGCTTTTTTGGCCGGAGCTGAAGGCTTAGGGAGATGTAAAGCTTCTGCAATTTGAGTGTTTTTAATATTTAGTTTTAAATTTTTGGCCAATGCTTACACCTGGGGTTTCTTTTTAATTTGTTCAACAATTTTATCTGCTAAGTCCAAATAATTTAAACCGGGAACTGCAGCAGTTAAATCGGCTGGAGCGGTTTGCGTTATTTTTCTTATTGTATTAAAATCTGAGCTGACCAAACTTTCAACAATTAGATTGCTCAAACCTTCAATTTTCAAAGGTTGTTCGTCCAATATCGGATCGGTTGATTCGGAAAGCTCTGCCATTTGTACAATGAGCAGTTTTTGGAATTCGGTAAGTTTTTGCACTTCCAGTTCCATGCCGATGAGTTTAGAAATAAGTCTTGCGTTCATCCCTTTTTTGCCAAGGACTGCTGGATAATCATCATCATTGACGACGATAATGATTTTGTCATTAACTTTTAATCTCTTAATTTCGATCGGGGCTAAAATATTTTGTAAAAGTTTTAGGGCATCTTGCGAGTAAAGGATCACATCAATAATTTCATTATTGAGCTCTCTTTTAACGTTTTTGATGCGGGTTCCTCTCACGCCAACGCAGGTTCCTACCGGATCGATCCTTGGATCGGTAGAACGGACCACCATTTTCGTTCTATAACCGCCATCTCTGACAATTTTTTCAATTAGAACAATACCATCTCTAACTTCGGGTACTTCTTGCATGAATAGTGCTTTTACAAATTCGGGATGGGATCTAGTTAAAATTACTTCTGCGCCACCGCCATCGGTGTCTTTTACATCCAATAAAAGGGCTTGGATCCTTTCTCCGACATGATGTTTTTCTATAATTGGATAATTTCTGTCGGGCAAAATAGCTTCAACTTTACCCAGGTCGACAACGATAGTCCTTCCTCTAGCAAATCTTTTCACGGTTCCCGAAATGATCTCATTCATTCTGTGACGATATTCTTCGTAAATGACATCTCTTTCAGCACCCTTTAACTTTTGGGTAATTATTTGCTTGGCGGTTTGGGCGGCGATTCTTCCAAAATCTTGAGGAAGAATGGCAATTTCCAGCCTTTGGCCGATTTTGCAATCAGGGGTCAGTTTTAAGGCTTCAGTTAATGAAATTTCTTCATCGGGATTTTTAACTTTTTCCACGATTTTCTTTCTGATCAAAACTTCGATATCTCCCGTTTTGGAATTAATTTTAATGTCGATGTTCTCATCGGCAGTTTTAATCGTTTTACGAGCAGCGATACGGAGAGAGTCTTCAATTGCGCTGAGGACAATTTCTCTTTTGATCCCTTTTTCTCGCTCTAAGTATTCAAATATTGCTATTAAATCTTTATTCATTAAGAAGCCTTAATTTTTCTAACGTTTACTGTTGTTCTTCTTTTACTTTTTTCGAGGCTTTTTTGCCTTTTGTGCTCACTACTATTTCATCTTTTGCGGACTCTTCTTGTTTTAAAGAAAGAGATATTTTTTTATGTTCCGCATCGATTTTTAATACTTTAGCAGTGATTTCATTGCCAACGGAAACAATATCTTCTACTTTGGCAAATGGCTCATTTGAAAGTTCTGTCACGTGGATTAAACCTTCAATTCCATTTTCCAACTGTACGAAGATGCCAAAGGCAGTAATTTTAGTTACAACACCTTTAACAAAAGAGTTGATGGGCAAGGTTTTTTCAATAGATTCCCAAGGATTTACTGATAATTGCTTTATTCCAAGGGTAATTTTTTTACTTTCCTTATCAACTGTTAAAATGATCGCTTCAATCACATCGCCTTTCTTCAATACTTCCGAAGGGTGAGATACTTTTTTAGTCCAGCTTAAATCAGAAATGTGAATTAAACCATCAACACCTGGCTCTAGTTCTACAAATGCGCCGTAGTTGGTCAAGTTTCTAATTTCTGCTTTAACTACTTTACCGACTAAATACTTCTTTTCGACATCTTCCCAAGGATTGTGTTCGGTTTGTTTGATGCCAAGAGAAATTTTCCCTTCATCTTTTTGGATGGAGAGAACAACCGCTTCTACTTCATCGCCGATGCTGACAACTTCATTAGGATCGGTAATGTTTTTGGTCCAGGACATTTCAGAAACATGGATTAATCCTTCGATGCCAGGTTCGATCTCAATAAAGGCTCCATAAGAGACCATATTGACGATTTTACCTTTGATTTTAGTTCCTGGTGGGTATTTTTTCTCGATTTCTTCCCAAGGATTTTTATCTTTTTGTTTTAATCCTAAAGCGACTCTACCTTTTTCTTTATCAATGCTTAAAATGATTACTTCTAAAGATTGTCCTAAAGAGACCATTTCGGATGGGTGTCTGAGCCTTTTCCAAGCCATATCGGTGATATGTAAAAGACCATCGATGCCGTCTAAATCCAAGAATACGCCAAAGTCGGTAATGTTTTTGACAATGCCGGTTCTAAGGTCGCCAACTTGAATATTTTCCAGAAGCTCGGTTTTTTTGGAAGCTCTTTCCTCTTCTAAAAGTTCTCTTCTTGAGACTACGATATTTTTTCTTTCGATATTAATTTTTAAGATTTTGAAATCATAAGTTTTATTTAAGAAATCGTCCAGGTTTTTGATTCTCTTATTATCGATTTGCGATCCGGGTAAAAAGGCTTCCATGCCGATATCGACCATGAGCCCGCCTTTGACTTTGCGGATAACTTTACCTTTAACGATAGATCCTTCTTTGCAATGTTTAACGATATATTCCCATTGACGGTATCTTCTGGCTTTTTCTCTTGATAAAACGATCTGTCCTTCTTGACCTTCGGTTTTGTCTAATAAAACTTCGACATTGTTTCCGAAAATCAAATCTTCATCGTCAGCAAATTCATTAATGGGGATTAAACCTTCCGATTTTAGACCTACATCAACAACAACAAAATCTTTGCTGATCTCAACGATTTTTCCGGTCAATATCTGACCAACTTTCATAATCGGCGCAGCTACATCGGTCTCGATTTCTTTATGACCAAGCAATGATTTAAAAAGTTTAGCATCGGTTTCCTGAAAATCGACATCATCTAAAATGTTATTGTTATCCCAATCGTAGATTGTTTTTTTTGTCATTGGTTTCTCCACTTAATGTTAAAGGAAAAATTGTATCAAAGATTTAATAATAAAAGCAACCCCAAAAGACTAAATAACATATAGTCTTTACAAAGTTTATAACTGAAGATAATAGCTCTTTTAAGAATTATGCGCTATCTTTAAAAAATATTTTTTAATTCAAAATTTTAAACAAACGTGATATTAATGTTTTTAAAGAAAAGGTAAAACCTATGCATCCGTTGATCATGAAATTTGGAGGAGCAAGCCTTAGTACTGCCAAAAAATTTTTACAAGTGGCTGATATTATTATACAAAGGTCAAAAGAGTATCAAAATATTGTTGTTATTGTTAGTGCCATGGGGACTACAACCGATAAGCTTTTATCCTTGGCAAGATCGGTTCATGAGGATCCTCCAAAACGGGAACTGGATATGTTGGTTACGGCTGGAGAAAGGATTAGCGCGGCCCTTTTAGCTATGGCGCTTCATAAAAAACTTAAAGATTCCATCAGTTTTACAGGTTCTCAATCAGGCATTATTACTTCTTCAGATCATAGCGACGCTAAAATAATCGATGTTAGGCCCGATCGGATCTTATCTGCATTAAAAGAGGGAAAAATTGTCATTGTTGCTGGATTTCAAGGGGTAAGTTCGCAAAAAGAAATTACCACTTTGGGTAGAGGTGGGTCTGATACTTCGGCCGTGGCGTTGGCGATAGCCTTGAAGGCTAAAAAAGTTGAGTTTTATAAGGATGTTGAAGGCATTTTTGATGAAGATCCCAAAAAAAATCCTAAAGCTAAAATGTTTAACCGAATGTCCTATCCATTAGCTTTAGAGGTCATTAATAAAGGTGCGAAGGTATTGCACCAGAGGGCAATTACTCTAGCAGAGAAAAATAACATTATATTACATGTCCTTTCATTTAAGAAATTTAAAAATGAGCATGTTAATAAAATGGGAACCTTCATAGCAGAAAGCATTAAAATACCGCATTGAAGTTATTAAAGAGCTTCTTGGCAAAGTCATACCTTCAGAATTTTTGCATGAGAATCTAAACCCTGACGAGCTAAAAAAAGGACAGGTTTTTTTAAATGAGTCTCTTCCCATTATTAAATGGGGGGATTTAGCCGAGGCTCCCGCTTCCCTTTCAATTATTATTCTTTGTAAGCACCGTCCTAACGTCCAAGAATTTTTTTATGACATGATCAGCCGCTATCTTTTTGAGCAAAAGACCTTGAATGTCGAAATGTTTTTTTCTTCCGATTTTAAAATTTCCTCCATCTTTGATGAAAAGTTAACTGTGATGGAGATAGTGATCAACCTTTCTACTCTACAAGAGATAGAAGAAGTTAAAAAGAACATGAAAAACATAGAAACGGAGCTCCGGTTGGGAGTCATTTCCGATTTTCATGCCACAAAAATCCGAGAGTTTAAAGGACTTTCTTCAGATCGCAAGACGGCTCTAATTCAAGAAAAAATAGGTTCTTTAATTCAAAATCGGCCTCAAGAGTTTGAAAAAAATATTTTTTCTGAGATGCAGCAATTTTTGATAATGTCCCGCGATGAGTTTAAAAGCGCTCGTGACTATCATCACATTAGCCGAATAATTTCCATTTTGTATTTGGTCAGAAAGATTTTAAAACAAAGGATTGAGCAATTTTTTGATAAAAGGCATGTGATTTTAAAATTTTTAAAAACCCGCATTCACAGTCCCAACAAATCTATCAAAACAGTTCTCGGGGTAATAGTTGGCCTTAACTTTTTAAAAGATCATGAGATTTTTGAAAAGGACCATTTGATAAAGGCGATAAAAAACTTTTTGCCGGGTGTTGTTTTTGTAGAAAATTCTTTTTTTGTAGATAAGGTTCAAAAAAACATGATTCATACATGTTACATCGAAGTTGAAAAACCCGATGGATCAGAATTTTCTTCTTTTGAAATTAATCTTTTAAAAGATGAGCTTCCAACCTATCTTAAAGGTCATATTGAGCAGCTCATCCATCCGGTCTTCATGCCCCGTAATGAAGAAGAGATCGTTCGTAACATTGTAACCCTTTCTCAACAACTGCGATTTGTGCACGATATTCCTCAAGTAGTTATTTCTTTTGAAAGACAAACGGTAAATGAGCTTTTATTCAATGTCGTATTATTAAGGATACTAAAACCTAAGAGTTTTTCGATAAAAGATATTTTCCAAAAGTATCCCAGCCCAGCCAAATTTGTGATAGATAGAGTAAAAACCGTAGGGCTTATTAGAAGAAAATATCTTAAAGAAGCCTCTGTTTTTAGAGTTATACTCTCATCCGACAAATATTTTAGGCAAGATAGCAGTGTAGATTTACATAAAGCCAGACAAGATCTTCTTTTTGAGCTAGTTCAAATCTTTGGAGAAGTAAGAGATTATAATGGCGGTATGATTTGCAAACAAAACGAAGGCTTTCAATCCTTAAAGATCATCCTTGGCCAAATCGGCGAACAAAACGAACTTTTATTAGAGAAGTTTTTTTATTCCATCGTCCCAGCTGAGATGACGACGATCCTCAAACCTGAGATTTTGAAAAATCTTTTCCTCATGCTGATCAATGCGATCAAACGGGAAGAGACCAGGATCAAAAAACATCAAGACTGGTTATTTAAGCAAGAAACCAAGGCCCTATTTATAGTTATTCCTTCTCAAGATGCCCAGCATAAGAAAAAAATCACTGAAGCTGTAGAAAATCTACACATCCTATCATCCGATCTACTTTCTTTTTCATTAAACTCTCACGATACCAACTATTTTGGCTTTGTCTACTTTTCTGAAGACAAAATCAAACAAAAAGAGTTTTTTGAAAGCGTCCGAATAAATTCTGAAAGTTAATTTTTTTTAAGCTTTTTAATTCTCTTTTTTATAAAAAAAAAGAGGATTCCAAAGGAGCTTTGCTCCTTTGGCAAGGTCTAAGGGACTAAAGTCCCTAATATGGAGGGCTTTGCCCTCCAAGCCACCCATTAAAGGGGCAAAGCCCCTTTAAAAACCTTTATCTTCTATTTACCATCGTTCATAGATCTTTTGCAATCTATCTAATGCAGCTTGGGCTGAAGGTCGTTTTGCTGGATCGATATTAAACATGTCTTTTATTAATTCTTCAAGTGGATTGGAAGGCTTGGGGAGCCAATCGTCATTTAAAGAAGCGGTTATAGATAAATATTTTTTGTGAGTTCTATTAAATTTCGAAAAATATATTTTTTGAAATTCTAAAGACAATCGAGAACTAAAGATAAGTATGAAAATATGCGCTAGGTGCCAAATATCAACCTTATCAGTGAGATTTTTAGCAAATGCCTTTTCTGCCTTTGGAATATATCCTGGAATTTTTAGTTTATCTAAAGTAATCCTATTTGCAAGTTTTGCTAATTCTGGTGGAGCAAGAGAATTGATAAGGATTTTGTTATTTTCGATCCATCGGTTTTTAGATTCTTCATCAAAGGTGGCATTATCAAAATCAATCAAAGAGAGTTTTCTTAGCCCTACGGTGTATAGAAAATTTTCTGGTTTAATATCTCTATGAATAAAACCATGTTTATGAAATTTGGCAAGCTGTGATAACATGTCCAAGGCTATTTTGAATTTTATATCTTTTCTTGCGTCTATGATGATTCCGAATTTTTTGAGAAATGTCTGTATATCCATTTCTTGGCGCTCTTGTACAACCATATATTTTGTTTGGCCATATTTTCCTGTATAAATTAAACATCCATATACTTCATTGGAGATTCCTTCTGCGGACATTTGTTTTGCTAATCCAAAATTTATCTTTTGTTTACTGGTTGCGATAATGATGGAATTATTTTTGTTAAAAATATCTTTTGCTTTACAGACCCTTTTGGAGCCGCCGATTCCAATCAATTTGTCTGGGATTGCGTATTTGTCTTTATTGGTTTTGTTGTACCTAACAAAAATTTTGATTTGGTTGTCTATTTTTACTAAAACAAAAGATCTTATAAAACCAGTATGTCTATAAACTGCGACTTCATCTGATGAAGAGCTTTGGAATCTTTTTATTTCCTCAAATAATCCTTGCGCCACTTCCTCGATTTTGTCTTGGGTTATATCTCTAGATGTAACGTCATAAGATTTAACCTCTGTTATAGCCTCTTGTAATCTTTTTAAAGTAATGGGTTTTGAAGGGCCTATTGAAGCTGCTGCCATATAACGCTCATTTAATTTATTATTATTGTTGCCATTTTAATTTTAAAATTATTAGTATAATAATATATTGTATCAAAAAATAAATTAATATTCAACTAAAATTACGCTGTTTTTTTTGTCAAAACAAATTTTTGCTTTCTTCCTTGACTTGTCATAAAATAACTTAAAAAAACAAAGGATTCCAAAGGAGCTAAGCTCCTTTGGCAGGGTCTTAGGGACAGAGTCCCTAATATGGAGGGGACTTTGCCCTCCAAGCAACCCATTAAAGGGGCAAAGCCCCTTTAAAATCCTTCTAGCTCTTCTGCAATGCTTTTGATATTAACGCAGTAAGACCAAAGTGGGGGAGCTAACAAGTCGCTTTCATTTTTCGATCTTGGCGATGACATGCTACTTAATTCTTTTGACGCTTGTTCAGTGATCTCTTGCAATCTATTTAATGCAGCTTGGGCTGAAGGTCGTTTTGTTGGATCGATATTAAACATATCTTTTATTAAACCTTCGAGAGGAGTTGAAGGCTCAGGCAGCCAATTGTCCTCTAAAGAACTGGTTATAGAGAAATATTGATCGAGATTTATCTCATATTTCGAGAAATAGCGCCTTTTAAATTCATTAGACAATCGATTTTTAAAAAGATGTACGAAAATATGAGCTAGGGACCAAATATCAACTTTACTAGAGAGGTTTCCTAAGATCTCTCTTTGCAATCTTGAAAGAAAATTTGGATCTTCTTCTAGTTTGTCTGGATTTAGCAACGCCTCCTTTGTAGGTTTTGCCAATTCCGGTGGTATGTAGTAATTGCCGATCCATTGTTTTTTAGATTCTTCATCAGTTATGGTAAAATCAAAATCAATCAAAGAAAGTTTTTGTAAAGCCTCGGTAAAGAGAAAATTATCTGCTTTTATGTCTCCATGAATAAAACCCAGTCTATGAAGTTCGGCAAGCTTTGATAGCATGCCTAAGGCTATTTTATATTTTATATCTTCTGATGTGATATGGTCATTGATCAATGTAATTATATCCATATCTTGGTGCTCTTGTAGAACCATATATTTTTCATCGCCATTTTTTCCAACATAAGTAATGCATGCATATACTTCATTGGAGATCCCTTTTGCGGACATTAGTTTTGTTAGCTCAAAATTAATCTTTTTTTTACTGGCTCCTATGGCGATAGATCTATCTGGCTTAAAAATATCTGTTGCTTTACAGATCTTTTTGAAAGTGCCGCTTCCAATCAATTTGTCCGGTGGTTGATATTTGACTTCATTGGTTTTGTTATGCCTTACAAAAATTTCGATGATCCCTTCATTTTTAAATAAAACAAAAGACCTTTTTAAATCACGATGTCTAAAAACTGCTCCTTCTGATGAAGAACTTTCTAGTCTTTCCATTTCCCCTAATAAGCCTAGCGCCACATCCACGGTGGTTTTTACTCTGCTCATTCCATCAGAATCTTTAAATGTGGATGGAACTTTATTTACAGCTCTTATTAAACTTTCAAAAGATATATTTCTCAAACCTAGGGACATGTAATTTCCTTTAATTAATTTATTATCATTATAATAATAATTTGTTAAAATTATTATTATAATGATATATATTGTATCAAAAAATTGAACTTGTTTCAATTGAAATTACGCTGTTTTTTGCAAAAACAAATTTTTGCTTTCTTACTTGACTTGTGATAAAATAACCACGTATTTTTATATAAAATAACTTAAAAAACAAAGGATTCCAAAGGAGCTTGGCTCCTTTGGCAGGGTTTTAGGGACAGAGTCCCTAACAATGGAGGGCGTCGCCCTCCAAGCCACCGATTAAAGGGCGGAGCCCCTTTAAAATCCCTTAATAGTGAGAAGCTTATGAAAAAAAAGATAAAAGTAGCTCCATCTATACTATCTTGTGATTTTGCGTTTTTGGCGCAAGAACTTGAGAGAATAGAGGAAGCTAAAGCGGACGCAATTCATATCGATGTGATGGATGGCCATTTTGTTCCTAATTTGACATTGGGGCCTAAAATTGTTGGGGCTATTAAAAAGCATACTAAACTTTTTTTGGATGTTCATTTAATGATATATAATCCTTTTGAATATATTGAAAAATTTATTGCAGCGGGAGCCGATCTGATCACATTTCATTTGGAGGCGACCGAAGAGGTAGAATATTCGCTTAATTTTATTAAAAAGTGTGGTAAAATGGCAGGGTTGGCATTTAATCCTAAGACCTCATTTTCGGTAGTACCGAAATATTTGAATATGTGTGATCTGGTGTTGTTTATGTCGGTAAATCCGGGCTTTGGTGGACAAAAATTTATTCCGGGGGTTTTGGATAAAGTGGAGCTGGCTAGAAAAATTATTGATGAACAAAAATTAAAAGTGGAAATCCAGGTGGATGGGGGAATCGATGAAGAAACGGCTAAAAAATGTGTGGAAGCGGGAGCCGATTTTTTAGTATCAGGAACCTATCTTTTTGGATGTAAAGATATGCAAGAAGGGATTAATAAGTTAAAGAATTTATGAAAAAAATAGTTATTATCGGCGGGGGAACCGGCAACTTCGTTGTTTTGAAGGGGCTGAAAAATTATGATGTGGATTTAACGGCTATTGTGACCATGGCAGATAATGGGGGAAGCACCGGGATATTGCGAGACGAGCTGGGAGTTTTACCGCCGGGGGATGTGAGACAGTGTTTGGTTGCTTTGTCTGATTCTAGTAGGTTGATGAGAAGCCTTATGAACTATCGGTTTGAAAATGGCAATCTCGGTGGTCATAGCTTTGGCAATCTTTTATTGTCTGCTTTAGAAAAGGTGACGGGGAGTTTTGAAAAGGCGGTGGAAGAGGCGGGAAGAATTTTATTTATCAAAGGGAAAGTGCTTCCGGTTACGACAAATCAAGTTAATTTGAAAATGATTTTAAATAATCGTAAGGTTTTAGAAGGAGAGGTTGAAATCTATCTTTCTAAGGAGATAGATAAAGGATATAAAAGCATTTATTTAGAGCCCTTTCCTAAGGTTAATCCGCGAGTGATTGATGAGATCATGAACGCTGACTTGGTGGTTATTTCTCCTGGAGGATTATATACATCGATCATTCCTAATCTTTTAGTGGACGGGGTGAGCAAGGCTATTTGCAGATCGCAGGCAAAGAAAGTTTTAATCGTTAACCTGATGAACAGAAAAGGGCAGACTACTGGATATAAAGTTAGCCATTCCTTAAATGAGATTTTGAAATTTCTAGAGAGCGATGTTTTTGATTATATTTTGATCAATAACAAAAAGCCGCCGGATGAACTGTTAAAAATCTATGCCGAAGAAGGGGAGTTTATTGAAAATGATTTAGTTCATGATGAACGGGTAGTGGCGTCTGATCTTTTGGGGCCCCTTGGAGATCAAAAGATTGATTTTATGAAAAGAAGTTTAATTAGGCATGATTCTAAAAAAGTTGCCAGGGAGATAATGAAAATTGTTGATAATCTTTGATCTTGACGATACGTTGATCGATACGTCTAATTGCATAGTTCCGATTATGCTAAAAAAGGCTCTTGGCAAAATGATATCAGAAGGGCTCAAAGTAAATAATTTTGAAGAGGCTCTTGCAAAGTTATTAGATATCAATAAATTTTCTGAGCATTCATATGACGCTATAAAAACTTTTTTGGAAGATGAAAAGATGGAGAGCTTATATGATATTGGGGTTCAAGCAGTTTATTCCGATATTCCTGATGAGATTGAAATTTTACCTTTAAGAGGAGCTAAAACTTTATTAAAAGAGCTTTCTAATAAGTATAAATTGGCAGTTGTTACGAAGGGAAGGGAAGCAAATCAGTTAAAAAAGCTTAAAAAATCTGGCTTAGATACCTCTTTTTTTAGTAAAATTATGGTTACTGAAGGGGATAAGGGAGCTTGTTATCAAAAAATCATTGATGAATTTAAAATATTGGCAGAACGTGTGATTGTTTGTGGTGATAGAATTCAAAATGATTTGGAGCCGGCTAAAAAAATAGGATGTATAACCATACATATGAAAAGAGCAAGAGGAGCCCTTTTAACTAAAGATGAAAATGTCGATTTTACCATTAAATCGTTAATGGGGATGAAAAAAATATTACAAAAGGTGTTGAATGACAACTAATCAAATTGCCCAAGGGATGAATATTGAGCTCGAGGGGAAGATCTATCATGTTGAATCTTGTGTAAAAGTATCTGTTGCCAAAGGAACCCCTTTTCTCAAGGCCAAGCTAAGAGATTTGATGAGTGAAAAAATTGTTGAAAAGAATTTTAAGGTTGGCCAGATAGTCAATGAAGTAAATTTACTAGAGCACCAGCTTGAATTTTTATATCCTGAAAAAAATGGGTATCTTTTCTTGGATATTAGCAATCTGGAGCAAGTTTTTGTCTCTTCCAAAATTCTTTTGGATAAAATCAATTATTTGAAAGAAGGGATAAGGCTTAAAGCAATGTTTTATGGTGGTTCCATATTTTCGGTGGAGCTGCCTCAATTTTTAGAATTAATGGTAGCCAAAGTTGAAGAGATCAATGAAAAACTAAGAGTCTCCAATGCAACAAAGGAAGCTGTATTGGAAACCGGAGCTGTAGTGCAGGTCCCCTTGTTTGTTGAGGTTGGGGATATTATTAAAATCGATACCATGACAAATGAATTTATTCAAAGAGTTTAGGTGTTTAATATGGATGTAGGCAATATCAAGGATTTGATAAAGATCTTAGAAGAGAGCAAGTTAAAAAAACTTAGATTAAAAAATGGCAATTTTGAGGTCTTTTTAGAAAAAGAAGATGTAGCCGGATCCCAAGCTACTTATTTAGCTCCTCAGCAAGCTATTGTTAAAGAAATAAAAGAAGAAGTTGTAAAACAAGAAGAGGGAGTTTTTGTAACATCTCCCATGGTGGGTACTTATTATGCATCTCCGGCTCCCGATCAGCCCCCATTTATAAAAGTTGGTGACAAGGTGGATGAGAATACGGTTGTTTGCATTATTGAAGCGATGAAAGTAATGAACGAAGTTAAAGCCCAAGTAAAAGGGACTGTGGCTGAAATTTTGGTGGATAATGCCCATCCTGTGGAATTTGGAACCAAAATATTGCGTATCGTAAAATGAAGGTATTAATTGCTAATCGCGGCGAAATCGCCGTTAGAGTTATTAGAGCTTGTCACGACCTTGGACTGCAAACTGTAGCGGTATATTCTCAGGCTGATTCAGAAGCTTTGCATGTTTTACTAGCAGATGAGGCTATCTGTATTGGGGAACCCCCTTCTTCTAAATCCTATTTAAAAGTGGCCAATCTTTTATCTGCTTGCGAAATCACAAACGCAACCGCGATCCATCCAGGGTACGGCTTTTTATCGGAAAATGCTAATTTTGCCTCCATCTGTGAGAGCTGTGGCTTAACTTTTATTGGGCCTCATCATACTTCTATCTCCCTTTTAGGGAACAAGGCCAATGCCAAATCGATTGCCAAAAGCGCTAAATGTCCGATAATTCCGGGATCTGAAGGAGTCGTAGACGATATCAATCAGGCTTTGCTAGAGGCAAGAAAGATCGGTTTCCCGGTTTTTATCAAAGCTTCTGCCGGCGGCGGTGGAAAAGGGATTAGGATTGCTGAAAGCGAAGAAGATTTTATTAAAAAATTCATTGCGGCCAAAACCGAAGCGGAAGTTAGCTTTAACAATTCTGATGTTTATTTGGAGAAAATGATTGTCAACCCAAGACATGTTGAAGTGCAAATTATTGGCGATAAATTTGGCAACTATGCTTATCTTGGCGAAAGAGATTGCACGATCCAAAGAAGAAGGCAAAAGTTAATTGAAGAGACTCCAAGCCCGATAATTTCTTCTTCCATGAGAAAAAAAATGGGCGAGGCTGCTATTAGAATAGCTAAACAGGCTAAGTACTATTCAGTGGGAACGGTAGAATTTTTAGTAGACGAAAACGAAGACTTTTATTTCATGGAAGTCAATACCAGGATTCAAGTGGAGCATACGATAACAGAAGAGCTTACTGGCATTGATTTGGTGCAAGAGCAAATTCGAATAGCCATGGGTGAAAAGCTCTCTTTTAAACAAAAAGACATAGAGTTTAACGGCCATATTTTTGAATTTAGAATAAATGCAGAAAACCCCTCTAATAATTTTTCTCCCTCTCCCGGTAAGTTGCAATATTACATTCCACCCGGCGGGCCGCATGTAAGAGTGGATAGCGCTTGCTATAGCGGTTATAAGATTCCTCCAAACTACGATTCTTTAATTGCCAAATTGATTATCAAAGGTAAAAATCGAACTGAGGCGATTGCCAGAGCAAAAAGAGCTTTAAAAGAGTTTCATATTTCGGGAGTTGATTCAACAATCTCTTTTCATTTACACATGTTAAATGATCCCACGTTTATTGAAGGGACGAAGTATAATCTAAATTATATAGATTCGCTTCTAAGTAACGGCTGTAAGTTTGAGCCTCATAAAGATTCTTGACATTATTTTCATGAAACGTTTATTTTTCTTGTTTTGTGTTGAAAATTTTTGAGGTAAAAAAAATGAAAGTTTTCTGTTTATTTTTCTTTTCATCTATGTTATGTCTTAGTTTTTGCAATGAAACAAACAAATTTGATGCTGATATGGAAAGGCTCCAAAATTTAAAAGTACTCGTTTCAGAAGAAGAGATTCACAATAAAATTATAGAGATGGCTAAAAAACTTGATCTTGACTATGCCGGCAAAGAAATCACTTTTGTAATGATATTGAAAGGGGCTATTTGTGTAACGGCCGACCTAATCAGAGAACTTAAAATTCCAAACACAATTGATAGTATTAGATGCTCAAGCTACAGAGAAGGAGAAAAAAAAGGGGCGCTGACAATTTTGGGAGTGGAAAAGTTAGATATTAAGGATAAACATGTAATTGTAATTGATGATATTTTTGATACAGGTGCTACCATGAATGGTGTAATAAATATCTTAAAGCAAAAAAATCCGGCATCAATCAAAAGCCTAGTGCTTCTTCTGAAAAAAAATCCCAGAAGAGAAAAAGAGGCCGGTTTGCCCGATTATTCGATGTTTGAGATCGAAGATAAGTTTGTAGTGGGCTATGGCCTTGATTATGATGAGTATTATCGGGGATTAAAAACTATTTCGTATTTTACTAAAAATTAATTCTAAAAGCTTTTTCAAAAGAGATGGCCTGGGGGGGATTAATCCATTATTTTAGAAAATAAGACGATCTGGATGGATATAAGCCGATTGGTATTTGAGTTGGTATCTTAGTACTATAGACTTGCTCAAAATCTTTTTCTTTATTCAACTTCTCCCAAAATAGCTTTCAACAAATAATGTCTTTTGCTAGGGATTTTTTTCCCGGACACTTTAGCAATTTGTTTGCCGTAAGCTACTTCATGAAGATTTTGGATGCTCATAAAAGCGGTTGGATCTTCTTGTAATACGATCTCTTTTAAAGCGGCAAGATCTAACCTGCCGACAATGATAAATAATATCTCTTTTTCCTTATTGGAAAATCCTCCAATGCCTGGAATAATAGTCAATCCAAGCCCTAGCTCATGTATAATAAGCTCTTTGATCCTTTTGGGATTGGAAGTCATGAGAGTGACTGCTTTGACCTCTTCAAAACCAGATAACACTAAATCGATGGTTTTAAAAGCGACTATATAAGTGAAAAGGGATTTTACAGCTATATGCCAATCTTGGAAAATAAGGCCGTAGGCTCCAAAAATAAAAATATTGATAAAAAAAATGATCTGACCTATGGAAAAACCTAATTTTTTATTCAAGATAATGGCTAGGCTCTCTGTTCCATCTACACAAGCTTTATTTCTGATCATCAGCCCAACCCCTGATCCCAGCAATGCTCCACCTATCACAATTATCTCAAGAGTGTCTCCAAAAAAAGGAGGGACATTTTGCAAAAGAGATAAAAATGCGGCAAATAATAATATGGCGATAAGCATATAGGCAACAAAGCCCTTTCTAATTTGCTTATAGGCAAGATAAATAAAGGGTAAGTTAAGGCCGATCAAAAAATAAGAAAGGTACTGATTGCCAAGCAGGCGGGAAAAAATCAAAGAAAGACCGGTTATGCCCCCATCGATTAATTGATTGGGATATAAAAATACCTGTATGGAGAGGGCAGCTAAAAAAGCTCCAAGCGAGATGCCCAGAAACTCTGCAATATAACTTTTAATGGTTTTGGGATTTTTAATAATTTTCATACTTTTTAGGATCGCGGGAGACGGGGCTCGAACCCGCAACTTCCGCCGTGACAGGGCGGCGCTCTAACCAATTGAACTACTCCCGCAGTTCTTGGGCGCAACAGGACTCGAACCTATGACAACCTGTGTGTAAGACAGGAGCTCTACCAACTGAGCTATACGCCCTAAATAAAGATAATAATTTAATCAATTCTAAGATTTTAAACAAGCTATTTTCAATTTTTTCTCTATAAAAAAAATTTTATAGGGATTTTTCTTGTAATGCGTGGATTTCTTAAATATTTGGGGTTTCAAATAGGATGAAATTATGATATATTTGAACACTTAGTTTAATAGAAAAATAATATGCAAAGTTCTCAAGAAAAAATCAATGAGCGATTTAGTAAACTAGCTCAAAATAAGCGTCTTTTGCCAATTAAAATCTCTTCGTTTTATCAAAAAAAAATTGATGAAGAGGTGGAAAAATTAGGTCATTTTGATGGACCGCTTCATCATGTAGGCTATCCTTCTTTGGAAAGGATAACCTTATCATCAAAGGAAGAAACTGCAAATTTTGTCGATGATAAAGGGAATATGAAAGAAGGTGAGTTCATTGTTCAAAAATATGTTGATCGGATCTTGTTTTTAGTGACGCATAATTGTATTGCCAACTGTCAATATTGCTGTAGACAAGATATTTTATGCGAAAAAAATGAAGAACCTTCCTTGGATCAAAAATTATCCCTTTTAGAAAATTATGTTAGGGGAAGGCCGAGCATTAAAGAGGTGATTTTGTCCGGGGGAGATCCTTTGGCTTTGCCATTTTTTGAGCTTAAAACGATAATCGATAGATTAAAAAGCTTAAACTTAGAATCCATTCGGGTGCACACCCGCTCTATTGTTTACAATCCCTTTGTTTTTACTGATGACAAGTTACGATTATTTAAAGAGTCAGATGTTAGGTTGGTTTTTCATATCGTGCATCCTTATGAGATCTGCATGGAAGTAGAAAAAACTATTTATAAGATTGTAGATCATAAAATTAGATGCTATAACCAGTTTCCTCTTTTAAGAGGGGTCAATGACCATTCTGAGGTATTAATTAAGCATTTAAAGCTTTTAGATAAACTCTTTGTTAGAAACCTTTCAATTTATATGCCGGAGCCTATCTCTCATTCTATGAGCTTTAGGATCCATTTGGCAAGGATGTTTAAAATCATTGATGAAGTAAATAAAAAAACTCCTTCTTGGGTCAATGCTACAAGATTTGTATTGGATACACCGATTGGTAAAGTAAGACGTGAAGACCTAAAGCGTTATGAGCCAGGAAAATTTGCGATATTTGAAAGAGACCAAAAAGAAATAAAATATCTCGACTTGCCAGAGGAATTAGACAAGCCTTCAGATTTAAAAATCTTGCTTTTTAAAGAATATTAGAAAAAACTTCTTCGAAAGATTCTTTATGCGAAGCAATAATTTTATGATCGGTCAGTTCTTGGATTTGAATAGGCACTGCGGTGATATAGCCTTCTTTTAATAAAGCCACATCGCTATTTTTAAGCTCATCTTCCCGTATTTTCCAGATCCCTCTTGTCCAGCAATAATTATGACCTTTAGGATGTTTGCGAATATCAGGATTTTCCTGCCAAGCGCTTATTCCTTGAACGGCCATTTTAAATCCTTTAATTTTTTGTGACTTGCAGGGAAAATTCACATTTAAAAATGATCCTGAAGGGAGTGGGTTTTTAATAAAATGATCCACAATCGGGCGAATATATTTTTCAACATCAGAAAAGTTTGGTTCGTAAAAATCTTCGCATGAAAAAGCAATCCCTGGAATGTTCTTATAGATACCTTCGATAACACCACCGATGGTTCCGCTATATAATACGGTTGTGCCTGCATTGGAGCCTTGATTGATGCCTGATAATATAAAATCCGGCTTCTTGCTCAGCACAACGCTTGTTGCTATTTTAACGCAATCTGCCGGGGTTCCTGTGATGCTCCAAGCTGGGGTATCGTTTTCCCATTTTACCGGTAAAATATGCAAAGGACTAAACATGGTTGTAGAAAGAGCCGAGCCTGATTTTTCAGTAGAAGGGGCAACAATGGCAATATCTGCAAAATTACCTAAAGCTTTCCAAAGATGTTTTATTCCGGGCGCGTGGATGCCATCATCGTTCGTTAATAAAATGAAGGGTCTGTTATTTTGCATAAATGTCCTTTTTAAGATGTGAAACTAAAAAAATAATAAGAGAACTGATAGCAAATCCCATCACTAAAGGAGGAATATCGATAGATAAGGATTTTTCAAAAATAGGCCAAATTGCGGAAGCCGCCCCGCCGGATATAATGCCTAAAAGGCCGGCCGTCTTATTAACTTTTTTATAATATAATGAGATCAAAAGCAAAGGCCCAAATGAGGCCCCAATGCCGGACCAAGCATATAAAACTAAATTATAAATGGTAGAAATTTTAAAATAGGCGATTATATAAGCGATGAGCCCTACTAAAATTACACTTAACCTAGAAATTTTTAACAGTTGTTTATGGGTTGCATTTTTAAAGAAAAATCCTTTGCAAAAATCTTCAGAAATAGAAGATGCGACCACTAAGATTTGAGCCGCCATTACGTTGATAGTAGCGGCTAAAATAGCGCATAATACAAGACCAGAGAAGATAGGGGCGAGATTGGCCTTGACGATCTCAACTACAACTAGTTGCGGGTTATTCAACCCTTGAGGAAATAGGTAAATGCCGAGTAAGCCTAATATGCTTGCTCCGCCTAAGGCCAAGATTTGCCAAGATAGGCCAACAAGTTTGGCTTTGGGCATTTCTTCAACATTTTTAATACCCATAAATTTAGTGATAATATGAGGCTGTCCAAAATAACCGATTCCCCATCCTGTGGCCATAAGTAATATTTCTAAAAGAGTTTTAAAGGAATAATTGGGAATTGTAATACCGACAATATAGTGTAGACCAAATAGGGACTCGACTAAAAAGCCCATTCCAACAAGTCCTGCTGAAATATAAATAGAAAAAAAAGCAAAGGATATGATGGCCGATACCAATCTGATGCTTCCCGACTTGTCTTGAAGCCGGCTTTCAAAATAGGCATTTAAAGTCAGGTTGTTCATTTTCTCAGTAGCAGATCTAACCTTGGGAGCGATAAATTGCCAATTCAAATACATAAAAACAATCAGACCAATAGCTGCCCAGATATTAAAAACACCTACTGTGAAAATCATCATTGGGTAGCCCATAAAAAGCCAGTTGCTCATGTCGCTCGCTTGAGCGGACAATGCGGTCAGCCAATAATTTAAAGAGCGATTGCCAATAACAAAATCGGTATCTGATTTTTGTTTATGATATGAAAAGATAACAATTGTAATTAATATTATAAAATAAACTACAAAAGTGGATATTTCTAAAAAGTTCATAAGTTTTAAATTTTTTAAAATTTTAGTAATTTTCCTAGATAAAATCAAGATTAAAATGTATAACCATGAGTTTCAAAATATCAAATAAAATATTTTAATCCTATTTATTTAAAGCTTTTTTTGACCCATAAATTAAACCGGCTTTTGATAAGTTTTTTCTTACATGGGGATATTCTTTTTCAATTTCATCAATCAACTGGTTAGTAATTTTTCTTTTAGAATTTTGGCCCAAAGGGCATTGACAAGTGATCCTTGCAAAATTATTTTGTTTGGCAAAATTGATAATATCTTTTTCTTCAACATAGATCAAAGGCCTAATAATGGTAACGTCATAATCTATCATTTTAATTTTTGGCATTAACGAAGCGAACTCTGCTTTATGGAAAAGGTTCATTAGAAGAGTTTGGTTATTATCATCTAAATGATGGCCAAAGGCTACTGTATGAATACCACATTCTTTCGCCGCGTTAAAAATAATGGTCCTTCTTTGTCTAGAGCAGCTGTAGCATTCCAACGCCTCTTGTTTAATATCCACTTTTTTTACCACTAATTTTATATCTAGTTCTTTACAAATAGAGGATAAAAAATTTTGATGTAAGGAAGGTCCGCAGGAAAAAGATCCTTCGACATGTATTGCAAAAAGCTCCATATTGGGAAAGCCTCTACCGACAATAGCTTTCATCAAATAAAGCAAGGTAAGGCTATCTTTTCCCCCGCTTAAAGCAATAGCTAGTTTATCAATATCTTGCAAAAGCTCAAAATCATAGCAGGCTTTTCGACAAAGTCTTTCGATTTTTTTGCCAAGCGTTGAAAAAGGGTGTTTAACAATGGGTAATTCTATGTTCATTACGGACTATTATAGCGGCATATAATTTAAGAAGCAATTTTGGGATGCCATTTAAGAAAAAAATATCAATGTTTAAAAATAAATTAAATTTTTTACAAAAAAATAATTCATAGACATTTAGATAAAATTTATAGTATTATTCATTTCTAAATTGCTTTAAGGAGAACTAAATGACAAAACCGGGAAGAAACGATCCTTGTCCATGTGGAAGTGGAAAAAAATATAAAAAGTGCTGTGAATTAAAAGTTGCGGTCAAAAGACCTTTATCTCAAAAAATTGGTCCGATACAAAGCGCTAGCGGAATATCATCATTATTCAACCGAAAAATTACCCAAATAGCAACTCCTAAAGAGCAACCAAAACCTCAAGAGCCCTCTGTAGAAAAAACTGAAGAAAAAAAAGAAATTTAAAAACTACTATTGAGGGAAACCATCAAATTTGATATAAGTTTTAGAATCCTTAAGCTGGCGTAGCTCAATTGGCAGAGCGCCCGATTTGTAATCGGATGGTTGAGGGTTCAATTCCTTTCGCCAGCATCGAAAGGGGGTGTCGCATAGCGGCAATTGCAAGGGACTGTAAATCCCTCGACTTCGGTCTCCGGTGGTTCGAGTCCACCCGCCCCCATTGAGTGACTACCTTGGTTCAAGTTGCAGTTTTAGTGAATCTAAGTGCTGCGGCATCAGAACAAGCGATAACCAAGCTATAATCCCGCTTGCGGGAGTGCCTATTCACATTGAGGAGTCACTCTTTTTTTGAGAGAACTATGCAACTTATTTGTTTTACAAATATTTTTCCTAAAATTGCTGAAACTGAAACGAGATATATTCATATCTTAGAAAAATGTGAAGTACCTCTCGGAAAGTATTATTTTTTGGAGATGTATTGTCCGGATAGCGATTGTGATTGCCGCAAAGTTGATATTATTGTGTATGGGGAAGATGACAAGGTTCATGCGACGTTGACATTTGGATGGGAAGATAAAGCATATTATACAAATCATTTTGGTTTCGAGTCGTCAGAGCTTCCGGGACCTGATTTTTCTCCCATGCAATTTAATGGACCATTTGCTAAGTTTTTTTTAAAAGAGTTTTCCTTTAATTGTTACATCGATAAGCGGTATGTGGATCGGCTCAAGAGACACTATCAAATGATTAAAGAGAAAGCCAAGAAAGAAGATCTTTGTCAGAATTTGCGATCTACTTCTTTTTCGGATAAAGAAAAAATTGGTAGAAATGAGCTATGTTTTTGTGGAAGCCAAAAGAAGTACAAGCATTGTTGTATGAAAGTTTTTAAATGATTGTTTTTAACTTGAGGTGTTTTCATGAAAAAGAGTCTTTATCTACAGAATTTGAATAAACCTTTGGCAGAATTTAAGCATGTTTATCAGTTTAAGATTTCCCTGCAAGAGATTCAGCCGCTGATTTGGCGTCGAATACAAGTGCCGGAGAATTACACTTTTTGGGATTTTCATGTTGCGATACAGGATGTGATGGGATGGCTTGATTATCATTTGCATTCATTTGTAACTGAAAACTTGGTGACTGGCAAAAAAGAACACATAGGTATTCCTGAAGAAATCTATGATGAATGTTTTGATGATTATGAAACGCTGCCCGGCTGGGATTTACAAATAGGGGATTATTTTTCTGAAGAAAGACGTTTTATGCAGTATCTCTATGATTATGGCGATGGATGGGACCACTTGATAGAATATGAAGCCATTTTTTTTAAAAAACCTTTTCAAAAATATCCTGTTTGTTTAGATGGTGCCAGGTCGGGCCCTCCGGAAGATTGTGGTGGTGTCCCCGGCTATGAGAATTTTATAAAAATTATTAAAGATCCTCTTAATAAAGAGTCTCAGAGCATGAGGAAATGGGCAGGTAAAGATAAATGCAATACAGAAGTATTTGACAAAAAAAATGTCCATTTCGACAATCCAAAAACACGCTTCAAGAAAGCTTTTCTTAAGAAATGAAGATTTTTAACATGAACGACTGGCTTTTAAAATAAATCCGAGTGCGTGCCCGTTCGATCGAAGTAGATTTCGCACTTTGTATTTCGATAAATTAGCAACAAATCAGGTTCAATATTGGCTCTCTGCAACCTTCTTCTTGCTGAAGTAATTCTTCTATCATGTCATTTCCTCAAAATAACTACTCGGAAGATAACCCGGAAGCTACCCGGATTTCAAGAACTTCCGGGTTTATTTTTATTTAAATAGTAGAGCCTCTTTCAAAAGTCAAAAAAAAATTGATTTTTTTAGATCATGTAAATTTAAAAAAAATTCAAAAAACGATCTTAAAACTACTCTAAAAAGCGACAAGTATGCTGACACAGGGGGAGTCCGAGTAGCAGAGGAAACTGTCTGGTTAACACAGAAGTTAATGGGAACTCTGTTCGATGTTACCGTTCCAACAATTAGTGAGCATTTGAGCAACCTCTATGATAAGGGAGAAATCTCTAGGAATTCAACAGTTCGGAATTTCCGAACTGTTCAAAAGTGTTAGCGCCGGTTGTATAATGACCCCTTTATAGCGGTTGAATTTTGACCCCCTGGGTTAAAATATCTCCCATTGAACATGGGAGGTGCAATGCTAAAAGAAGCATTGGAAAAATAATGAGCATTGGGTACAATAGCCGTATGGAAAAAAACACCATCACCTTTATCACAGGTAACCAGAAAAAGGCCGACTACGTGGCTCGGTATCTTGGTTTTCCCGTTGATCATTTGAAGCTTGATCTCGACGAGCTGCAGTCGCTTGATTTAAGAGTGATTGTTGCCCACAAATTGCAGCAAGCCTACGAAAAAATTCACTCGCCTGTCTTAGTCGAAGATGTGTCCCTGGAGTTTGCTGCGCTTGGTCGCTTGCCCGGGCCGTTCATCCGATTTTTTATCGACGAAGTGCCCATGGATACCCTGTGCTCGCTGGTCTCAAAAGACAGAAAAGCCACGGCGCGGTGTGTCTACGGATACACAGATGGGAAACGGCAAGAATTTTTTGAAGGAAAACTCGAAGGGACAATTGCCGAGCATCCGGCCGGCGACAACGGCTATGGCTTTGACAAAATTTTTATCCCCGATGGCTACGCAGTCACGCGTGCGCAATTGAACGAAGCCGATGATCAAAAAACCTATCTGCAAATTAAACCTCTCGAGCAAGTAAAGAAATTTTTGTTACGCGAGCATTATTCAAGACGGTAAGGGGGGCTTCGATGGAAATAAAAGAACTTCTTGGTAAAGCTAGAAAAATTTGGGGGACCGAGAAACAGTCCGTTGCAGAGATTATTATCAGAATGGGAAAAGTTTTTGGAGACATTTGCAGATGGGCTCGGAATGCTCCTAAAGATATTGATCTACACAATGATCACGAGCTGAAGAAAGAGCTTGGAAATATCATTTTTTCCACAATTAAGTGGTGTGATGACCTTGGGTATGACCCTGAAGAATGTATCAAGATTGCGGAAGAAGTACAGCGAAAGACTGTTGCAGAGCTCCAAAGCAAATCGTCTTCATCGACTATTCGCAAAAAATGATACCAGAATACTCCTAGAGTATGGAATGTTGGCATCATGAGAAAACAGATTGTTTCGCTGATTAAAGAAGCATTGGAAAAATAATGAGCATCGGGTGATAATTGCCTTAGAAGAATTTTTTTTTAATCAGCTAATAATTGACTAGCCAGATCTTTTGCTAACTTTGCATCGATTGCAAGGTTGAGCGTCATGATCTTCTTCATCACGAGTCCAAGGTCTTTTTTCGTCTTGGCTCCAGAATCAACAATCGCTTGCATCACAATTTTTTTAGTTTCATCAAAAGAAAGAACTTTCGGTAAAAATTCTTGAATGATTATTAACTCTGCTTGTAATCTTTCAACGATATCAAGACGATTAACTGTTTTTGCTTGCTCTAGAGCTTCTTCGAGGTTACTGAAATAAGTTTTGAATAGCTTTATAACTTCTGGGTCTGGGAGATTGGCGCGAGCGTCAACTGCCAATATTTTTGATTTGAGCATACGCAAGGTATCTCGTCTAATCAAGTCTTGATTTCTGATCGCTTCTTTGATACCAGAATTGATTTGTTCGATAATTGCCATAATACATTTCCTTTCACTCATATCACATGAGATTCATTCAATAGATTAAATCAGTTTTAAATTTTTTCCAATCAAAAGTTCTGAATGGGTTAAATCGCTCCCATTTTTTATAGACAAAACTGCATCAAAAAACAAGCCTTGAATAAGTTCAGAATGGAGAGTCAGCAGTTAAGCCGCTCAATGAAGCAGGAACACCCCTGAAGTGAGTCAGCTATTTTTTAGCTGAACGCCGTAGGAATCGTCTTCCTTTAGGAAAGGGAGGAGGTCAAATCAAGAAAAGCTAAGATGATTTTGGCCAGTTCAATTGGCGCTTCATCTACTAAATTATGAGATGCATTTTTAAATTGAACTAACCATGCTCCCGGAATTGTCGAAGCTAAAGTTTTTGAACTTGCTATTCCCACAATTGTATCCGCAGTTCCGACTACCAGCATGACTTGATTCATGATACGAGAGAGTTTGTCTAAGGGCGATTTCCAATGCATTGTCGCTTCAAGTTGTTTCTGAGCTGTAGGATTGTTGGGTACTTTATCTTTTATTACAGAGACAACGTGGCTACCGTCTATCGAGGTTGCGCAAATAATAGCTTTATTAAATCTTTCTGAATGTTCTAGTAATAATTCTTGCGTTATTACACTTCCCATTGACACACCAAATACATTTACCGATTTTACTTTGAGGACGTCAAGAAGACTAATAATGTCTTTTGCAAATAGTTTGTAGGTAAACTTTTCATTATCGGCCGTAGTATACCCTATTCCACGGTTGTCCATTAAAATTAATTGATATTTCATTGATAGTGTTTCAATTATTTTGATAGGCCAACGCTCCATTGTATTTGCGATTCCCATAATCATGATTAAAGGTTCGCCTGTGCCAATCAATTTGTAACCTATTTCTATCCCATTTGCCTGGATCTGATAGATAGCGTTACCTTGTTTATCTAACGCAACTTTCTTGCCGGAAGGTTTAATGCCTTGTGCCATTACGATTCCTAAAATAAGTATTGAAACAATATATATGATTAATTTTTTTTATGCACGGAGATGTTTGATTTTATTGAAATTCTTAAGCAGAAGAATTTTCTTGGCAAATTATCCAACTTATATAAAAAAAATGGAATTTTAAAAGACGGAGATTATTGAAATACTTTTGGATTAAAGGTCCCGGGCTCATCAATATTTTTTTGGTGAGTAAAAATCTTTTGCGTTATTAATATTTCGAGTTATAATTCATTCTTCAAAATATAAAAGTAATATTTATGTTAGTAAGTTCAGCATGTAATGTGGCAGGGACATAATGAATAGCAAAAATTATGTAAAATATGTTTGGATTAGAGCAGAAGGTGGCCCGAATCGATCTGTAATTTATTACGATAAGGATGGAAATAAGATGGTTCGATATCTCGATTCAGCTGCGAAAAATCCTCCAAAAGGTTCAAAATCCTGGAGACATCAAAATCCAGGAAATGTAATTCATGGCTCTTTTGCAAAGAGCCATGGAGCAATAGGTTTTGCAGGATACCCTGGCTCTGGTAATTCTTCTAAAATGGCCTATTTTGCTATTTTCCCAGATTATGATATAGGAAGAAAGTCATTTTCAATACTACTTAAAACTGAAAAATATTTCGATTTAACACTGAATGAATTTCCAAGGCGTTATACCGGAGTTTCTGCAGATAAGCCTGATACTGAGGAAGTGAAAGTCTATAGAAATAATCTGCGAAAAATATCAGGATTTGAGATGAATCGAACTATTCGGACGTTTGAAGGGCAGGAATATGAAAAATTGTTAGACACAATTCAGCGATGTGAAGGGTGGTATCCAGGAGATGAAGAAATTATTGAAATGATAAAGATTGTGGGTGTGAAATTTCTTAAAGGGAAAGTTTTGGATTTTTTTGTTCAGGTCCCTAATGGAGTTAGGGAATGGATTTCTAAAGAGAAAGCGATTCGATTAGCGGAGGAAAAACTTCTTTTAGCTGTTGTAGTTCATAGTCAATATGGAACTTATCTTCGCCCATATCCTCATCAGCAAAAATTTAGAGATATGATGATAAGTTAGGTGAAGGATGAAAAAAAACTATTGGCAAATTTTCCTAATTTTACATGTTCAATCAATATTCGCATTCGCGTTGAGTTCAGACATTATAACAGACTCCATAGAGTATCCTTCCGATCAATCCAAAATGAAAATTTGCCTTGAAGGCACATATGACAAAATACAGGTCCCTTATCGCACACGATATCCTAATGGAGTTGAAGTCACTAATTTAAAATCCATAATTATATTTAAACCTTTAGACAAACTTATCGGTACATCTGCATTATCAATAGGTAATAAATTTATAGATCAAAATCAAAAAACAATTCCGTTTTTTCTCATTGGTAAATTTCCATGTTATGACGAATTCGCCTTCTTATTAGGAAAAAAAGTTTATATCGAAGGGTCCTTGGAAAAAAGTAATGATCTTTTCTTTTTTAATATTCCACAGATACATCTCGATTATGTTGTCGATGTCAAATGGAAAAGTGAACCATGTGAAACTCTTTTTTATGAATCAAAAGAAGTTATATTAGAAGGAAGTATCTATCAGGTAACATATCCAGGCCCTTCGGAATATATGAGTATAGAAAACGGTGATAATCCTGAAACCTCTTGGATTTTAGCTCTTAAAAAACCAATTCACGTAAGTAAAACAAAAGAAATTGTAGAAGATGATATCAATTATCCTGAAAAATATGTCTTAGAAGTTGTTGTGATTCCCCCTGAGAGTTTAACTTATTCCGTGATGAACAAGAAGGTGAGAGTGAAAGGGTCACTCTTTCATTCACATACTGCGCATCATAGCAGGAGAATTTTATGCGATGCTAAAAGCATTGATATCATAGAATAGTTTTGATTTTGTAGAGGTTAATTCTTAAGTCCAAAGGCTTCCACGTATCTTAATAAGACGGATCAGCATTTCAGTATCTTCGGCCTCTTGTTCTTGTTCCATCTTTTGGCAGATCTTTAGGATTTTACTCAAATGTTCCTTATTCGGCTCGTCTACATCACAACATATCCATGAGAGTTCGTAGCCTTGAGACTCGGAGTCTTGACATCTTTTTTCGTAGTAGTCACTCAATCCACTGGCGTCCATTGGATCAAGACGCCTAGGACGCTCTTCCTTCCACCACTTGTAAAGTAAAATTGTTTGTTGCGCAGCCAATGCTTGCTCTGTAGGCTGATCGAAACTTGGATCATTCTTTTCAATCCAATCTTCGTTATTTTTAAGTCCTGCAGCCCATTCAAGATACGCTAAGCCGGCCTCTTTGCAGCGCCAACCAAAAGAAAAGTTCTTGCGATACCAAGAGAGCTTATATTTTTTGCGATCTTCTTTTGAACAAAGCAAAAAATGCCAAGCTTGCTCAATTTCAACAAAATTAACAAGTTCATCAAATAGGGCATGCAGTAGGCGAGTGTCAAAATCATGCCATTGTCCTCGTTTAAGATTAGAAGTTAGCGCATGTGTCTTAGCAAACCAACGGTTATCAAGATAATGACGTAGATTTAAAGGCCAGCGGCCAAGATTTTGCAGAAAATCAAGACCCTCTTCTGCTAGCCAATAACGAATTTTTTTTGCTTTTGCAGCCTTCTCCCAAGTCTTCCACTCTTCCTCAGTGCCTGAGTGAGGCTTAAGGCTACCTCGAAGCCAATCAGCAAATTTTGAACAGGACCAGTAACTATTTTTCATGGAAGCCTCTTGGTAATCTTAATTTGAGTGACTTGAGGTATGGATTTAGATCTCTTCATAGAAGAGTGTTATTAATATCAACTAATCAATATAATTCAATTGATTTTTTACAGTCAAGTTGTATTAAGATGATAAAGCAACTATATTTCTGTAAAATCAATCATTTTCTTCTTTTCTCCTGCTAGTTTATTCATCTTTTAAATATTTACCTATTAGCGGATTCATGTTCAAATACTGCTTGCCTGTCACCCAATCTTCATGAATTTCTA
>JACRNF010000023.1 GCA_016219355.1 Chlamydiota bacterium | reverse complement strand
AACGATCGTAAGTGAGTCAATATTAGAAATATGAACTCACTTACGATCGTTGAATCCTGAGGCTTTGACAAAGCCGAAAATCCAATTTTTCAGGTTGTTTGGGTATAAATCACCTGCTAGAATAAAAGCAATAACATTGTTCTTTTTTGTTATTATTTGATATAATATTCGTCACAAATCAAAAATATGTGTGTATATGAGCGCCATTTCTAAAATTAATACATTTTCAATGCCTTCTTTATCATCTTCAAAAACAGATGATAAACCAAAAACCCTCTCTTTTTGGGAAAAGATCAAATCGGTTTGGAGTCACTCCAATCCCATAGAAGTAAAATTAAATGAGCTTGAGAATAAAATTAAACAAAGTCATTTTACTGAATCAGAAATTGCAGAGCTGGGAAGTTTAATTCAAAATATCGCAAAGGAAAGACATAGCTTTGTTTATAGAGCAACTTTTGATCATCTAAAAAGAATTGTTAACAGCTTGAACAATGCAGAGCTGAATAAATTGATTGCAAAAGTTATGGAACTTAAGATAGCCCAGAATAATCCTCAAATTTTAGACTCTTTACTCGATCTTTTATCAATATCTAAAATCCAATCGCTCATCCATAACCAAAAACAAATAGCAAAAAATCTTCCCCAAGAGTTAGCTGCCATAAAATCCTTAGCCTCGGAAATTGCCGCCACTGTACCGAATCCCGATGTTAAAAATAATGAGGAGCAAAACGAGCATATCAATTCTTTTGTAACAACCATTCATAATATTTTTACTACCATCTGGGACACTCTTTCAAAAGCTTATGACTTTGATCCCGAGAACTCCGCTCCAGCATCAGATACATTCGAAGCAAGAAGTAGGTTTAGAGACCTAATTGAACTGGTTATGCTACCTGCTGCCGCTTTTAAAATAATTTTTGATCTGCTCGTAACCGCAACCGCGATTTGGTGGGTCCCATACGTAACTTCTGCTACTATAGCCCTTTTGATTGTAGCTATAATTAAAATAATTGAAAAACGGTACGCCAATGTGCCTAAAATATTATCCAATGAATATCGCAACCTTACAAAGCTTGCAAGAGAAGGCAAGATCCATCCTGTTTTAGGAAGACAAAATGAAATCGATGCCATTGTTAAATCACTTGGCAAAATGGATGAGTCCGCCCATACTCCTCTTTTGATCGGTAAAACCGGGGTCGGGAAAACCGAACTTATCTATACTTTAGCAAAACAAATCGTCGATGGCAAACATCCCAGCCTTAAAGGCAAAGAGCTTTATTTAATCCCCACCTCCTCTCTATTATCATGGGGGAGCTTCGGCAACGGCAACTATCGCAGCCGTTTAGAAGTTTTATTAAAAGATCTAAAAACAAATAAAAAAAATGCCATCATTTTTTTAGATGAAATGCATGTTCTTCTAGACACTAAAGGTGGAAAAGATGCTTATAACTTAAGCCAATTATTTAAATCCAGTCTAGGAGATATCCATTGCATTGCAGCCACAACCAAAAAAGAATACGAAAATACCATCCAAAAAGACGAAGCGTTTGATAGCAGATTAGATAAGATCGAAGTTGAAGATCTTTCTTCTAATGATCTTTTATTAGCAATTAAAGATCATATCAGCCAGCGTTTTCCAGAAGTTAGATTTTCAGATCCAGCAATTATTAAAGCTATCGATCTTATCAAAAATGATCCAAAAGAGGCTAAGACCAGAAGGGTTTTAAAACTTATTGACGCCTCTGCAAATTATATTAACCTTTTTAAATCAGCTACCAAAAAGAACCTACAAGAAAAAAAACAAACGCTTGAAAGATTAAAAAAACAATACGAGCAGCAAAACAATTTTTCTATAGATTCAGAAGAACCGCAAAAACTTTTGTGTACAATTAAAGCTTTAGAAGAAGCTATAAAAAATCTTGAAAAAGAAGTTAGCGCCGAAGATGCTGATTTAGCTGAGCTCTCAAAATTAAAATTAGAGCAAAAAATGTGGAAAGAAAAGTACTTTGCCCTCGCCCATAAACTAAATGCTTTGGATAGCAATAATCCACAATTTGAAAAAATTGCTAAAACCTTCTTAGTAGTCAAAGAGTTTATGCTAAAAACTGCCCAAAGTTTATCTTCTGAAAAAGAAGAAAGCTTAAAGCAAAAAGGATTTAAATATTTAGAAGTTGATGAAGATCTGGTAAAAAAAGTCTTTGAAAATTCCTATAAGCAAAATGGTTATTTTAGCCAATTGATCGCTTTTTTTTCATCCTTCAAAAAATCTTCTCAATCGATTGTTACTGACTCTGAAAATTTAGAATAATTATTTAAGCCGATTAATAACTTCTTTTAAGGACTGGATAAAATAATCCACCTCTTCCAAAGTGTTGTAAATGGCAAAAGAGGCCCTCGTGGTCGAAGAAATATTAAATCTTTGCATGGTGGGCTGCGCGCAATGATGCCCTGTTCTAACGGCTATTTTTTTGGTATTTAATAGAGTGCCAACATCCAGCGCATGAATATTATCTACAACAAAACTCAATATAGCCCCTTTTTCCTTAGCTTGGCCTATTATCTTAATACCTTCGATCTCTTTGATCTTTTTAGTTGCATATGTTAAAAGCTCTTTTTCATACGCCAAAATATTTTCTCTACCGAGAGCTTCGATGTAATCAATAGCCGTTTTAAAAGCGATTACTTCTGCAATAGTGGGAGTTCCCGCTTCAAATCTAAGAGGCGGCTTTTGATACGTGGTAGTTTGCAAGGTAACCTTTTCAATCATATCACCTCCCCCTTGAACCGGAGGCATTTGATCTAAAAGTTCATACTTACCATATAATATTCCTACACCATTAGGCCCATACATCTTGTGAGATGAAAAAGCATAAAAATCAACATCCAAATCTTGCACATCTACAGGCAAATGAGCAATAGCCTGCGCCCCATCTACCAACACTTTGGCCCCTTTTTGATGAGCCATTTTGATAATTTCTTTAATCGGGTTAACGGTCCCTGTTGAATTGGCCACATGGCCCACACAAACAATCTTGGTTTTATTGGTAAGGAGCTTTTGAAACTCATCTAATTTAAGATCGGCATTATCATCTATTGGAATAACTTTTAAAACCGCTTTTTTTTCTAAAGCGAGCATCTGCCATGGAACCAAATTGGAGTGATGTTCCATTTCGGTGACAATAATCTCATCATTTTGATTGATAAATTTTCTTCCAAAAGAAAGAGCTACCATATTCAAACCATCGGTTGCTCCTCGGGTAAAAATGATCTCAGATTCATCTTTGGCATTTAAAAACTTTTTAACAGCTACTCGAGTAGCGTCATATTGTTCCGTGGCATTTAAGGAAAGATCGTAAATAGCTCTATGTACCGTAGCATAATCTTTTTGATAAAAATTACTTAGGGCGTCAATAACACTCTTAGGCTTATGCGTCGTCGCTGCGCTATCAAAATAGACAAAGTCCGTTGTGGCAAAAAATGGAAAATCTTTTCTTATTTTTTTTACATCTAATTTTGGCATTTGACCTGCTGTTTTTGCATTGACCCTTCAATTTCTTTTTTTATCCAAAAATCATCTATATTATCAAGAATTTCTTTACAAAACCCAACTATTAACAATTTTTGAGCTGTTTCTCTATCAACACCTCGAGTCATTAAATAAAAAAGCTCATCTTGATTTACATCACCGGAAGAAAAACCATGAGTTGCAGACACATCATCTACAAAAACCTTCATATGAGGTTTGGATATGGCAGAAGCCTCTTTGCTTAAAAATAAATTTTTAGCAAGCTGGGAGCTATTGGACTGAATTGCTAAAGGTTTAATAACTGCCTCGCACTCAAGTGAAAATTTTGAGCTATCATTAAGAACAGTTTTGGTCAGTTGTTTAGAAAGACTTTTTTTAGCAGAATGCTCGATAATATTTTTAGAAAAATTATTGTTTTTATCTTTAGTAACGAATAAATCATAGATCTCAACTGCACTGTTTTCTTTTAAAAGATCGATTTTTCTTTCTTTTCGTAAAACATCCACATTGTTTGCAATCGATACAATTTTTAAAAATGAGTCTTTATTTAAATAAGCCCGTAAATTATCGAAGAAAAAACCATCTTTGACATCGGATAAATTCTGCAATAAACTAACTTTGGCCCCATCTTCTAAAAAAAGATCGACAACTTGATTAAACCATAGATTCTCCATTTTTTTTACATTCGTAGAAAACAAGAGCGAAAGTTTAGTTTTTTTGTTAAAAAAAATCTGAATTTTAGGTGAAATAATAGTTTTGGCAGAATCCTGATTTAAAAAATGCAAGATCTGCACCTTTGATGTTTTTTTGCTGTTTTTTAAAATTTTTAAATATAGGCCATCTTTTTGAAATGCCAAGTTTAATTGAGCAAAGCTATTAGTATTAACACATGGATTTTTTTTAAAAAACAGAGTGGAGAGCCTAAGCCCTTTTTCAAAGTCCAAAATTTCAATTTGATCTTTAATGTCTTCAATATTAGAAATTTCAAGGTTCAAATGACCATTGACAAAAACAAAAAAAGATTTTTTACATTCTAAAGAAACATAAGATAAAATCTCTTCTTTAGAACAATCCATTTTTTCCAAAACTTGATATTCAACATTAGAAAGCTTGTCAAAAAAACTATCATTTTCAGGACTCAATGTTAAAAAGCTCTCCCAGGCCGCAGTTTTTAAATGGGCAAATTTATCACCATTGACCCTTTCTTGAACAAGGGATAGTAAATGCAAAAGAAAGTCCTTAGCCTTTAAATCACTTTTTTTCATGTTTTAACCAGTCATAACCTTTTTCTTCTAAAACATGCACAAAATCATGTGTTTCAGATCTAACAATTTTACCCTCTAACATGACATGAATAAAATCGGCTTTTATATATTCTAACAGCCTGGAGTAGTGAGTAATTAAAATAATGGCCTTGTCTTTGTTCATAAACTTATTGATGCTCTCCGCAATCAATTTCAAAGCATCGATATCCAATCCAGAATCGGTCTCATCTAAAATAGCCACATCAGGATCCAATACAAGCATTTGTAAAATCTCATTTCTTTTTTTCTCACCGCCGGAAAAACCAAGATTGAGCCCTCTATTTTTTACATCCTCTTTCATATTTAAAAGTTTAATTTTTTCATCCAGAAGTTTAGTAAATTCTTCTTTGGATAGTGGAGGTAAATTCAAAAATTTTCTTTTGCTTGAAAGGGCGTGATATAAAAAATGAAAATTATTAATGCCAGCAATTTCAATAGGGTATTGAAAACCGACAAAAAGACCTAAATGGGACCTCTCTTCAATGTTCATCTTTAAAAGGTCTCGGTCTTTAAAAATCGCTTTTCCTTGCAAAGTTTTATAAGCCGGATCTCCCGCCAGAGTTTTAGCCAAAGTAGACTTACCAACTCCATTGGGCCCCATAATGACATGGATTTGCCCTTTTTGCAGCTCCAAATTAAAGCCTTGAAGCAATTTTTTTCCTTCCACTTCAACAATTAAATCTTCAATCTTAAGCATTTTTAACCTATTGATTTTTCTAATTTTAATGCTAAAAGTTTTTGCGATTCCATGGCAAATTCAAAGGGAAGCTCTTTAATCACTTCTTCGCAAAATCCTTTCAAAATCATTTGAATGGCATCTTCTTTGCTAAGGCCCCTGCTTTGCAAATAAAAAATTTGATCTTCGCCCAATTTACAAGTACTTGCCTCATGCTCAACAACCGCCAAATTGTTTTTAATATCAAAAGTTGGAAAGGTATTGGCAGAGCACTGATTGCCAACTAGCATCGATTCGCAAGAGGAGCTACATTTTGCATTGTTGGCAGTAGGAGCCACTCTAATTAAAGCCCTAAAGCTATTTTTAGCACAGTCGGCAGAAATCCCCTTAGCGACAATCCTAGATTTCGTGTTTTTTCCAAGATGGATCATTTTAGTGCCACTTTCGGCCTGCATTTTTTTATGGGTCAAAGCAACGGAATAAAATTCTCCTATAGAATTATCCCCTTTTAAAATACAGCTAGGATATTTCCAAGTAATAGCAGAACCAACTTCCACTTGCGTCCAAGAAATTTTAGAATTTTTTCCTTTGCAAAGCCCTCTTTTAGTAACAAAATTATAAATACCGCCCACCCCTTTTTCATCCCCTGAATACCAATTTTGCACCGTGGAATATTTTACCTCAGCATTATCCAAGGCAATAATTTCCACCACCGCTGCGTGGAGCTGATTGACATCAAAAGCGGGAGCAGTGCACCCTTCCAAATAGCTAACATAAGAAGAGTCTTCGGCAATAATCAAAGTTCTTTCAAATTGTCCGATTTCTTTTTCATTAATCCTAAAATAAGTAGAGAGCTCAATAGGGCATTTTACTTTTTTGGGAACATAGACAAAAGAGCCATCTGAAAAGACCGCAGAGTTAAGTGCAGCAAAAAAGTTATCTTCGACCGGAACTACCGAGGCGAGATATTTTTTAATAAGATCGGGATATTTTTGAATGGCCTCAGAAATAGGGCATAAGACAACTCCTAAAGCTTGAAGTTTTTCTTTAAAAGTTGTTCCCAAAGATACCGAATCAAAGACCACATCGACTGCAACATTTAAAAGCCTATTTTTTTCATCCGTGGGGATACCCAATTTATCTAAGGTTTTTAAAATTTCGGGATCGGCATCTTCGATTTTATTTAGTTTGGCCTTTTTTTTCGGCTCCGAGTAATAAGAAATATCTTGATAATTGATTGGAGGGTATTCTAAGTTGGCCCATTTAGGCTCACTCATTTTTTGCCATTTATGAAAAGCGTCAAGCCTAAAATCAAGGATAAATTGGGGTTCATTTTTCTTCTTGGATATATAATAAATAGTCTTTTCGGTCAGTCCTTTTGTCAAGGTGTCCGATTCAATATTGGTTACAAAACCATATTTGTAGTCTTTGTTAAAAATATTTTGTTGATCGCCCATATAATTTTTTTTGGATTAGAAGAATCATGTATTTTAACTCATATAGTCAGATACTGTCAATATTTCAATTTTTCACCTACTAACGTAAGGATCTTAATACAAATCACTTAAGTAATTTTACAAAAACGTTCTAACATGTTGAAAAGCCCTAGGAAAAAGGACTTCTTTTTGTTTGAGCTTTAAGCCAATTTAAATTATCTTATCACTCTTATAAAAAATTTAATCCTAGCTCCAAATATTATGACGCTGGCTCCTTTATTGGTTAATATTGAACGGGATCTTAATGGCATAGCTTTTCCTCCTTCGATCTTGCCAATAGCTCAAAAACTAAGCGCAATAATTTTAAGATTAAAAATTGATAAAAACGATCCCTTCGAGAATCGTTTAGGTCAACTCACCTCAATAGAAAAAGAAATATCTTTAATTCAGCCTGACAATCCGGAAATACTCAAGATAATGAATTCAACCCGCTGTTTAATTAATCGAAGTATATGGGAACTTTCAGAGTCTGCTTTTAAAAGTTCTATTCCCTGTTCTTTGCAGCAATTTAATAGTTATAAACAATCATTAAAAGAAATTTTAAGAAAAATGCTGATAAATGCTGAATCAAACCTAGCCATTTCTCCATCATTAGTTGAACAATTTAATGTCTTTAACCAAATCTCTGGATTTGAACAAATGCAAAAGAAAATAGATAGCGCAATCATCAGGACACAAAAATCGGTCAAAAAATTTTTAGAAAACAATTTTTCCTGCTTAGATCCTATTTTCAACTTTATTATATTTAATACTGAAAAAATATATGAACAAATAATCTTTAAATACCCAAGCTTAAATAACGACAATAACAGGTTAAACTGCTACATCGGAATATTTTCTATAATTTACAAATATACCTCAGAAATGAACGCCACGAATGATTTTTTTCTTAATAACTTAAAATTTTTTGATATCGATATAACTCAATTCATCAATCTTCAGCAAACAATTTTACAGCTTATCGATAACTCCCTGCTAACAGATTTAGAAATAAAAGAGCTTAATGAAATAATGGATAAAAAAACCTTAGATCAGCTCTTATCGCTTGAAGAAGAGTTTAATAAAATATCAGGCTCTTTTATCCAGCGAACAGATAAAAATTACGAGGAATCGTTAAAATTATTGCTTCGAAAAGCACGAGACCTTCAATCCACAAGAGCTCCAATCATTATGAAAATCTTAAGATTTATTAAAATTATTGCTTTGGATAGACATAGGAGCTTTGAAAAATCTAAGGAGCAAATTAAAATTTTAAAAGAAGAGGCAAGACTGCCAAATATAACACAATATGCAAATTTGGCCACATTTATTCAAAAAGTTATTTCCATACAATTTCTCGATAAAAAATCAGAACTTGATCTATCTTCTTTAATGCGAGAAATAATGAAAAAACTACTTAACACTTCCGATGAGGTCTTAATGCGATTTGATTGCCTCTTTGATGATTTTAAATCCAAGCAAGATATCTTTAGAGGTTATTCGGCACTTTATTTTCTAAAAGAAAAAAAAGAAAAACTTTTTTTTAAATTTTTAGATCAAATTGAATGCGAAGAACTCAAAAAAGATACTTTGGACTACTACTTACAAGAGCAGTTTAACTCTTTGCTTGCAAATGGCCATGATTTTGAAGCAGGTCAAAATGCTCAACAAATACATGATGCTGATTTAAAAGAGTATCTTTTAAATCAGCTCTACGATTATCGCTTGGAGCGCAGCCTTATTTGTTATTAACCTATCTAGAATTTATCGCAATCACCGTAGCATTTCTGCCGGTTTCTTTATCTCTTCTATGGGAGAAAAAATCATCTTTGGCTGCATAAGTGCAAACATCGGAAATTTCAATATTTCCTTCATAAACCCCAGCGTCCATCAATTGTTTTTTAGCAATTGCCTTAAGATCAAAATGATCTTTTTCATCTTTATAAGACCAAAAGTCTTCAGGAAGCTCTTTTTTATAATTGACAAATTCTGCATGGCATTTCCCCAAACTTGGAGAGACGCAAACAATAATATCATGCAATTTAGACCCTTTTGAAATAAAAAGATCGACACATTTTTTATAAAGGTTTTGGACAAGCCCTTTCCAACCTACATGCAAAGCGGCTATCGCCTCAATTTCGGGATTATAAAAAATTGCAGCTTGGCAATCGGCGTGGGTAATTACAAGTCCCACATCCTTTTCTTGAGTAAACAGACCATCGGCATTAGGAATATGATCCAACCCTTTAACAACTTCAACAATGTTATTGCCATGGACCTGATTGGCAAAAATAAGTTTTGACACCCCAACGGTTTCTCGGACCAATTCTTTATTAACTTTAACATTATCGGGATGGTCTCCGACCGAGGCACTTAAATTTAAAGAGGCAAAACGACCTTCGCTAACACCTCCATGTCGCATAAAAGATCCATCAAAAAGATGAAAATAATCCTCAAGTAGCTCAAACTCTAACCATTCTAACTTTCTTTTTTCAAACTCCATAGCAACCCTTTAAATAAATGTCTTCTTATACTATAATTCATATAGTAACATGCATTAAAAATCACCTTCAAATTCTATTTTTTAAAAATAAATAATTTAGATTATAGGCTAAAAAAATGAAATTTCCGGAAAAACCCAACCTTGTTTTTGGCATTATAATATCTTTGATCGCATCTATTTTCTTTTCGTTGTCCAGTTCCAGCGTAAAATTTTTTAGGGCCGACTTTCCTACTATGCAAATTCTCTTTATGCAAAATTTTATCTGTTTATTGGCCGTAACCCCTAAATTTATCAAAGAAAAAGCCTATTTTATTCCCAAAGGATCGGTAATTTACCATCTAATGCGGGATCTCTGCGGTGTAGCCTGCTTTTATTGCTTTTTTTTAGCCATAAAAAAAATAAATTTGGTAGATGCCACTTTGCTTGCCTACTCCTCACCATTTTTCACACCATTCATTGCTAAAGTTTGGACTAAAGAAAAAATTGACAAAGGGGTGTGGTGGTCTATTATTTTAGGCTTTTTTGGAATATTTTTAATATTAAACCCCAAAGAATTTTTTATAAACTCCGGGGCCTTTCTCGGAGTAATATCTGCTATTTTTTCCGCAATCGCCCTAGTTGCATTAAGACAGCTAAACACCCAAAATGAAAATATTTGGAGAACTTTATTTTACTATTTTTTATTTGGGTCCATATTCTCTATGCCATTTTTAAGCGCTCAGTGGGTCTCCCCCTCTTCTTTTGAGCTTATGATCCTAATTTTTATAGGCCTGTCCTCTGTAATCGCCCAATTTTTACTCACAATCGCATATAAGCATGCATCGGCCACGTTTTTAAATCCTTTAGCTTACGCTACGGTTATTTACACAGGCTTTATAAGCTGGATCGTATTTAATAACTCTTTGAGCTATCTTTCTTTATTTGGAGCGGTATTAATTATTTTAGGTGGAAGTATGTCTTATCTAATCAAGACTAAAACTACAACTGAACCTGCGAAAGATTAAAAAAACAAGGCTCAAAATTATTTTTAATAGTTTTGAGCCAATAAAAGAAATTTAAAAACTTACTTAACTTCAGCTTTTCCAAGCTCGCTGGCTTGTTCTTTTTTCTTTTTAGTATCATCGGTATCATCTTCGTCTTCTGAAGAGTCGTATGATGTATCGGCATCTTTAGCATCTATAGCAACTTCTTGTTTAGCTACATCTGCAGGAGCATCTGAAAATAATGGAGCAGTTAATGCAAAAACAGCTAAAAATGCAATTTCTAAATATCTTTTTTTCATAGGTTCTTACCTCGTTTTGATTAATAAAATGTTTGTTAAGTTTGTTTATAAAAGTCATTTACCTATATATTGTCCGATTTTAGCTTTGATAAATCAACAAAAATCTAAATTCCATTAAAAAAAATTAGTCAAATATTATTTTTCCTCGGGCATTTTGGACCATTTAGGATTTTTAAATTTATGAATTATAAAAGGAATAATGAAAATCACCAAAAAAGATCCTATGGATAAAGCCATGTAATTAAATACGTTATATTCCGGCTTGGTAGGAAAAATAGCTAAAATAAAAGAAAATAGCATAGTTATCATTCCGACCCCGGAGACTATCCACATGCCTACATTCTTAAAAGGAACTTTAAAAGCTCTAGGAACATCCGGTTTTTTATACCTTAGATAAAGGGCAGCAAGCATTAGCATAAAATACATGGTAAAATAAACCATCATCGAGATGACTACTGAAAACCAAAAAGCCAAATTAATCGAGGGCAAGAATAAAAATCCTGTTGAAATTACCGAAATGACCACCCCTTGCAAAATCAGCAAATGAGCCGGAACATCATTTTTATTGACCTTTTTAAAAAATGGAGGAAGCTCCCCCTTTCTTGCAGTTTCCAAAAGACCCTTGACCGGACCAATGAACCAAGCGCTTGCCCCGGCAGTTTGTCCTGCTGCTAATAAAAGGCCAAAGATCGGAACTAGCCACACTATATCGAATTGTTTAAAAAAGACTTCTACCGCTTCCATAACACCGGCAATCAAACTCAAATCTTTTTGAGGAACAACAATGGATACTGAAAGGGCCCCGAAAAGGTTAATAAAGACACCAACTATTACTACAAATAAAATGGCAATAGGGTAGTTAACCTGCGGCTTTTCAACTTTATTGGCATGTGCTGCCGATACTTCAATTCCAGCAAAGGCTCTAGTAAAAGCTAAGAGTAACACGATAGTTGAAACATGGTTAAAATCTGGCAAAAATCCTGAAAAATTGGTCGAAAAATTAAGCTGAATGGGAAGATGTTGCCAAAGGTAAATCCCAGCAAGTCCCATTATAAATAATCCCGGAAATAAAACTCCACCTAAAAATCCAACAGAACTGATAAAGCTGGAAGTATGCAATCCCCTCATGTTTAAAAAGGTGAACACCCAAATTACCAAAAGCTGAATTGCAATCAAAAAGGGTATAGAGCTTGCTAAACTCGCTATTGCAAAGAAGAACATTGTAACGCCGGTTGATGCGATCATCGGAAGGTTTCGCAAACTAACCACAAGTACCGAAGAGAGCATAACAAGTTCAAATAGATTGATCTTGCCAGCTAAAGATTCTTTTTTACCCATATTTTTCCTTAAATATATTTCCCTTCACTGTAATAAAAACAAAAAAAAATGTCCACTCTATGTTTATTTTTATAATTATTATCTTATATATAAAAAAAAATTATATGGAATTTTGTATATACCTAAACAACTTAATCTTCAATATAGGCCCATTTAAAATCCATCTGTCCAAGCTCAGAAAGATACATATCTTTGAGTTTGGGATTTTTTAAATAATTCCCCGATAAATGATCCAATGGAATTATTGGAGCTTCTTCCAGCAATATATTTTCTGCTTGCTGAAGAAGGGCTTTTCTTTTTTCTTTATCAGAGCACAGAAGGGCTTGATCTAAAAAAGAGGTATAATTGCTATTTTCCCAAAAGGTATTGTTCGTGCCGCAATTTTGATATTTAAAAACATTTAAAAAACTTACCGGATCATTAAAGTCAGCAATCCATGAACCTAAAGCCAGCTGATATTGTCCAGTGGCCATTTTTTCCAAATATACTTTCCTTTCCAGCGGTTCTAACTGAATTTCAATATTATTTTTTTTAAGCTGACTTTGCGCAGTCTGAGCAATCAAACTTCCCCTAGCAGTATTAGAATACATTAAAGTAAATTTTTCTTGTTTTACATCTATATCTTTAGTTGCATCCAAATGAATAGGAGTATTAAGCCCCATTTCTACCGGCACGAAAGTTTCAGCGGCTGTTCCACTTTGCAAAACATGTTCAACTAAACTTTGTCGATCAAAAGAGCTCATCATTTTTTTTCTCAGAGCAACATCAGAAATTTCTTTTATGTTGATCCTAATAAATTCTGTAGCTAAAAAAGGGGTCTGAAAATAATTCGGTCTGGTTTTTAAAGAGACCAAAGCATCTACCGGCAATACTGAAAATGGAGAACCAGCCAAATCCAGCTCACTCGTATCAAAAAGATCCAGTTCGCTTTCTGCCGAAAGCATAAACATGGAAATTTTTTGTATTTTTACCATTTTTTCATCAAAATAATTTTTGTTTTTTTCAACTTCCATCAAATCATGATGTTTTAATGATTTTAAATAAAATGGGCCATTGCCAACAAAGGTTAAGACATCTTGCGACCAACTACTATTTTTTTGATCTAGATTTTTACTTACAGGAAAAAATACCGGAAAAGATAAAAGGTCTAAAAAATAAGCTACCGGATTTTCAAGTTCGAGAACAAGGGTTGATGCATCGGGAGTAAAAATTTTTACATCCTCAACAGAAATTTTTCCCTCTTTGGCTTCTTTGGCCCCTTTGATCACATAAAGCTGAAAGGCATTAGAGGAAGCAAAGTTGGGATTTAAAACCGTTTTCCAGCTATAGGCAAAATCATAAGAAGTAACTGCGTCGCCATTTGTCCAAAAAGTTTTTTTTAGTTTAAAAGTATAAACTTTTCCATCATCGGATATGGCTATATCATCAGCTATCGCATTTTGAGCTTTTCCATCTAAGCCGATTCTTGTTAGCCCTTCAAAAAGCATTTTCATAACAGTAATAGAGCAAGTATCTCTTGCTTTTCTTGGATCTAAAGTTTGAGGCTGGTCTACAATGTTTATTTTTAACTCTTGCTTACAAATAGATTTGATATTGCTTTGACAAGCAATCATGAAAATACAGCCTAACAATAATAAAATCTTATGCATTGATCCACCTTCTTATGACAAACTTTTTAAAATCCTGATCGTTCCATTCATTAACCCCTTTTCTTTGAGAAAAGATTTCTTTTAACTTTTTCAAACATGAAGTTTTTACAACTCCTTTTTCTTCAACACTCTCAATTACAAAGGTTTTATTTTGCACAACTATAACATGTCCTTTCCATACAATCAAATCCAAAGGTCTTAATAAATCAACTATTTCCTCAGGACTTTTATTTTCAATAGTTACCCCTTGTCCAAAAAAAACTAATTTTGATGTGTTTCTGGGGGTATAGCCATTTGTGGCCTCATACAAAATCCCCGAGCAATCTATTCCACTCATGGTCCATTTTTTTAACATGGAATCATCTAATTTCTTTTGGGGAGCATATAGAAATAGCATTTGATCTATCCCCTGGCTATAATTACTGCCCCAGCAATAATCAAGGCCTATCATTTGTTCAATTTTTGACAAAATTTCTTTTTCTTTTATTTCTAGAAAACCATGTTTTAAAAAATCCATTTCTTCATTGCAAGGGTTTGTAAAGCGGCTATCAATATATAAGGTGCCGGGATAAAATAAGCAAGAGACTTGCAGGATAAAATTTTGGCATTTTTTTTCAACTTTAAAGATCATGCCGGGAAGAGCGGTAAATTCTAAAGCTCGTAAATGACCTTTCATATCCAAAGCTAAAGTCGAGCCATCTAATCCTCCAAAAACATCTTCAAAATTTTCGGTATTTAAAATAGGTGTGGGAAAAAGAACTTTTACAAATGGCATAAAGATCTCCAGAAAATTTCATTATATTTTAAAAGAAGATTTTTTAAAAATCTGATTCTTAAATATTTTAAGCACAAATAATTTTTCTATTTGCAAAATAAATTATTTATGACATCTTCCAAATTATAAAGAGCCTTGTTTGAGGACGGATTAAATTTAGGAGTAAATAAAATGATCGGATTAAAGAAAGAGATTGGTCTAATAACCTTAATTTCTCTTGGTATTGGTGATATGATAGGATCGGGGATTTTTGCCCTGCCATCGGCGATGGCAGCAATTTCCGGACCATCGTTAGTTCTCTCTATCATTTTAGCCGGCATAATCATTTTATTTTTTGGCATGTCATATGCAGAACTTGGCTCAACATTTCCATTGACGGGAGGCCCATATTCCTTGCCTCGTATGGCAATGGGCGATTTTGGTGGATTTTTGATGGGGTGGGGTTATTTTATAAATGCCTTTATCGGTACCGCTGCCATCATCGACATATTTGTAGTCTATTTAGGTTATTATTTTCCATCTTTAAGCGTTGGTATGACATTAACACCGATGGGCATGATAGTTGCCTTGATCTTTCTCTGGCTTTTTACCTTTATCAATATTTTTGGCGTAAAATGGGGAGGCATTTATGGGATAATCACTACTTTTGGAAAAATAGTTCCCCTAATTATTTTTACTCTTATTGGCCTAACAGTATTAAAAACCGGTAATTTTACCCCTTTTGCCCCATTTGGTATGGGAGGAATAACTCTTGCGATAACATTGTTTATTTGGGCTTATACCGGTTTTGAAACAGTGGTAATACCGGCAGAAGAGGTTAAAAACCCATCCAGGACCATACCATTGGCCATGTTCTTAACAATTTTAATTACAATCGTTATCTATACCATAATAGGCTTTGTATTTGTAGGAATGGTTGATCTTGGAGGCTTTTCAAACGGCTGGCAAGGGCTTTCGTCTCTTTCTTCACCTTTAGCGCAAATTGCAAAAACAGCGGGACTTCCCCTACTTGCTTTGATTGTAATAATTGGAGCAACAATTTCAACCGGCGGCTGCGGTGGAAACTGGGTGATGATGCAAGGAAGGATGCCGTATGCCATGGCCAAGGACAATCTTTTTTGGTCAAAGATGGCAACTGTATCTAAAAAATATCATACGCCGGTCGCATCACTTTTATTTTCATCTACTTTGACCTCAATTATTATTGTCACCATTCCACATTTTCCTGCTGTTGCAATTATGGCTGCTATAACAGCTATTGTTACCTATTCTGGAGCAGTACTCTCCGTCCCTATATTAAGAAAAATCAATAAAACCAAAAGGCCATATAAATTACCCTGTATGTTTTTAATAACCCTAACGGGATTTATTTTCGCAACCTTCTTAATTTATTGGGGAGCCTGGCCTTGGACTTTAGTTGGTTTACTTTTAGTATTATCAGCCTACCCCGTTTATTTCTTATTAAATAACAAGAAATGGGAAGGAAAAAGAAATCTATGGCTTTTGGTCTATCTTGTTTCAATAGTTATAATCTCTTTTATTGGCGATCCAACATTTGTATCGACTCACAATTTTACAAACATAGTTCCACTTGGGCTTTTAAAAACTCCGTATGATCATATCGTTCTTGCGATACTCTCTGTTTGGATTTATTTTTGGGGATATAAGATCAATACTCAAAAAAAATATATGCAATAGTGAGCGGCTAATTCTTTCTGCAGAAAAGATTAAACTCCTTGCGCAGCCGATCTAAATTAGGAGAAAAGCAAGCCGATACAGGAGTAACTGGAAAAAATTAATAAATTTTTTGAGTCTGTTTTTTAAAGCTATCGTTTTCTTTTACCGAATCATAAATTTTATCTTGTAAAATCTCTTTTAAAGTCTCTTTTGAAGCCTGGTCAAATAAAGAAGCGGTACGTAGCCATCCTCCAGAATATTCCGGTTCGTTCAAACCGGCAAAAACTTTTGAATTCAATAACGCTATTTCAAAAGAGCCATCAATTTCATAAATTTCATCGGAATATTTTTTAGCCAAAACATAGTTTTTCTCATCATATGCCAATTTGCATAAAAGACATTTTCCTTTCTTAAGCCGGCTGTGATCGGTTTTTAAAAGCAGGTTATATGCCCCCTTAGGATCATTTTCTTGATGTAAAATAATAGCTAAAGACTCGGCAGCTGAAACTTTAATGTATTTGTCTTTGGTTTTTAAAAGCTTTTTAAATATGGCCTTGGCTTTTTCGTTGTCATTATTTTCCATTGACCTTACTCCATCGTTGTAAAGGCCGAAGTTATTTTGCTTTAATTTTAAATTTTTAAAAGACATTTGCATGTTTTGAAAACCATAGATTGCAAAAATAATGGCAAAGCCAAAGTACTGATGCCAAAAAAAGAAAAGACATCCCAAAATAGCGCTTATATTGCCAATTATCAAACTGATCTTAAATCCTTTTTCGCCAAATTTTTTTTCCAGCAACTGTCTTAAAAGATGCCCCCCATCTAATGGATATAGAGGAACTAAATTAACCAAACACCAAAAGATGTTAAATTTTACCAGTATGTATAAAAAATACAAAATATAAGAACTTTGAAAAATATTGGCTCTTAAAAGAATGTAGGCAAAAAGTATTAAAAAGGCCTCAAATAAAGGACCATTTAAAGTTATCAAAAACTTTTGTTTTTCACTGAGGCCAAAATCCCTATAAGTGGTATAGCCTCCAAAAGCAAGCAAATCAATTTTAGGGTCTTTACCAAAATATAAAGCAGTTAGTCCATGTCCGTATTCATGAACTATGAGAGAAATAAACAATACCAATGAATAAATCACCATCTCAGCTGGGCTTGAACTTGTCCGAACAAAAAATATTAAAAAGATCCAAAAAGAAAAATGTATATTAACCGGAATGTTTAAAAAAGAAAATCTCATAAAAATTGCTCAAAATTTCTATCAAGCATCTAATAGATTTAAGATTAATGACAATGTTTTTTTATAAAGAAAAAACTTTTCCCTTTTTTGAGATGATAAGCAAACCTGCGCATGTTGATATTTTAATATATTCTGCATTTAAATTATTTTTTTGTAATTCTTCCACCATAGAACTTCCGCAAAGATAATATTCATTTTTATCCCAGTCCTTTTTATATTTTTTTCTAGCATAACTGAGGTCTTCCGACGTGCAAAAGCCTACATCCCCAATTATTATTTTACCATTATCATTAAGGTTGTTTTTAGATAGTTTTTTAATAAAAGACACCTTGAATGCATCTGTAAAGTGATGAAAACAATATCCTGAAACAATTAAATCAAAAATATTATTAGAAAAAGGGCCTAGATTTTGCTCCTATTGCAAAGCCCACTCATTAAATTTTTCTATATTCATATCTTTCTGCATAACATTACTTGTGTTTCAGTCACGTAATGCCCTATTTATAAAGAAGATACTTTTCTCTTTTTTGCAAAAATTGTTTTTGTTTCTCCTCTTGCATTTGCATAAGTTTATAAGCAAAGTATTTTTCATTGATAATGGCATCTAAAAGAAGCTCGCTGCCGCACACTTGGCAAAAGGTCTTTTTCTTGGCATCTTTAATTTTGCTAAGACGGCTTTGCACCTCTTTAGGATATAAAGATTTTAAAATGCTGATTAAAAAATATTGGGTTGTTAAAGGTTTATAAACTGCTAAATCTGTAATAATTATTCTAACACCATGGCACTCTTCATTTTTATAGGGGACCATAAAAGGCTTAAAATGAAATGGGACAAATATAACCCCGGGAAGTTTTTGCTTATTTAAATTCTCGGCAAATTCTTCTGCTTTGATCCAGGGAGCTCCAACTATTTTAAACGGTAGTGTATACCCAATACCAATGCTCACAAGCTCAAGCTCTCCTAACATTCCTGTAGTAGCGTTATAAATAGGAGTGTTCGGCTCTGGGATATTCGGAGATGTGGGAGTCCAATAAAGACCTGTATCTTGATAAGACATGGACCTGTTCCATCCTTTCATTAAAACAACTTTTAAATCACATCCTATTTTATACTCTTCATTAAAAAATGAGGCCAGCTCCCCTATGGTCATACCATGGCAATAAGCGACATTAATATATCCTAAAAATGAGCGCCAAGCCTCTTCCAACATTGGACCATCAACAATTACTCCGTTAATGGGGTTCGGACGGTCCAAAACAATAACTTTGATGTTATTTTTAGCCGCCTCCTCCATTACATAGCATAAAGTTGAAAAATAGGTATAAGGACGAACTCCGGTTTCTTGAAGGTCATAAATCAACACATCAATATCTTTCAACATCTCGGGAGTAGGCCTTTTTGCCACACCATGCAAACTATAAATGGGGATCTCATCTTTAGTATGGTTTAATTTTTCACCGGCATAAGCCGAGCCTGTAAATCCATGTTCTGGAGAAAAAATAGCTACAATTTTGTAATTTACGGCCTTTTCTTTAAAAACATCCACCGTACTTTTTAAAGAAGAGTTAACTCCGGTATGATTGGTTATTATCCCAATTTTTTTGTTCTCTAAAAAAGAAGTGTCTCCTTCTTTAAAAAAAAGATCAATTCCAAGCTCAACTTGAGCATATAAAACAAAGGTTGAAAACAAAAATAATATTAAAAAAAACTTTCTCATGTTCATTCCTATTTGAAAACATGATCTCGTTTTTTGACAAAAAAGGCAACATTTCAAAAAGTTGAGGTAGATGGATTCGAGGCGAGACCAAGAAATTCTTTTCTTTGAGAGGAGGTAATAGCTGAATAGCTATTACCGACGAGCAAAGAAAAGGAGATCGCAGGTCGCAGCCCGAAGGCATCACCTCAGCTTTTTGAGATGTTGCCAAAAAGGCAAATCTTAGATTCAAGATTTGCCTAATTTAAAATTAAAGAATGTATTGAAAAAGGGCTGTTATGCCAAGCGTTGCAAAGAAAACTTGCTTAGTATATTTAAAGGCCCAAAATTTCTTGCAGATGTTAGCGATCGATAGAACAATAATAGAAGGATATATCAATACTGCAAGAGGAGCTATGACTTTCATAATTCCTGAAAACTGCATATTGATAAAACCTAAATTTATCAATATGGTTATCAAAAGACAATATGTATATGGAAGCTTGTCCTTAAATATCTCAAAGCATAAATAATCGGCAAATACCGTTGTAAGAGCAATAGCTGTTGTCAAAGTAGCAAGAGCAACCGTAAGATTTGCTAAAAGGCCGCCTGTTGGGCCAACTATTTTTCCTACAAGGTCGCTAAAAAGCCTGTCTTGGGCAATACCCATTTCTTCAGGTCCATGGAGCGCAGCAATAAAACCAAATCCGCAATATACAACACCTAATAAAAGGCCTCCAACTATCCCCGCTTTTACCCCTTTCTTGATCAATTTTTGATCTGATTCTACAACATCATGAGAATATTTATTCTTCATGGCCGCATATATCAAATGCGAAAAGAATAACGCTCCAATCAGATCTAAGGTAAAATACCCTTGCTTTAAACCGGCCATTACACTTTTAGAAATAGAGTATTCGGTTGGAGGAATATGTTTAAAAGTAAAAATTACACCGGCAATGATTGCAAATAAAAAGGTAATTTTTATCGGGCCTAAAATTTTTCCTAAAATGCCAACAACCTGATTTTCTTTAAAGGTCAATAAAAATATAATACAGGAAATAAACAGGCTGTATATAAAAATAGAGCTGGTTGGAAGATAATCAATAATTGCCGAGTGAGAAATTACTACGCATCTTGAGTTTGCCAAAACACCTACGATAAACATGCAAAAGGCAATCATTATAAAACCGGGCCATTTGCCGATCGTTGAAAAAAACTTTTTATAGCTTCCTTCAGATAAAATTGTGGAGACAAATCCCAAAATAGGAACTAACACGGCGGTTAAAATAAATCCTATAACAGCATAAGAGATACCGCTACCTACATCTCTGCCCAAAGTTAAAGGGAAAACAATGTTTCCGGCGCCAAAAAACATAGCAAATATTGCTATTCCTAAAGAAAATACACCTAATTTTTTCACAAAAAAATACCTGTTAGTTAAAAGCAAAATATATACCTTATTCTGAAATAATTAGTCAAGAAAAAATAACATATAAAACAAAAATAGAACTTTCACGTAAATTTATTTAACAAAAAAATTTAAATCAATATATTTGTATTAACAAAGAGAAATAAGATGAAAATATTAATTGTATGGTATTCTAGGACCGGTGTTACCAAACTTGCCGGAGAAAAAATGGCAGAGCTTCTGTCTGCCGATACAGATGAAATTATTGATAACAAAAATAGATCAGGTGTTTTAGGTTATTTAATGTCCGGAAAAGACTCTCTTTTTAAAAAGCCTACAGAAATACAAACAGCCAAAGATCCCAAAGACTACGATCTTGTAATTGTTGGTACTCCGATCTGGGCATATAAAATGGCCCCGGCCGTCCGAATGTACCTTGAACAAAATATCCATAATTTTAAAAACATCGCTTTTTTTGCCACAGAGCAAGCCAGCGGATCTGAAAAGGCTTTTGAAGAGATGGAACAGCTTGTAAACAAAAAAACGGCCACCTCTGTTTTTTTATCCAAAGAAGTTAAAAATGGCGCCTTTTTAGAAAAGTTAAAAAAATTTATTGAGACTCTAGGAATCGTAAATAAATAAGTTTTACCGTTCTCGAAGAAAAATCAATTCATCTATTGAGGCTTTTCCCTTGTAGATATAAAGTTATATCTACTGCGAAAAAAACCTCAAAATCTGATCCGTTTTTTACATCGATAACTGTAAAACTTATTTATTTACGATTCCTAGACGGTTTTTTCTTTTAAAAAAATTAAGCTTCCCCACTTTCGGACCTCAACAATTAAAAAAGCTATTACAAAACAAATAACCGGATATTTCCATAAAGAAACATCAATTTCCGTAAGATCAAACCATCTGGGGGCAATATGAACGGCAAACACTTGCAAAACAATCCCGGCCGCTACACCTATATATACATAAGGATTGATCAAAAAACTATTTTTGAAATTCTTAAAAAACGGTTCATGCTCTTTTTGAGCCTGGATACCATTTGCCAGCTGCATAAAAATTACATTGGTAAAAGTAATCGTCATAGCAACTTGATAGGCATATTGTGAAAGAAAAAATTTAAAAAATAGATAACCTGCAATAGCAGTTAAAATACCATAAAAGAAAATGTTAAAAATTTGATGCAGGTCAAAAAATTGTTTTATGGGCTTTTTAGGCCTTTGATGCATTAAATGCCCTTCTTCTTTGGCAAACGGAAAAGATTTATCTTGCATGCCCCCAGTTATCAAGTTGACCCACAAAATTTGCAAAGCGCTCAAAGGCAAAGGTAAATTTGAAAAAATCGCCAAACTTAAAAGTGAAATCTCCAAGATAGTTGTTGAAATGCTATAATAAATGACCTTTCTAATATTTGCCGCTATAACCCTTCCATTTCTTATGGCATCTACAATAACTTTTAAATTACTGTCGGTTATAATCATCTTAGCGACGCTTTTGGCAGCTTCGGTCCCCGAGCCCATTGCAATACCAAGATCTGCCCTTTTTAAAGCCGGGGCGTCATTAACACCATCTCCGCTGACTGCAACAATTTCGCCGCTTTCCTGTAAAATTTTTACCACCCTGGACTTATGTTCAGGTAAGATCCTGGCAAGGACCGATGTTTTATGTAAATGTCTTAGCAAAGCAAGGTCTTGCATCTTATCAATCTCTTTTCCGGTTAAGATTAAATCTCCCTCCTTATATATAGATACCTGTTTGGCAATGGCCCTGGCAGTTAAGGGATGATCTCCTGTAAGCATGATCACTTTAATTTTGGCCTTTTGAGCAGCAAGCACCGCTTCTTTAACCTCTTTTTTAGGAGGATCTAAAAAACCTACAAGCCCAATAAGTTGAATTTTCCAATTTTTATCCTCTGTAAAATCTCCCAATCCGAATGCTAAAATTCTTAGCCCATTTTCTGACATTAATTTCAGCCGCTCTTCAAATAAATCGATATCTTCTTTATTCACCGCCATTTCTTTTAAAGATTCAAAGGCCCCTTTGACAAATAAGATTTTTTTTCCTTCCACTTCATTTACACAAGCCATAACTCTTGTGGAGACATCAAAAGGAAATGAAATTATTCTGGGATATTTTTTTCTAAGCTCATCAAAGTTTTCGATCCATTTGACAAGGCTTGCATCAATTGGGTCTTTTTTATTTTCATAATAATCATTACAAAGGGCGCCAATTAACTTAACTTTTTCATTATCTAAAGAAAAGCAATCCTCTACAACTAAGTTACCTTGCGTAATGGTACCGGTTTTATCTGACGCTATTACACTTGCGCTGCCCAACGTTTCAACCGCAGGCAAATATCTAACCAAAGTATTTTGCTTGCTAAGTTTTAAAGCTCCGATCACTAAAACTAAAGTTACTACCATTGGCAGACCTTCAGGAACAGCCGAAACTAATTGCGCTAGCAAAATATAAGCCAAATCAAGCCACGCCCTTCCCTGGTAAAATCCATAAATACCAATGATTATAAAAAGAGAAACTACTCCGGCAATATATCGGCTTGTAAAATAATTTAAGGCTTTGGTCAGAGGACTAATAGCCGAACGCTCTTGAATTTCCTCCGCAATCTTGGCAAAATAGGTATTCCGACCGGTATTAGTAACAATTGCCTTTCCATATCCTTTCACAATCGTCGTGCCGGAAAAAAGATAGTTTTTCATTTCAAAAATCAGCGCATCGATTTTTGTTTCCTGTAAATGATCTTTAATAACCGGTATCGATTCTCCTGTTAAAGAAGACTCATCGATCATTAATGAAGAGCTTTCAAATAACCTTAAATCAGCTCCGATCAAATCTCCTTCGGATAAAATTACAATATCTCCCGGCACTAGCATTGTCGTAGGTATTTCAACAACTTTTTTATCTCTGATCGTTTTAGTTTTGCTCTCGGTCAATTTTTGCAAAGCTTTTAAAGATGCTTCGGCTTTTAATTCCTGAAAAAAACTTATAAGGGTATTGACAATGACTAAAGTGATTATAATAATAAAATCTAAAATCTTATTTGTCACAAGACTAATAAAGCTGGCAAAAAGCAAAACGTAGATTAAAATATTGTTCAATTGCCTGACAAAAATTTTAAATTTTGAAATTTTGGTCTCTTTAAGTTTGTTTTTACCAAAAATTTTCAGCCTGCTTTCAGCCTCTCTTGAAGGTAATCCTTCATAAGAAGTGTCTAAGCTATTTAAAACTTCACCAATGGTTTGAAAATGATATTTGCCGCTCATACACCACACCCTAACCATAAAAGAACATAAATCTTTTAAAAAAACAAGCTAGAAAGTGGCAAAAGATTTACAAAATGAGATTTTTGTACTTTTGCAGATTTTTTTGAACAAAAGGAGTGAGCTCTTTAAAGTTTAATTTTTTGATATCGCACCAAACAAACTCTAAAATCTCATTTGTTACACACTCTTCACTTAAAGAATAACAACCGGTAATTTTGTAAAGAACTTTGATCCAATGCACAAGATGCATCTCACCATCAAGAGGGATTTCATGCACTTCAGCCTCATTTTCCAATAAAACAAAGTCGATAAAACCCATATTAACCTCTTCTTTAAATTCCCTTTTTAAAGTGTCCTCAAAAGTTTCTCCAAACTCCATTTTTCCACCTGGAAAATGCAAAAGGCCTTTAAATATCCCCTTATTTTCCCTGACCAACAAAACCTTTTGGTCCTGTATTACAAGACCATAAACAGCTAATCGTGAAATTTTCTTCATGTTTTAATTTTAAGTTGTTTTTTATAATTTCTCTACATAAATTCAAATTATGATCAAAAAACATTTTGGGAGTCTTTATGAAAATTTTAATTTTGTTTTATTCAATGTATGGCCATATCTATAAGCTTGCCGAAGCGATAGCAAATGGAGCTAAAGAGACTAAAGCAACCGTGGAAGTTAAAAAAGTTCCTGAAACTCTCAGCAAAGAAGTGTTAGAAAAAATGAACGCCATTGAAGCGCAAAACAAGATGAAACATGTTCCTATAGCTTCTATAGAAGATTTAGAAAAAGCTGATGCGATTATATTTGGAACACCAACAAGATTTGGCAATATGTGTGGACAAATGAGATCATTTTTAGATGCCACAGGAGGGCTTTGGATTAAAGGATCGCTTGTGGGAAAAGTCGCTTCGGTATTTACCGGTAGCGCAACTCAACATGGAGGACAAGAGTCTACTATTTTAAGTTTTCATCCGACTCTGCTTCACCATGGAATGATTTTAGTTGGACTTCCTTACACATTCCAAGGTCAAATGCAAACCGAAGAAATTTCAGGAGGCTCGCCATATGGAGTATCTACTATTTGCGGAGTTAAAGGAGAAAGAAATCCCACCAAATACGATATTGCCGCTGCTAAATTTTTAGGCAAACATGTTGCAGAAATTGCCTCTAAATTATGTAAAAAGTAATATTTCTTTTCAATATCTTGAATTTTCAAAACTTTTGTAACATAATCTACGATCGTAATTTTTACAAAAGCCGAGAAAATTTATGAGATTGAAAATGATAGCGCCTCTTGGAGTAATTGTTTTAGCAGCCGCGTCAAAATATGTTGTACAAAATGTCCCAAATTTTAATTTGGAACAAAAAGTATGCTTTCTAGGCCTTCTAATCATTAGCACCGTTGGTCTCTGCTTATGCTTCTGCCATAGACCTATCAATCAATTTAAACGAAAAAGAGAGTTTGTCCACGTTACTATAACAATAACTTCTCAGCCTCCAGTGTTTACTTCAACTGCAAAAATGATACCTCCTGTTGTTGCAGGGCCAGCTCTGCCCGCGCCACTTACTCAAGCATTACCTCCAACACTTCCAGATTCACAAACAACGTCTCAGTCTGCACATCCATTAATTACTCAACCTATTGCTAGATTATCAACGTCCAAACCTAATTCAATACCCGTTGCATTCAAAGCTTGGGATAAATCAAAGAAACCCAGAGACTGGAAAACAAATTTTTGGACTGAGCCTCCTTTCCGATTTTAACTATTTGTATTTTTACCATTTTTTTTCAATCTCTTGATTTTTCAAAACATTTATCACATAATCTCAGATCATAATTTTACAAAAGCAGAGAAAATTTATGAATATGAAAATAAGAGCGCCCCTTGTCGTTGTTGTAGCCGCTGCAGCAGGCTATATTATTAAAAATCCCACTTCTGATTGGGAGAAAAAAGTTTGCGCTTTGGCCCTTATTGCCATTGGTAGTTTTGGCCTATGGCTCTCATTATGTCTATCTCGTAAACATCCAATCAACATTAAAGATGACGGACATTTTACCCAGGTTGCTTCCATGCCATCAGACCACGCAGACCAACCTGCAATGTTATCTCAAACTTCCCAAATGCCACCTCCACCGCCTCCTCCTCCTCCACCTCCTTCAACGCCTATGGCCAGATTAGTAATAAATAAAAAACCACCAGCACCTGATGCAGCAGCCGCTGTTGCTAGTAGCGCTCCCCCCCCCAACTTCGGCTACCGGTGCGCCCCACTCTTCTGGATTGTCATTAGCTGAATTGCAGCAAGCCCAACAAAAAGCTCTGCTTCGTAGAGCAACTGCAGCTACCGACAAATCACAAGTTCCTCCACCTCCATCTGCAGGAACTTCAGCTAGCGCTGCACCTTGGGCAAAAACAAAGAAACCTCCGGTAGATGAACATGGAAACCTTGTGAAAGCTTAAAAAGAGAGCAATTTTAAACAGACTAAATAATTTTATAATCATCTTTTTGAACATCTTGCGTTAAAATGTTTGTTGGCTAATAATCACCGACCATATTTTAAGGCCAAGCGGTTTGGCTTTTAACTTTAACAGGAGAAATTTTATGATAGCATTGTCTTTCGCCCCAAAAAGTCCTTTACAATATTTGGCATTAGGAGTTGCGACCCTCACCGGAAGCGCATTTGAAATTATTAAGCACAAATCCCATCTCCCATTTAACATATCATCAACAGTAGAAGAAAGAGTTAATACTTTGGCTTTTCCAATCATATGTGGCGCTTTATGTTTTTATGCTTTAAGTACTTTGACTAGAATTTTTTTTGCAAAACCTGGCCACGGACCTGGCACTCTGGCATCTTTTGCACAACATGACCCAGAATCTAAAAGAAAATAATTAGATAATTTGTTTTTGTGTGATGCAGCAAAAACTGCATCACACTTATTTTACTAAGAACAGGAGAAAAAAATGGCCGTTTTAGCAATCCCTCAAAAAAAACCGACTGAACCTGTCTTCAATAATAATAGGGGTAGGAATGACCTTTCGATCACCCCTCCCTCCGAACCGTACGTACGATTTTCCCGTATACGGCTCTCCAGTTAATAGTTTCCTCATCGGGACCGACACGCTATCTCCTTGACTCTATGGGTTTCCATAGTAAATAAGCCAAGATTTGCGAAGTACTTGTTTGGCCATCGCTTATTAATTTCCCACGATCTTCCAAATGACGCCTTTTTATTTTGAGCGCATAATATCGCTCTAAGTCGTCGTCGGATAAAGCTGTCTATATATGGAAAAGTTGTCTTGTATGCATGCTTAAAATAGTTGTACCAGCCTCTTATTATGGGAGTTAGTTCTTTGATGACTTTTTCTATAGATGATCCACAGCTTCGTTTAGTCCTCGATCTAATTGCATCTTTGAATTTCTCAAAGCTTTTCTTTCGGGGATATTTCCTATCTGCTTCAAATCTATATCCTAAGAATTCAAATCCCTGTCCCATTTCTTTACAGTTACCTACATGCGTTTTATCAGGATGTAGAGTTAGACCTCTTTTATCTACCCATTTCTGGATTGTTTCTAGAGCTTGTCTAGCTTCTATTTCGGTTTTACAGAGGACTACATAGTCATCTGCATACCGAACCATTTGATAACCCGCTTTTTGCATAAGGAGATCAAGAGGATGAAGGTATAGGTTTGCCAGAAGGGGACTAAGGACTGCCCCTT
>JACRNF010000022.1 GCA_016219355.1 Chlamydiota bacterium | reverse complement strand
GGATAGTTAAGGATGAGAAGTTTTGTACTTGGGCGAAAAGCTCTTTCTACCTCTTTAAGATCTAATTGCCAGTGATTATCCGGATCAAGTCCAATGCTAGTTATATCAGCGCCAAAAGATTTAGGCAGAGTTTTTAACGATTGATAACAAGGATCGATCACAATCACATGATCGCCTGGCTCAATTAGAGTCCTCATAAAGCAATAAATCCCCTCTTCTGCTCCGACAAAAGTGAGAACTTGATCGCTATCAATCTGAGAATAGAGCCCAGCAATTTCCCTGCGTAGAATGGCCAGGCCGGGTGATTCAGGATATCCTAAGCTTAAAGACTCCCAGAGTTTTTTTGATTCCAGGTCAGCTAACTCTAAAATCTCATTAAGATTCCAACTCTCAGTATCTGAGCAGCAAAGCAAATAAGGAGCTATAACCTCATATTTTTTCCAAAATTCTTCTAATTTAAATGGGGGGATTTTCATTGTTTTTCCTTTAAGTAATTATAGAGCGTTGCTCGCGAAATTTGTAAAACATCTGCGATATAAGAAGCGGCATTTTTGGTTTCAAAGGCCCCTTCTTTCTGAAGGGCGAGAAGGAGTTTTTGTTTTTCAGATCTATCAAGAGATTCAAGACGAAGCGCCTGCTGTTTTAGATAAGTAGATACGTATATATTGATTTTTTCTCTCCAGTCGTTCTTAAATAAAAAATCAGGCATCTCAGTTGCCGGCTTGATCAGGTCAAGAATGAAATGATGCATTTCTTCCCACTTGGAGATATCAAGGTTAATGCACATAAGACCAATAGGCTTACCCGCTTGATTTTTAAGAACAGCTGTCACAGACTTTATTTTTCTTCCATCCCAATTGGTTTTAAAGTAGGGAAGAAATATCTCTTGATCTTCAGAAAGTTTATTCATTTTATCTAGAAGAGATTCATCACCAATCACTCTTTTTGAGAAGTTATTGAAAATTGCTGTAATACATCCTGTCTTTAAATCATGGATCACTACCTCAACATTCGGAAAAAAAAGAATGCTGATAGCCTCTGCAATAGGCTCATAACGCCCTAACTCATCTTTCATAAAAAACCCTCTTTATATATATTAGACACTTTAGTCTATTTAAGACTTTTTTGTAAAGATAATTATATGTCTTTGAGTATCAATCATAAATGATAGCTAAATGGATGTTTTGCAATGAATTGGCAATGAAAAAAAAAAAAAAAAATCATGATATTAGCAAATGATTCAAAGATATCTTTTTTGCATGTTGGAAGAAGAGTTGAATCCTCTAAAAAACTTCACAAAACGGCATGGCTTTGAATAATGCTTAACAGAAAATACAATTGCTATTCCTAAAATTCGGAGTAAAACAAGCTATTTCTCCTCCATTTGCCAGTTCCTCAAAAACTACATCGAATACCTTCGATACAAAAGAATAATATTCAATTTTTGATATAAATTTTAACATTCCTAAAAGAGGGAATATTGATCTTTTAAAATCAGATAAATTCAGCAAATTAATCTTCTGAGCCAATCTGTTCTATCTCTTGAACAGATTTCAGAAAATGATGTTCTACAGGAGAGAGCGTATCTACAATGAACTGATTCTGATACCTGATATACTCTGCCCGAGCTTTTTCAAGAGCAGCCTCGTGGCTGATTTTCCCGCAATGAGAGAGAATATCCCGAGCCGTCATTCGCAGAAAATCATCCAATTTGCCAATCCAATCTTTCATATACATTGGCTGACGATTTAAAGCTTGGAGTTCAGCAAAGTCAAGATACATAGAAACAAGGCGATTGAGAATGTTTAACTCATCGGCATTCAAATAGTTTTTGGCAACTTCAATATCGGCTTTGCTAAGATGTTTACCTATCCAAGAAGTAAGGCCCATGTTTGTTTTTTCAGCATTAACTCTTGCATAGATGATTTCAGCAGCTGTATGCCCATGAGCGGCCCAATGCATTTTATTTTGGACCGTTGAAAAAAAGTTATTAGATGTCTCGGTATTAGGATCATAATCAATACTTGTTGCATAAATATCTAGCACTTTACGCCAAAACACCTTTTCAGAAGAGCGGATATCACGAATGCGAGAAAGAAGCTCATCAAAATAACTCCCTCCGCCCAGGCGCTTGAGTCGATCGTCATCCAAAACAAAGCCTTTTATAAGATATTCTTTCAACCTGGCTGTTGCCCAAATTCGAAATTGAGTTCCCCTATGTGAGCTTACGCGATAACCGACCGAAATGATGACATCTAGATTGTAATGTAACACCTCATAACTCTTATCATCAGAAGCAGTTGTCCGGAATTTCCGGACAACTGCTTTTTCAAGCAATTCACCCTCTTTAAAAACATTCTGTATGTGTTCAGAAATAGTTCTCTTATCTTTATCAAACAGCTCAGACATTTGAGCTTGGGTTAGCCAAACAGTTTCATCAAGGAGGCGGACTTCAATGCGAGTCTCTCCATCCTCTGTTTGATAAAGAATAAGCGAACTCTCGGGAAGATGATTATTCATAGTTTCTCTCTTTACAAAAATTTTACAGGACACCATTGTTTTATTCACGTTTTTTTCACATTTTTTCTATAAACAACCCGAAAGAGGATGAGGATATACGCCAATTGTGGCCGGATATTTCTTTCCCGGAACCATTTTTCCGGATAGATGATCATAAATAACTTGATCATCTAATTGTCGAAATACCTGATCAGGGCCATTGCCCACACTATCGATCTTGATCTAAAGCCCCCCGTAAAATCGTCCGAAGATGTGGGCTGATAGCATTGACTGAATAAGCACGCCCAATCCATATATGATCGCATGTCTTGTTCGTCGCAATTGAAAGGTTCCAACTCGGATAAGCAAATATCCCAGGGCGATGTTGAAAGCGCCTCATAGGACGTTCACCAATGCTGAAGAAAGTCCCTCTCCCGGCGGTGACGCAAAGGGAGTTTGGAAGGGATGTCCCATCACTCCGCTAACGAAGTGGGGAACGGCATTGGCTAAAAATACTCCGCCAAAAAAATATGAAAAATAGTGGTACCAGCGCATTTGATTTTCTCCAATTTAATGTATACCCATCACAACTTTATTCCCTCACGCAGATAGGAATCAAGCGTAACGATTTCTCCATCAATCTTTAATTCTTTCATTCCTGCTTGAAGAGCCCTTTCCTTACGCTTAATCGTATTTGCATCTTGCATATCAAAGACAACTTGGAAAAACTTTTTATGTCCGCGAGGGGTTTGTGCTAAAAAATCAATTTCATAGCGATCAGATGTAAGATAATAGTTTATTTTACAGCCAAGACGTTTCAAATCCAAATAGACGATATTTTCAAAAAGCCTCCCAAGATCACTTTCATAATCCAAAGTTAAGGCTCTAATCATACCGGGATCAATGGCGTATAATTTTTTGGGGTTTGAGTGTGTTTTTCGAATGGATTTATCATAAAGAGCTACAGAAAAAGCCAGATAAGCATCTTCGACGTATTCGGCATATTCATAAAGAATGTCTTTGCCGATTTTGTATCCCCGGCTTTTTATATCATTGTAAAATTTGTTTATTGAAAATGGTTTGCCGACATTATGGATCATCGACAAAATCATATATTTGATAAGAGAAGGATTTTTTATGTTATGACGTTCGATAATATCCCGGTAAATAACAACATCTAGATACTCTTGTAGGGTTTTTTGTTTGACATCGGGATCATACGAAATAATTTCTGGAAACCCCCCTTCGGATAAATAATAATTAAATAGTTGCTTAAGCCTGTCCTGAGTTTTTTTATCATACAAACTTTGATCAATAGAAACTTTTTTCGCTGTAGTAAATTCAGTAAAGCTATACGGCCAGATTTCGGTAGCTAGAGATCGGCCTCTAAGACTGGTTGCGATTTCTTTGCTGAGCAGTTTTGCTGAAGAGCCGGTCAGAAAAATTTCCGCATTTTTGGTGTCATGTAAACGTCTAATAACTATAGGCCATTTATCGACATTTTGAATTTCATCGAAGAATAGATAGCATTTCCTGTCGTGGTTTTCAGGATAAAGAGAATAAAACGAATCTACTAATTTTGCAAATTTTTGTTCATTCAATGGCAGAAGCCGATCATCTTCAAAATTGATATACAAAATAGCTGTTTTACTAACGCCTTCGTTGATCATTTTTATAATCTGCTGATAGAGAAAGTAGGTTTTACCCCCACGGCGTATCCCTATAGCGACTTTAATTTTATTCGGAGCGTCCGGAAATTGTACATCTCTAACCACACCGTCTTTGAAAAGGTTTAATTTATCGTGGAATTCCCCTAGCAAGACTTGAATCATCAATTGCTCATTCATTGCTTATTTCCCCCGTTTAAGGACATATACATTTAAATCTTTCCCTCATTTAATGAAAGTATAGCATATTTTTATCATCAATTCAAGGAAATTATTAAAACAATTAGGGCAAGTATTATTTAATCATAATTCAACATATTGGTTATTAAATAAGAATAATTAGCCTCGGGATTCAATCAGACTAATTGCATGATTTATGCAATTGTTTGGAGATAAAACTGTTGTTTTTTTTGCCTCCATATCTCTTAAACCTAAGTTAAACGATCGCCTTGCACCTTTAAAAAAATTTATGAACCAGTCCTGCAGCAAGGTAAAAAAGATTGGCGCCAAAAAATTTTTACTTTAGTATGAATTCTGATGTTTTTTTCGGAGAATACACATTTGGCAACAAATTTTTTTTGGAAAT